>CAZKST010000077.1:0-12002 GCA_964555395.1 uncultured Thiotrichaceae bacterium | reverse complement strand
CCTTTTCCTAATTCACTTTCAACTTCAATAAAACCCCCTACCAATTGACACAAATGACGACAAATCGTTAACCCTAAACCCGTTCCTTCATATTGGCGCGTTGTAGAATTATCGACTTGGGTAAAAGGTTCAAAAATTTCATTTAACTTACTCTTATCAATTCCAATCCCTGTATCAATTACATTCAATTTAAGCCAACCATCCACGACACTTGCTTGTAAAGTAATTTTGCCGCGCTGAGTAAATTTTGCCGCATTGCTTAATAAGTTTTGTAAAATTTGATGAATCTTACTTGCATCATTAAACGCCATTCCTAAAGTGTTAGGACATTGTACAATTAATTCATTTGTCCCCACTAAAGGTTTAATAATGACAACCACATCGCGCACCATTTGATAAATATTAAAATGGATTGGATGGACTTCCATTTTTTCAGCTTCAATTTTGGTTAAATCTAATACATCACTCACAATAGCTAATAGATTTTTGCCTGCAACTTGAATCTTTTGTAATTCATAAATAATATCTTGATAATTTTGCTCTTCTGCAATTTCACTGACTAAAGAAGTGTAACCCAAAATTGCATTTAAAGGCGTGCGTAATTCATGGCTAATATTAGCAAGAAACGCGCTTTTTGCTTGGTTTGCCACTTCAGCAATTTCTTTAGCTTGTTTATTAAGCATTAATAAACGTTGATTTTCATCACTGGTTTGTTTTAAACATAAATGTGTTTTTATTCTTGCTAACAATTCTTCTTTAGCAATCGGTTTAGTAATGTAATCATTTGCACCTGATTCTAATCCAATCACTAAATCATTTAATTGATTCTTAGCAGTGAGCAATAGAATAGGTAATTCACTCGCACGCCATGTTTGCCGAATGACTTTTGCGACTTCATAACCCGTCATCCGCGGCATCATAATGTCTAATAAAATTAAATCAGGTTGCAAGCCACCTTCTAATAAATCTAACGCTTCTTGCCCTGAATTTGCGGGGATAATCGTGTAATGATGCAAATATAAAGTATTAATTAACACTTGATGATTAATAGGTTCATCATCCACCACCAGAATTTTAAATTGCCCTTCTTCCGTTTGTGTTTCTGTTGCAACGGTTGGCAATGTTTGCTTATCCAGAAAATAAGATTCATTACTTGAGAGAAAATTGGTAGAAACATAATGACGGTGTGTTGTTGTAACCGTGTTTTCAGTTTGTTCCTCAACAATTTTCTTTTTATTGCTTAAAGGTAAAGTGAAAGTAAATTTTGAACCAATGCCTAATTTTGATTCAACAAAAATATGCCCACCATGTAATTCTACTAATTGCCGCGTTACCGCTAAACCTAAGCCTGTGCCGCCATAATGCCGCGCTGATGAACCATCTACTTGCTCAAAAGATTCAAAAATATGGGGTAAGTTTTCTTCTGAAATACCAATACCAGAATCCTCAACGGTAATACATAAATGGTTTTGTAAAGAAACTTGAGATTGTGAAAATTGTTCAGGCAATATCGGTGGAATTTGTACTTGAGCAGTAATAGTAATTGAACCTTTATCTGTGAATTTTATCGAGTTACCAATCAAATTATATAAAATTTGTTGAATACGATTTTCATCAGCATCGACACAAGGGGTATCTTTAGCAATCAAATTAACGACCTGTACTTCTTTATGGCTGAGCAAAGGTTGCGTTACAATTTTTACAATTTCAACCACAGAATAAATATCAACGGCTGAAATAAATAGATTCAAATCATGATGGCGTAAGCGTGAGAAATCTAAAATATCATTCACTAAATTTGCTAAACGTTTACCACTAGAAACAATCATGGCTAAATTAAATTTAGTGGTTTCGGTTAAATTGCCTGCTGCACCATCTAATAATGATTCTGCTAAACCAATAATGCCATTTAAAGGCGTTCTTAATTCGTGAGAAGTATTTGTTAAAAATTCGTCTTTTAATTTATCTAAGCGTTTTAAATCGGCATTCTTAGCTTCTAAAGTAGCAAAAGAATCTTCTAATTGTTGCGACATTTGATTAAATACCCGCGATAATTCGCCGATTTCATCGGGGCGTTTTTCGGGTAAATTTTGATGCCATTGTCCTTTGGCTAATAAACGTGCTGCGCGGGTAAGATTTAAAATAGGATGACAAATATAAGCCGCAATCATATAGGTAAAGAAAATGATTACAAGCATTCCAATTATCATAATTAATCCACTTTGTGCTAATTGGCGATTTAAAATATTTCTAATATGATTTTTATCATAAACTAATTCTACTACATCACTAGAAATACTAGAGCCTTCTAACATGCTGCGTGGAATTGGAATATTGGTTAAAACTGTTGGGTCATTTTGAGAGGAAGTACGACGATTATTCAAATCTATTAAAATATAACGTTTAAGCAAGTTATTCTTTAAATCAGTTTCTTCATGAAAAGGTTTATTGGTAACTTCTAAGTCGTAAATAATCCGTTTCGTTGCCGCATCTAATTTATCATCGGGATTGCCTAATACATATAAACCTGAACGGTTAAATAAACGAATATTCTTTAACATTGGATTAAATTCTTTCAATTTCTCCGCAATGCGTACGGGGTCCATTTCTGCTAAGAAATTAGGAAAGTTTTTAATAGTTACGCCTAATTCTAATAAATAATGTTTATCAGGTGTAGGCATATAAACAAATTTGCGCAATTCTCCTGTTTTTGCTTCAGCCGTAATGCGGTCTGCAAAGAAAGGTTTTTGTTCGCGAATATAATCTAGTTTTCTAAAATATTCTGGAAATTCTTTTTTAAAATCTAAACCTAAGTCAATACTGTAAGTTGTATAAGCAACAATTCCTTCTTTATTAATAATGTATAAATCTAAATCTAAATTTAAAGTTTTTTCCAAATTTTTGCGTAGTTCTTCTAAATTAATTAAAGCAGGATTTGCACCGCTTTTTTGATAGGCTTGAATAAAAGGTTGAAAAGCTTCTTTTAGACGTTCATCTAACGGAGTTTCAAAAATTTTATAACCGCTATCCACTAATTTTAAAGCATTTGCAATATTATCTTCTGTTTGTTTTTGTAAGGAATTATAACTTTCAATCAAAGCATCACTTGTTTCCATATAACTGTTATAAGATAAGAACAGAAATATAGGAATCATTAACAGCAAGAATAACGCTGTAATTCTGTGTTTTAATGAGTGAAACATACGCATCTTGGAGCTGATAGCAGAACGAATGAAAGCAAAAAATGAGGAATCCATACAAAAAATCGCCGTTTTATTTAATTATAAGGACTAGAGCAAGCAAAAAATAGCGTTATTCTTATTTATAATATTGAGATTAATAGCTCATTTATCATGATAAAAACGTGCCATTTTTGTAAAAAAATATGTTTATTATGATATGTAATTGTGGTGATTATGCAAATAAGGTTAAATAGCCCCGCTTTTTACCACAAATTTAGCATTTCCTTAAAAATTAAAAGTGCTTCTAAGCGATTAAAATAACAAAAAACAGATAAAACCCACATTAAGGATATTATGAAATTTTCACAATTTGGGCAAAAATTTACCCGTAAATCAGGAATTTTGCAATTGATGGATGATTTAGGAAAAGCATTAGCCAGTGCTCAACCCGTTTTAATGCTCGGGGGAGGTAATCCTAGTCAAATTCCTGAGATTCAAACTTACTTACGTCAACGTATTCACTCTATTTTAGCAAATGGCAATGAATTTGAACGGATGTTAGGTAATTATGATGCTCCGCAAGGTTTTGATGAATTTAATCAATCCGTTGCAGAGTTATTAAAACAGCAATATGGTTGGCAAATCACGGCAAAGAATGTGGCATTAACTAATGGGAGTCAAGCTGCTTTTTTTACCTTGTTTAATCTCTTTGCAGGACATTTTCAAGCAGGGCAAGTAAAGAAAATTTTGTTGCCGCTCGCGCCTGAGTATATTGGTTATCGGGATATTGGGTTAAGCGAGGATTTTTTTGTCGCCTGCGCGCCGATAATTGAGCATTTGCCTAATCGTTTATTTAAATATCATGTTGATTTTAGTCAACTCAAGATTGATGACAGTATTGGTGCAATGTGTGTTTCGCGCCCGACCAATCCAACGGGGAATATGTTAACTAATGAGGAAATTCACGGTTTAGCCGCATTAGCGCGACAGCATGATATTCCGTTGATTATTGATGCGGCGTATGGTACGCCCTTTCCTAATATTAGTTTTACGGAAGTTGAGCCGTATTGGGATGAAAATATTATTTTATGTTTAAGCTTGTCAAAATTGGGCTTACCCGGCAGTAGAACAGGTATCATTATTGGCAATGAAGCGGTCATTGATGCTGTATCTCGAGTGAGTGCAATTTTAACCCTCGCGCCGAACAGTGTCGGGGCAGTGATGGCATTGGAAATGGTGCGGACGGGTGATATTTTGCGCCTAAGTCAAGAAATTATTCGTCCTTATTATGAGCAGAAAATGCAGCAAGCAGTCGCTTGGATTCATCAATATTTTGAGGGGATGAATTACCATTTGCATAAACCTGAAGGGGCATTTTTCTTGTGGTTATGGTTTGAAGGTTTGTCGATTAGCAGTCAAGCGTTGTATGAGCAGTTAAAGCAGAGCGGGGTATTAGTGATTCCGAGTCAATATTTTTTTGTGGGCTTGGAGAATATGGGCGCACATGTCCATGAATGTATTCGTATTAGCTACGCACAACCGCCTGAAGTGATAGAAGCGGGAATTCGCTTGATTGCGCAACAGGTCAGACCTTTGATGCGTTAATGGTAATTAATGAATTAAGTCAATGTTGTAGGGTGGAACAGCAAAGTGTATTCCACCATTCCACTTTGCGGTTGAGACTCTGTTTTTGCTCAGCTTTTGCAGAATCCCATGGTGGAATACGCTACGCTATTCCACCCTACAATCTTCGTGTAAAAGGATAGAAACATGAATAGAATTCAACAAGGGGTCGTTGTTACACGTTGGTTGTTAAATCTCACGTTAACCGCGTTACTGGGCTATTTTTCAACGTATTTAGTTATCAGTTTTTTGCAAACTTTGCCTTTATCAATGCCTCAAGCAAAAAGTGAAAGTCCAGTAAATCTGTCTAACGCGCCCGTTGTTCAAACTATCGACATCAATCCTTTATTAAACGCGCAATTATTTGGTGTAGCCGCCGCCGCAACAAGTAATAATAAACAACCGCCGCCCGATACTCAGCTAAAATTACAATTACACGGGGTGTATTACAATGTACAAACTCCGAGTGAGTCCTTTGCAATGATTGCAGAAAGTGGCGCGACGGCAAAACGTTATAAAACAGGACAAGCGATTGCAAACAGTACATTGCAAGAAGTTCATCCGCGTTGGGTGATTTTATCGCGCAATGGACGTTTAGAAACGTTACGCTTTAGCAGTCCAGAGGCAAAAAATGGGCGTGTCGCTATTGTGAATAATTCGGTAGCGACAAACAATAATAATACTGTTAATAGTGATTTACCGCCCGCTAAATTACTGGGGCAATTTCAACAGAAATTAGTGGAAAATCCACAAAGTTTATTGCCACTTGTGCGCGCCGTGCCCGCCAACGAAAACGGGCAATTTATTGGCTATAAAATCAGTCAAGGCAAAGAACCCGCCCTATTTGATAAATTTGGTTTACAAGCGGGTGACGTAGTGACTGGTGTTAATGGTATTGCCTTAGATTCACCACTTAAAGGTTTAACGATTATTCAACAATTAGCAGGTGCTAGTCAGTTGAATTTACAGTTAAAACGACAAAATGAGCCCGTGAATCTATACTTTAATATTGAAAAATAAGTATTGCCCAATCCAAGGTATTGAAATAGAGAGAATGAAAACTCCAGTCATTTAAATAACAAAGTGCACTGTTATAGGACTTCTTTTTGCTTTTTAAACGGATACAGCGTATCCTTTTTAGCGAATTTTTTTCAAAAAACGATATTTATGGCTTTATTTTAAATCATTATGACAGCACAGATTTTAAATGGTAAAGCAGTTGCAAACGCTTTACGTCAATCAATCAAAACTTCTGTTGAACAACGCCTTGCCGCTGGTTTATGCGCGCCGGGTTTAGCCGTGGTTTTAGTGGGTGAAAATCCCGCCTCTCAAGTTTATGTTCGCAATAAACGCGCCGCATGTGAAGAAGTTGGCTTTCATTCTGAAGCCTATCATCTGCCTGCTACTACAACCGAAACAGAATTATTAGCTTTACTTGACCAGTTAAACGCAAACCCGCGTATTCACGGCATTTTAGTACAATTACCGTTACCCGCAGGTATTGATGCTGACCGCGTCACCGAGCATATTTTGCCACACAAAGATGTAGATGGTTTTCATCCTTATAACATTGGTCGTTTAGCCTTGAAACAACCCGCTTTACGTCCATGTACCCCTAAAGGCGTGATGACTTTATTAGCGCATACGGGCTTAGATTTAATCGGCGCAAATGCGGTGGTGATTGGACAATCTAATATTGTGGGTCGTCCAATGGCGTTAGAATTATTAGCAGCACGTTGTACAGTAACTATTTGCCACAGCCGCACCCGTGCATTAATTGAGCATGTAAAACAAGCGGATATTGTCGTCGCGGCGGTAGGGATTCCCGAATTTGTTAAAGGCGACTGGTTAAAACAAGGGGCGGTCGTGATTGATGTCGGTATTAACCGCTTAGCCAATGGCAGTTTATGTGGGGATGTAGAATTTAGCAGTGCCCAAGCACGCGCCAGTTGGATAACTCCCGTTCCAGGCGGCGTGGGACCGATGACCATTGCAAGTTTACTGGAAAACACTTTGCAAGCTGCGCAACAAGCGTAGCAGACTGACGAAAAGGTATTTTTTTTAGAGTATTGGTAATGAATGATAAACAAGGCGGAGGAAAACCGTGTGGTAATGGATGACGCGCTAGCACGTCTTAAATCGCTCAATCAAATTGGGATTGCCCTGTCCGCAGAAAAAGACGGGACGCGTTTACTTGAACTTATTTTGAAAGAAGCGAAACGGATTACCTTCGCCGACGGTGGCACTTTATACACGCGCACCGAAGACGACTGTTTAAAATTTGAAATTATGTTAAACGATAGTCTAAATATTTATAAAGGGGGAAAAAGTGGTGAACCCATTCCTTTTCCACCTTTAAAAATGTATACCGATGACCATTCGCCCAATTTAAAAATGGTCGCAGTATGTGCGGCATTGCAAGGTAAAACCATTAATATTCCTGATGCTTATTCCAATACTGATTTTGAATTTATTGGTACACGCAATTTTGATTTACAAACGGGATATCGTTCTCAATCCTTTTTAACAGTGCCGATGCGCAATAATGAAGATGAAATTATTGGCGTTTTGCAATTGTTAAATGCTAAAGACCCTGCCACGGGCGATATTACGTTTTTCAGTGAGTTTGACCAAGAATTAGTAGAATCTTTAGCCTCACAAGCTGCTGTTGCTTTAGTCAATCAACGTTTACTTGAAGAACAACGCCATTTATTTGAAGCCTTTATTGAGTTAATTGCAAATGCAATTGACGATAAATCCCCTTACACGGGCGGACACTGTCGCCGTGTGCCTGAACTGACTGCGATGCTAGCAGAAGCAGCGGCAAATATTCAAACGGGACCGTTGAAAGATTTTCGCATGGATGATGATGACCGCTACGAATTAAAAGTAGCAGCATGGTTACATGATTGTGGAAAAATCACCACACCCGAATATGTAGTTGATAAAGCAACAAAATTAGAAACCATTTATGACCGCATTCATTTAGTCGACACCCGTTTTGAAGTGCTCAAACGGGACGCAGAATTAGCAATGTTAAAAGCCCAAGTCGCCGCTTTACAACAAGGACAAGCGTTTGACATGGTAGCAGCCCAGCAACAACTTGCAGAAAAAAATCAACAGCTTAATCAACAACGCGATTTTATTAGACAATATAATGTGGGTGCAGAATTTATGTCTGATGCTGCCAAAGAACGGGTTAAACAAATCGCATTGTTACAATGGGATGCCCCTGATGGTATTCGCCAACCTTTATTAACGGAAAGTGAAGTTTATAATCTGTGCATTACCCGTGGCACATTAACCAATGAAGAGCGACAAGTAATTAATTATCACATTGTTGCAACGATTAATATGTTAGAGTCTTTACCCTATCCCAAATATTTGCGCAATGTGCCCGAATATGCGGGCGGACACCATGAGCGCATGGATGGCAAAGGCTATCCTAAAGGCTTGACACGCGAACAAATGTCAGTGCAAGCACGCGTGATGGGTATTGCGGATATTTTTGAAGCACTGACTGCGGGCGACCGTCCTTATAAAAAAGCCATGAAGTTATCAGAAGCATTAACCATTTTGGGGCGTATGAAATTAGAAAATCATATAGACCCTGATTTATTTGATGTTTTTATACATGAACAAATTTATTTAAAATATGCTGAACGCTTCCTAAAACCTGAACAAATTGATGAAGTGGACGTAACGCAATTACCAGGTTACAACCCTTTATTCAATCACTAGAACATCAAGGCTTTTTCCTGCTTCCTTATGTTGCCCACCCGTATACTTTACTCTTTAGAATTCAGTTTGTTGGTGTTAGGGTTATCAGGTTGTGCACCGCAACCTCCTACACCCTCGCCTGGACATCTCAATTCACAACAACTGGTTGATACCACTAACCGTGATATTCCACCGCCTATTCAACAACTTCCCCCCTTATTACCTCCCCCGCAACCGATTAAACCGCTTGCGACTTATACAATTGTGGTAGATGGTGTGCCAGCGGATAAACTCTTGTTTACTTTAGCCCGCGAAGCGAATTTAAACATTGATATTCATCCTGATATTAAAGGTTATATTGCACTAAATGCGATAGAGCAAACTTTGCCGCAGATTTTAGAGCGGATTAGTAAACAAATTGAAATTGCTTACACTTTAGATTTGCAACAAGGCTATTTGAGCATTTTTCCTGATAAGCCTTTGATGAAAACCTATAAAGTGAATTACGTTAATATGACGCGGGAAAGTAGCGGCGATGTGTCTATTGCTACACAAATTTCAACAACGGGCACGACCAATATTGGCGCGGCAAATGCGAGTGGCGCAGGCGGTAGTGATTCCAATAACTCAAAAACCTCTGTTAGAAATACCTCAAATAATCGTTTTTGGGAAACTTTACAGAAAAATATTCAATCAATTTTAAGTAGTTATCGTGGCAATGGTTCATCGGCGGATACTGCAAATAACGTAATTATCAATCCAGAGTCGGGCATTGTGACTGTTTGGGCGACGCGGCGACAACAAGCTGAAATTGAAAAGTTTTTAGATGCTGTTTTAGAAAGTGCGCAGCGGCAAGTCTTGATTGAAGCGACCATTGTCGAGGTGCGTTTAAATAACGATTATCAAGCGGGGATTGATTGGCAACGGATTGATGGCGATTTTACTTATTCACAACAACTTTTAGGCGCGAATATCGCCACTGCACCGTTCTATTTATTTGAATACAAGAATAGCAGCAGCAAATTTGGTGATTTATCCGCAAAAGTGCGTTTATTGGAAAAATTTGGTACGACAAAAGTATTATCCAGTCCTAAATTAATGGCGTTGAATAATCAAACAGCCGTGTTAAAAGTGGTTGATAATCTTGTTTATTTCAGCATTGATGTGGAGCGTACAGAAGCAACGCAAAATTCAGTTTCTCGTACAGTATATTCTACAGAAATCAATTCTGTGCCCATTGGTTTGATTATGAATGTCACGCCGCAGATTGATGGCAGTGGGCAAGTGACTTTAAATGTGCGCCCGACGATTTCGCGGTTGTTGGGATATAAACCCGACCCGAATCCTGATTTAGCGTTGGCGAATGTAACGAATAATATTCCAGAAATTCAAGTGCGGGAAATGGAATCGATTTTAAAAGTCAATGATGGCGACATCGCGATTATTGGCGGTTTGATGCAAGATGAAACGGCTTTAGACAAACAAGGATTGCCCGTATTGTCGCGTACGCCTGTGGTGGGCGATGCGTTTGCTTATCGTGATAATAGTTTTACTAAAACCGAGCTGGTGATTTTTTTACGTCCTGTTGTGATTAAAAATGCAAGTTTAAACACAGATTTAAAAGAATATCGCGCTTATTTGCCTGACCCCACGCGCCCCGATGGGACAGAGTCGACGGGGTTTGTGAAATAGGGTAAAACTAGCTCCATAACGCCTATTAATTAAAACAGAGACCTGCTAGGTTTTAGAAACCTAGCAGGTCTTTTATAATGTGTGATTGTCAAATAGCGACAGGATGCAGGGGAGAGCATGATGGAATTTGTGGGACGTGAGGCGGAGCTTAAGCGGTTTGAGGCGTTATTGAAGGGAACGACTGGCGCGTTGTGGGCGATTCGGGGTGAGGGCGGATTGGGCAAGTCGTGGTTGTTGCGGCAATTTGTGCAGCGGTGCGAGCAGCAGAAGCGGGAATTTTTGTTTATTGATGTTGAGCAGTTATCGACTTATAAAACAGCGGCGGAGTTTTTATTGAGTTTGTCAGTGGCGAATTTGCCTTCATTTGCGCCGACGGTGCAGAAAGCAAAAGGGGTGTATGACACTTTAAAAATGCAGTTGGAAACGGGTTTAAAAACCTTCGCGCCTGAATTGCAAGCGGCGGGGACGGCGTTAGCTGAGACTTATGTTAAAGAGGAGCATGAAAAGCAATTTGCAGCGGTGATGGATAAATATTTGAGCACTTTGTTAAGTACGATTTCTAAAGTGTTTAATGCTAAAACTGAAAAAGAGAAGAAAGCGATTGCTGAAAATGTGGAAGCTTTTTTAATGGCTGAGTTAAAAAAGATTTGTAAAAAGCATCCTGTCATTTTGGTTGATACTTATGAGCATTTAGACGTTAAAGCATTTTTAAAGTCGCAGCAGATTGAAAGTCAATTAACTAATACTTTTGAAGTTGCTTCAGATATTTGTGTTTATCCATTAAAAAATTGGATAAATCGTTGGCTTACGTTTTTAAGTGAGCAAGGGGCAATTGTCATTGTCGCGGGGCGTGAGTTTCAGATTTGGAAACTTGAAGCAAATAATTTACCGCGCTTTAAAGAATCAGAAATTAAACAAGTTGTTTTTAAGTCTAAGTATGCTGAAATTTGTGCTATTCGTGATAATGCAGAACAATTAGCCGCTTTATTAGCTGTTTTAAATAAATTGTCTTTTGAAGGTTCGCCGTTATGGTTAGTTGTGGGTTTAAATTTAGTTGCTCAGTTGCTTAAAGAAGGACAAAATATTGTTGCTTTAGCACAAGAGGATGAAACTTTAAAACGTTGTTTTGAGCAAATTGATGGAACTTTAGACCCCAGTGAAATTAAACATGCTAATTGTAAAATGGCGATTTTTAGACGTATTACGCGCCAATTCCCTGATGAGTTAATAGAAAATGCGTGGCGGTTAGCTTTGCCGCGTTATTTAGATAGAGAGATTTTACAGCTTTTATTAAATCAATCGGCAGAACCTTTAATTGAGTTGTATCAAAGCTTGCAAATTCTGAGTTTTAAACGCAGTGAGCAACGTTTTTTCTTGCATGAATCTATTCGTGATTTATTGATACATTATGCAAAACACAAAAAGTATTGGCAATCAGACGTTGCTTTAAAATTACATGAGCAATTAGCCGCTTTATTTGAGCAACGCGCCAAAACAAAAGCGGTTTTTTTAGAAAAAATTGAAGTTGAATATTTAGAGCTAACCTTAGCCAAAGAAATATGTTTTCATCGTCATCAAGGACAAGAATTTGATTTAAAAACTTGTATGGGGGAAACACAATATTACTTAACAATAAGTTGTCTAATAATTAAAAAAGATGATGAAAATAGACTTGGATGGTTTTTATTAGGATATGTACTTCAAGATTTAAACCGCTATACAGAAGCAATAGCAAGTTACGATAAAGCCCTTGCTTTAAAACCTGATGATGCAATCTCATGGTTT
>CAZKST010000076.1:5702-12046 GCA_964555395.1 uncultured Thiotrichaceae bacterium | reverse complement strand
TTGCACACGACTGACTTCAAGACAGCTATAGCTCTTCTGTGTTACTACCAGAAAGTTTATATTATCATATTCATTGCATTTTTTTGGGTTCATGCCTTTTAAGATGCGTCTTTCACGCCAACTGCGTAACTTCTAATTTTAATTAAAAACCTACCTATCCAAACTGTAATCATAATTTTTACCCCCCCTCCCTCTTGACATCTCGCATTTCAATCTTATTATTAGCACTCAAAGAGCAAGAGTGCTAACACACCTGCTAACAGCTTTCTAACAAAAAGCGGCATCATTAAAAAAGCCGCACTTTAAAACTCAACATTGCTAGATTCTACTATTTCAAGGAGATTTACTTTATGGCAATTCGTCCTTTACATGACCGTGTTGTTATCAAACGCATGGAAGAAGAACAAAAAACCGCTGGTGGTATCTTAATTCCTGATAACGCTAAAGAAAAACCAATCCGTGGCAAAGTGGTTGCTGTGGGTAAAGGTAAAATTTTAGAAAATGGTACTGTGCGCCCGCTCGATGTCAAAGTTGGTGATACCGTTGTTTTCGGTAAATATTCCGGCACTGAAGTGAAAGTTGAAGGCGAAGATTTATTAATGATGCGCGAAGAAGACATCATGGGCGTTTTAGAATAAGCCTAGTCTTTTCAATCTCATTCCATCCTATTTTTAAAATTTTTTATTTAGAGGTTATTTACGATGGCTGCTAAACAAGTTCGTTTCGGTGAAGATGCACGTTCTGCAATGATGCGCGGTGTTAATATTCTCGCGAATGCGGTAAAAGTAACATTAGGCCCTAAAGGTCGTAACGTCGTTTTAGATAAAGCTTTCGGTTCTCCAACTGTCACTAAAGACGGTGTTTCCGTTGCTAAAGAAATCGAATTAGAAAACAAATATGAAAACATGGGCGCGCAAATGGTTAAAGAAGTTGCGTCCAAAACTTCTGATATCGCTGGTGACGGCACAACAACAGCAACCGTATTAGCACAAGCTTTAGTGACTGAAGGCATGAAAGCTGTTGCTGCTGGCATGAATCCTATGGATTTAAAACGCGGTATCGACAAAGCGGTTTCTACTGCTGTTCAAGAATTGAAAAAAATGTCTAAACCTTGTGCAGACAGCAAAGCGATTGCACAAGTAGGCACAATCTCTGCTAACTCTGACGACGTTATCGGTAACTTAATTGCCGAAGCAATGGAAAAAGTCGGTAAAGACGGCGTTATCACTGTTGAAGAAGGTTCTGGTTTAGAGAACACTTTAGAAGTTGTTGAAGGGATGCAATTTGACCGTGGTTATTTATCCCCTTACTTCATCAACAACCAACAAACCATGTGTGCGGAATTAGAAAACCCACTCATTTTAATTTACGACAAAAAAGTTTCTAACATTCGTGAATTAATTCCCGTTTTAGAAGGCGTTGCTAAACAAGGTCGTTCTTTAATCATCATTGCTGAAGACGTAGAAGGCGAAGCTTTAGCAACTTTAGTGGTTAACAACATTCGCGGCATTATCAAAGTGTCTGCTGTTAAAGCCCCTGGTTTCGGTGACCGTCGTAAAGCTATGTTACAAGACATCGCTATTTTAACTGGCGGTACAATGATTTCTGAAGAATTAGGCTTAACTTTAGAAAAAGCAAGCTTAAATGATTTAGGTAGCGCGAAGAAAGTTGTTATCAGCAAAGAAAACACCACGATTATTGATGGTGCTGGTGACTCTAAAGAAATCAAAGGTCGCGTTGACCAAATCCGCGCTCAAATGGAAGAAGCAACTTCTGATTATGACCGCGAAAAATTACAAGAGCGCGTTGCTAAACTCGCTGGCGGTGTCGCAGTTATCAAAGTCGGTGCTGCAACTGAAGTTGAAATGAAAGAGAAGAAAGCTCGCGTAGAAGACGCATTACACGCGACTCGCGCAGCAGTTGAAGAAGGTATCGTTCCTGGGGGCGGTGTTGCATTAATTCGCGCTCGCACTGCAATCAAAGATTTAAAAGGTATCAACCCAGACCAAGACATGGGTATCAAAATTGCGTTACGCGCAATGGAAGAGCCTTTACGTCAAATCGTTGCTAACGCTGGCGGCGAGTCTTCTGTTGTATTAAACGAAGTTGCTAAAGGTTCTGGCAACTTTGGTTTCAATGCAGGTACAGATACTTATGGCGACATGGTAGAGATGGGTATTCTTGACCCAACTAAAGTGACGCGTTCTGCATTACAAAATGCGGCTTCTATTGCTGCATTAATGATTACAACTGAAGCGATGGTTGCTGAACTTCCTAAAGAAACACCAGCAATGCCTGCTGGTGGTGGTATGGACGGCATGGGCGGTATGGGCGGCATGATGTAATTTGTCTGAATTGACAAATTAAGTCGCTTTAATTCGCTAAAAAAGCGTAGATTCTTCGGAGTCTGCGCTTTTTTTATGTGTGAATTAACGCGAGTTCAGCGAGAATCACGCTTTAAACTCTCAAATAGACCTGCTAGGTTTTTAAAACCTAGCAGGTCTTTTGTTTGTCTATTCAATCCGCGTACGATTTGTTTTTTTGAACTTGAAATTATTAGGATGTAGAAGTTGTTTTAATTCTTCTAAGGCATAAGATGCTTGCACGGGAATATGCACCAACGCAATCCCCGCTTCAGCAAAAGTGGCGTTTACAAATTTATCCCGCGCTTTACGGTCTCCCCGTTGATGCGAGGCATCATCTAATTCTACGGCGCAGACAATCGCTAAATTTTTTTTATGGCATAATACAAAATCAACATGTTTGCCGCTGATTTTATTAAACACTTTCCAGAAATTGGGGTCGTTTTGATTTAACGATTTATTGACTTGAATCACATCAGCAATGCGCACTTTGGAAAATATATAATAGTGCTCGTTCACCGCTTCATGTAAGGTAAAAAAAAACTTAGTTTCCGTCGGTGTGCATAAAAAATGACGAGACTCATACGTTTTTGCGCGAGTTGCACTCTTTTTGCCTTTTCCCCAAACCGTCGCCACAATCAACAAGATTAAAGCAATTACACTGCCCCAAAAAGCATAAAATAACCCCTGTGGCAATGTAATTAATTTTGCCCAACCCCATGTTATAAAATGCAAAAACGAATTATCCAACCTTTGCCGCTCTTAATTTATTTTCACGCTCTACTAATAAATCCGCTAAATAAAAATACGCATCTTTCCATGCAACAATGGTTTCTTCCGTCACCGCTTTACCTAACACTTCACGCACCGCTTGTAAAAAAGAATGTCCTAACATGGGATAATGCCCTGGATGTACATCTGCGACCGTATGTTTAGCCGCAGTATGTGCTAACATGTTGTCAAGAATTTCTAAATTATCAATGTTATCGCAATAAGCAAGAATAAAAGTCGCCAAGCGTTTGGGTTGTTCTTCTGAAAAATTCGCAAATAAAATTTTGGTTTGAGGATATTGAGCAAACATAAGCTCATAAGTACGCTCAGCAATTTTTTCACCGTGCGCTTGTAATAATGGCAAGGTTGCTTTAACTAACACTTTATTTTGCTCAGAAAGGCTCATACGTTTTTCCTTGTTTAAGTAAAAGAATGGGTATTATGCAATACTGCTACATTTATGAAAATAACGATGTCTGCTAAAAACTTACTTAAAAACATTTTTGGTTATGATGCTTTTAGAGGTGAACAACAGGCAGTCATTGAGCACATTTTGCAGGGGGGTGATGCACTGGTGTTAATGCCAACGGGCGGCGGTAAATCGCTTTGCTATCAAATTCCTGCGCTTATTCGCTCAGGAGTGGCAATCGTGATTTCTCCTTTAATCGCTTTAATGCGTGACCAAGTCGACGCTTTATTGCAATTGGGCATTCGCGCCGCTTTTCTTAACTCTAGTTTATCACAAGCACAAGCCACTGAGGTGATGCGCAAGCTGTATCGTCAGGAATTAGATTTGTTGTATATCGCGCCTGAACGCTTGATGACTGAACGTTTTTTAAATTTTTTGGATAATACCGATATTGCATTATTTGCCATTGATGAAGCACATTGTGTGTCGCAATGGGGACATGATTTTCGCCCTGATTATGTGCAACTTTCTGTTTTAGCAGAGCGTTTTAATCATGTGCCGCGTATTGCCTTGACCGCGACCGCCGACGCATTGACCCGCCGCGAAATTTGTCAGCGGTTGGGCTTAGAACATGCCAAAATTTTTGTGACCGGATTTGACCGTCCCAATATTTGTTATCGTGTGGTTGAAAAAAATAATGCCCGCAAACAGTTATTAGATTTTTTAAGTCATGAACATCGTGGCGATGCAGGCATTATTTATTGTCTCAGTCGGAAAAAAGTGGAAGAAACTGCCGAGTGGTTAAATTTGCAAGGCTGGAAAGCTTTGCCTTATCACGCAGGGCTGGCAACTGAAGTGCGCAATTTGCATCAAACCCGTTTTTTGCGCGAAGAAGGCATTATTATTGTTGCGACAATTGCCTTTGGTATGGGCATTGATAAACCTAATGTCCGCTTTGTTGCACATTTAGATTTACCCAAAAGCATAGAATCCTATTATCAAGAAACAGGACGGGCGGGGCGCGATGGATTACCCGCCAATGCGTGGCTTGCTTATGGTTTGCAAGATGTGGTGAAATTGCGCGAAATGCTGCAAGCTTCTGAAGCAAATGAACAACATAAACGCATTGAGCAGCATAAATTAGATGCAATGCTGGGGTTTTGTGAATTAACCTCTTGCCGCCGTCAGACGTTATTAGCTTATTTCGGCGATGAATTAGCCCAACCTTGCGGACATTGCGATACTTGTTTAACTCCTGTTGCAACTTGGGATGGCACAGTTGTTGTGCAAAAAGCCTTGTCGACAATTTACCGCACAGGGCAACGATTCGGCACGGGTTACATTATCGACGTGTTGCTAGGACATGAAACTGAACGGATTTTAAACTATAAACACCATCAACTCAGCACTTTTGGCATTGGTAAAGAATTAAACGCCGAGCAATGGCGGTCTGTATTACGCCAAATCATTGTTGCAGGGTATGTCACGGTAGATGTAGAAGGACATTGGACGCTAAGTTTAACCGAGGCTGCCCGCCCAATTTTGCGCGGCGAAAAAGCGGTATTGCTCCGCAAAGATTCCAAACCCAGCCGCGCCCAAGCTAAACGTGCTGATAAAGAAACTTTGAGCGGCGTTGATAAATTGCTGCTGGAAGCTTTAAAACAAAAACGCTCAGAATTAGCTCAAACGCAAAATGTGCCGCCTTATGTGATTTTCCACGATAGCACCTTAGAACAAATGGTGATTTATCGCCCGCAAACTTTGCTCACTTTGGGACAATTGCATGGTGTAGGTGAAAAAAAATTAGAGCGTTATGGTATGCAATTCATAGATATTATTGATAAATTTGAACAGTATGCTGAATTAGAATTCTCAGAAACTGAGACCAACACCTTGCAATTGTGGCAAGCGGGATTATCTATAGCGCAAATTGCGGCGCATCGTCAATTGAAAAGTTCAACCATTTACGCACACTTAGCCAAAGCTATTGGACAAGGCATGATAGCACTGCAAGAAATTGTGCCTTTAGAAGAGTATCAACTGGCTGAAATTGAACACACTTTTGAAGAATTAGAGGGTTTACAACTTAACGCATTAAAGCCCATTTATGAAGCTTTAGAAGGACGTTATGACTATGAAATTTTACGGTGTGTTAAAGAACATTTACAATTTACGATGAATCAACAATAATCCAAACTCTTTCTTATTTCACTACTTTCCTTTTTGCTTATGAGTCAAAAATATTCTTTCCAAGACATTAACGAATACAACGTTATCAAAGTTTCTTCTAGTCTTGCTTTATCCACCATTTACTTGCTTAAATATTTTATTCTCTTAATTGCTTTGCCTATTTTACTTAAGTTTCCCGGTATGGATGAAGCAGGGAAAGCAGTTTTACCTTATATTGAGCAATTTGCTAAGAACCACATTAATCTACTTTTATTATTTTCCTCTATTCCTGCTTTATTTGTGTTTGTTGCGATGTTTAAACGTGTTCCTTCCACGTTATCGCCTTTTTTGCGTAAAGTATGGCAACAAGGACGGAATATTTTATTAGTTTCGGTGGTCATAGATTTAGTTTTGCTCGGAATTTTCTTATTGACTGGGTTTAAGAAACTCAATGAAGTTTTAATTCTGATTTTCTACCTAGATATTTTAGTTGCTTGGTATTTGTTTAAATCCAAACGTGTAAAAGATACTTTTGCTGAATTTCCTGAATACAAAAAACCTGTTAAATAACGTTAGTTAAAACAGAAACCTGCTAGGTAGGGTGGAATAGCAAAGCGTATTCCACCATGAAA
>CAZKST010000076.1:0-5602 GCA_964555395.1 uncultured Thiotrichaceae bacterium | reverse complement strand
CTTATAATTTGTTTTTGCTCAGCTTTGGCGGAACGTCGTGGTGGAATACGCTACGCTATTCCACCCTACACTATCCTTTTATTTCTCTTTTTCCACAGTCAATTTTTGCAACTCCTGTTTAGCTTTACTATCAAAAGGATAATATTGCAAAATTTGTTGCAAAGTTTGGCGCGCTAACACGATTTGTTTTTTCTGTAAATAAAGCTGTGCCAAAGTATGATAAAAAATAGGTTGTGGTTGAACTTGAATTGCTTTTTGCAAAAAATAAATTGCCGTCAAATACTGCTTTTGTCGTATTGCTAAACGTGCCAAACCATGCAAAGCACCTATATTTTCCGTCTGTTCATTTAAAATCTGCTGAAAATAATAGTGTGCAATATCATTATATTGCTCTTGCTCATAATACAAAGCAGTTTCTAACCATTGCTGATAACGATGTTGTGAATGTTTATTGCATACAATTTGTTGAAACGCTTGCCATATTTCTTGCGCACTTAACTTTTCCCATAAACGTGAAACTTCTGTTGTAGGAATATTCTTGTCATTAATATGCCGCCCAAAATAAGCCGTTTTTTCCGCATCTCTTAATAAAACACCTTGAATTGTTGGGTAATATGAAATGCGTAAATGAGGCGGAATCGTACTAAAACAAACAACGCTAGCAATATCTAAAGCATCCGCTAAATGATAAATAACTGTATCAACACAAATTAATTTATCCATGCGTAATAGCAAAGCGGCAAGATGCAAAATAGAATGCGAAACTTCTGCAAAACGGTGTAAGCGCGAATGATGTTTTAAATAGGGATGTTCTAAAGTTTCTGTTAATGCTAATGCACAAATGACATGTACTTGTACATTGCTCAATAATTCAATTAATAAACGTTGTTGCTGTTCTACAGGAATAGAACGAACTGACGCGCTCGCAGTTGGATGAAATAAAACTAATTCAATATTCTTTTGTTTTTTTAAAGTTTGTAAGGGTAATAAAGCAACATCTATTGTTTGCTGAATAGAAATTGGTAAGGTTAAACAATTGCGTTTTGCAATAGCAGGAATAATAGAAGGTGGAATTCCAAAACAATAAAGAAAGAAATCAATCATAGGCATGGTATTTAAAGCATCAACTGCTTTGTGTGCTAGCCCAGAAAAATCAAAAAACGCATCGTAACTAAATAAGGTTTCAGCATTACAAGGTAATGCATTTATTTGAGCAAATAAGTGTGAATTTTTATAAAGCAAATATAAATCAGTAAATCGGTCAGCTCTTAATAGCGCGTGAAATTCAACTTGCTCAAAATAACGTAAGCAATATTTTTTAACCATTCGCAAAGCGGTTAAACCAACTAAAGAATCACCTAACGCAGAACCTAAACCATTAATTAAAGCAATTTTAAGCAATTTTTTAGGGCGTTGTTTTTGTAAACTTTCTAATTGCACCCATAATGGGGTGTAATTCATCACATAATGTTGCTGTTGATAATCTGAATGTCCTAACTCAAAAGGAAAGTTTATATGCAAGCGAACAATTTTTTCATCTATCCTGCCAAATCGCACTGTTTTTGACGCGGTGATTTGTTCAATTTGTCTGTGTAAATCACTCGCATTAGCGGAAGTCGTTACATAAATTTTTTGCCACTGTAAACTTTGTTTTACAATAGGAATATAGCTTTGTAATTCCAATAAAATTTCCTTATCTTCACCACTTTCAACTTCAAAAGTAGGTAAACGATAATGTAAAGTACATCCGTGTGAAATAAAAAATAAAAACATTGGATTTAATTAAAAGTAAATGAGTAAAAAATGTTAATTGTTTTTAAAAAAATTTTAAAAACTATAAAAAATAGTCGGCTTTTTATCACAGTTAACAAAGATGTTTTAATAACAACTTGGAATTTAAATGATAGGATTTTTTCTACAAATTTTTCTTTTTTCTGTTAAAATGCAAACCTTAAAAAAACAAAGTAATTTCCATTCGTTAATGTTTTTTGGTTTTTCGCCTGCTCAGTGCACGAGATGATATACTATTTTTAAAATTTTTTTCTTCTAAAAGCACTGTCGTTTTTATTTAAATAAAGTACTTACCTTACTTACCGTTGTTACGCTATGTTAATTCGCACGCTGTTTTTAATGAGTCTCCGCATTACTTTTTACTTGGGATTATTTCTATTGTTGCTTGCCGCTGTGGGGGCTGCCGCCGTTAAATGGTATTTTCTCCCACAATTGCCTGCGATTGAAACTTTGCGTGATACAACAATGCAAGTCCCGTTACGGGTCTTCACCAAAGATAACAAACTCATGTCTGAATTCGGTGAGCAGCGGCGTATTCCTTTGGAATATAAAGAAATTCCAGAGTTAATGATTAAAGCCGTATTAGCCGCTGAAGATGATCGCTTTTTTAACCATATTGGGATTGACTTTAAAGCGATGGCACGCGCTAGTGTTAATTTGGTGTTAACAGGGGAGAAATCACAAGGGGGAAGTACCATCACTATGCAGGTGGCGCGTAACTTCTTCTTAACACCTGAGCGAACTTTTACGCGCAAAATCAATGAAATGCTGCTTGCTATTACCATTGATAATGATTTATCAAAAGAAGAAATTTTACGTTTATATTTAAATAAAATTTTCTTTGGTCATCGTGCCTATGGGATTGGTGCGGCGGCGCAAGTTTATTTCGGTAAGGAAATTAATAAATTATCGCTCGCTCAATTTGCAACATTAGCAGGTTTACCTAAAGCACCTTCTACTAACAATCCCGTTACGAATCCTGACCGCGCTTTAGAGCGGCGCAATTATATTTTAGCGCGGATGTTGGAATTAAATTATATTAATCAAGAGCAATATAAACAAGCAGTTGCCGAACCTTTAGGCGCGTCATTACATAATACAACCATTGATTTTGAAGCGGGCTATATTTCTGAAATGGTGCGTTCTTATATGGAACAAAATTATGGAGAGACGGCTTATACTAACGGTTATCGTGTTTATACTACGATTAATTCTCGCA
Organism: uncultured Thiotrichaceae bacterium; assembly: GCA_964555395.1. Classification (GTDB taxonomy): domain Bacteria; phylum Pseudomonadota; class Gammaproteobacteria; order Beggiatoales; family Beggiatoaceae; genus CAZKST01. Next base: position 2,592 of record CAZKST010000076.1, on the reverse strand, counting down.
CGCAGGATGCTGCGCAAAAATCGGTATGGAAAGCTTTACATGCCTATGGTGAGCGTCACGGTTATATTAAACCAAATAGCAAGCATCATATTGATTTACCAAAAGAGACTGAGCTTAAAACCCTTGAAGCTTTAGACAAAGCAACCCGCGAAACTTTAAAAAATTATCCTAATTATGGTGATTTAATCTCAGTTGTTGCGGTGAATATACTGGATAAAGAACGGCAAGTTCGCGCTTATAGTCCCACCACGGGCGAAATTACCATTAATTGGGAAAATATGGCGTGGGCGCGTCCTTATGTCAATGAAGACCAAATGGGAGCTTCTCCCAGAAAACCTTCTGATTTAATGAAACGGGGCGATATTATTTCTGTGCGTCCTTACTATAAAGGGCAAATTGTCATTGATGATGCGGTCAATGAAGATGAACGTTTAAATGAATCGATAGAAAAAGCCAATAAAGAAGCTAAAAACAGCAAAAAAGAAGAAGAAACTGAAGATAAAAATACCTTAGAGTGGCGATTAGCTCAAAAGCCGATGTTAGAAGGCTCTTTAGTTTCTCTGCAACCTGAAAGTGGAGCAATTATCGCATTAGTGGGTGGCTTTGATTTTAACTACAGTAAATTTAACCGCGCTTTACAAGCTTTACGTCAACCAGGCTCTAATTTTAAACCGTTTATTTATTCGGCAGCGATGGATTTAGGGTTCACGCCAGCCAGTACGATTAATGATGCACCGATTGTTTATCAAGTAGGAACTAAACAATGGAAGCCTGAAAATTTCTCAGGAAAATATTATGGAATGACTTCGTTACGCGAAGCGTTAACCCATTCACGGAATTTGGTTTCTATTCGTTTGTTAGATGAAATTGGTATTAAACCAACGACTAGCCATTTATTAAAATTTGGTTTTGTTAAAGAACGAATTCCGCAAAACTTAACTACTGCGTTGGGCACAGGCGAAATTACGCCCATGGAATTAGCGCGGGGCTATTCTGTGTTTGCCAATAGTGGTTATTTAATTGAACCCCATTTAATTGAAAGAATTGAAGATGTCAATGGTAATGTGGTTTATCAAACCAATTACGCCAAAATTTGTTATGACTGCCAAGAAACTTTATTAAATGCACCGCCAACGGATAGCGGTAACCAACCTGTTTTAGAGCAAACAACTTTGAAAAATCAAGCTTCTGCTAATTTAGAAGCAATGCAATTGGCTAAATTTACGGCTTCTGCTGAACATAATTTCATAACTGAAAAAGTTGAACGGCGCGCCCCCTTAGTTCTGCGTCCACAAAATGCGTGGATTATGACTTCAATTATGCAAGATGTTGTGCGTTATGGAACTGCACGGCGTGCTTTATCGCTCAAACGCAATGATTTAGCAGGCAAAACAGGCACAACCAATGGCCCTAATGACGCATGGTTTTCAGGCTATACGCCTGACGTAGTTACGACAACGTGGGTCGGTTTTGACCAACCGCGCAGTTTAGGTAAAGAAGAAACAGGCGGGCGGGCAGCTTTGCCAATGTGGATTGATTTTATGAGCGTTGCTTTAAAAGATAAGGCAGTGCGTGAGCCGCCTAAACCTTCTGGTTTAATTACTGTGCGTATTGACCCCAAGACTGGTTTATTAGCGAAAGAAGGACAAACTGATGCTGTAGAAGAAACTTTCTATAGCGATGCCGTGCCTAAACGCTATACCTATGACATTTCACGGACAGTGCGCACGACTAATATCGGAGCACCCGCCGCTACGTCGCAACCACAAGGTGACGTGGTAACGCCTAAAGATACGCAAATGTTATGGTAATTGTATTTTAGTTTGATAAGACCAACTACACTTTATTTTGATTTTGATTAATCGCGTAACAAACTCATGATTATAGACATTATATTAGTTTTATCCGCTTATTTACTGGGTTCTCTTGCCTCTGCTGTTATTGTTTGCCGTGTAATGAATTTGCCCGACCCGCGTTCCAGTGGTTCAGGCAATCCAGGCGCGACTAATGTACTGCGCATGGGGGGCAAAAAAGCCGCCATTTTAACGCTCTTTTTTGATGTGTTAAAAGGTGTAATTGCTGTTTTAGTCGCCTCATTATTGACAAATAATGTAAATACCTTAGCTTTAGTTTGTTTAGCCGCATTTTTAGGACATTTATACCCGCTCTTCTTTGGTTTTCGGGGTGGCAAAGGGGTTGCAACTGCTTTTGGTGCGCTTGTTGCGTTAAATTGGATGGTGGGTTTAGCTGTTTTAGCCACATGGTTAGGCATGGCGATTGTTTTCCGCTATTCTTCTTTATCTGCATTAGCCGCCGCCTTGCTTGCGCCCGCGTATTTATTTTGGTTTACCCAAACATGGCAATTCATTGTAATGGGCGCGGTAATGAGTAGTTTATTGATTTGGCGGCATCGCTCTAATATTCATAAATTATTGACGGGTCAAGAAGATAAAATCGGGGCAAAAAAAACAGCAAGCCCACCCACCGCCTAAAAATTTCTGTTTGAAAGGAAATGAACATGAAACGTGTTTATTTAACAAAGCCTTTTGCCACTCGCTGGTTGCCTTTACTGTTAAGTAGCCTTTTATTTGC
>CAZKST010000075.1:0-12123 GCA_964555395.1 uncultured Thiotrichaceae bacterium | reverse complement strand
ACTAATCAGAAACCTGTTCTGATAACCAAACGCGGATTAAATTTAATAAGTGTTCAACATCAACAGGTTTAGTTAAATAGTCATTCGCACCCGCTTCAATACATTTCGCTTTTTCGTCTTTCATCGCTTTAGCGGTTAAAGCAATAATCGGCGTTTTTAAATTCAACTCTTGCCGAATGCGGCGCATGGTCTGATAACCATCCATCACGGGCATCATAACATCCATTAAAATCAAATCCATCACAGGCGGCTGAGTTAAAATACTCATTGCCTCTTCACCTTCAGAAGCCACAAAAACTTCCATATCATGCGCTTCTAACAAGGTCGCGGTTGAAAAAGAATTTCGCATATCATCATCAACAATTAAAATCCGTTTGCCTTTAAAAACCGCTTCTTTGTTATAAAAAAAACTCTCATTAGTCGTTTTTTCAACTGCTTCAGGGGTGGACATATCTACAACTTCTGTCATAGGCATAGCTGTTTCTGAAATAGTCGCCGATAGATTCGTGCCGCCGCCCGCTTCACTGATTACATTCAAAGACTCAGCTAAACTGCTTGTATTACTCTCAGTCAAGCTCAAAACAGGCGGCAATGGCTCACTGCCAGCACTGAGCAATAACGGCAAATATAAACTAAACACACTGCCTTTATTCACTTCGCTGCTTAATTCCAAATCCCCTTCTAACAAATGCGCAAGTTGGCGCGCAATCGACAAGCCTAAACCCGTCCCCCCATAACGGCGGCTGGTTGTACCATCCGCTTGTTGAAACGCTTCAAAAATGAGTTTTTGCTTTTCAGATGCAATCCCAATCCCTGTATCTGTCACTTTGCAGACTAAATAACGGCGATTGCCGACCGCTAATTTTTGCGGCACATCATGATGTTCCACTAAATGGAAAATAATCCGCACCGTGCCCTGACTGGTGAATTTAAACGCATTAGAAAGCAAGTTGTTTAAAATTTGCTTAAGGCGTTGCTCATCCGTTTTAATCACCACAGGTACTAAAGGATTGACTAAAATTTCAAAGGCTAAATGCTTAGTTTCTGCTACAGGACGGAATTTAGCTTCTATGTTATCCATCAATTCTTGAACAGCTAAATCAGAGTAATGAATTTCTAATTTACCCGCTTCTACTTTGGATAAATCCAAAATATCATTAATCAAACTCAATAATTCATTCCCTGAATTATGAATTGTTTTTAAATAATCTAATTGTTTAGTTTCTAAATTACCTTGTTTATTATCTAACAACAATTGCGTCAGAATTAACAAACTGTTTAAAGGCGTACGCAACTCATGCGACATATTCGCCAAAAATTCAGATTTGTATTGACTGGCTAAAGTCAATTCTTGCGCTTTGCGTGCTAAATCATTTTGATTTTTTTCTAAGACCAAATTACTTTCTTGAATCATTTTCTTCTGGTCTTCTAATACTTTGGTACGCTCTTGCAATTCTTCATTGGCTTGGCGCAATTCTTCCTGTTGCGCTTGCAATTCTTCGGCTTGACTTTGCAACTCTTCTTTTTGTGATTGAGTTTGTTGCAATAACAATTGCATTTTAAAACGCGATTGCGCTGTATTAATCGCAATTCCGATATTCGTCGCGACTTGCTCTAAAAATTGTTGCTTAGCTGGTTTGATTTCAATAAAACTTGCAAATTCTAAAATGCCTTTTAATTGCCCTTCAAATAAGAATGGAATTAAAAATAAAAAATGAGGTGTAACTGAACCCAATCCTGATTGCACTTCTAAATAATCTTCAGGTAAATGTCGCACAATCATCATTTGTTTTTCTAAACCCGCTTGCCCGACTAAACCCTCACCATAAGCAAAATAATTCAAACTATGTTTACGCCGTTGCAAAGCAAAACTGCCCATTAATTGCAAACCCGCTTCACTGTGTCGTCCATCTGCTTCTTGTGCAACATACAGCGCGCCGACGGGGAATTCTAAATAAGTGGCTAAGAAAGCAATAATTTTCTTGGCTAAAATGGATAATTCTTGCTCACCACTGATTTCTTCATTAAGTTTGGCTAATCCTGTTTTAAACCAATCTTCATTTTTATTTCTTTCCGTTGCTTCAATAAGTTTTTTAGATGCACTCATTAAAGCAAATTTAATTTGCTCAAATTCGCCGCGATAATTGCCTAAAGGACGGGTAAACGCTTTACCATCGGCTAAATCATTAGAAACTTGTACAATATCATTAATCACAATGCGCAAATCGTGTAAAGTTCGGGTTAAAGATTTTTCAACTTGTCTAAAATCACCCCGATATTCTACTTTAGGATTCACATTTAAATCGCCATCTGCTAAACATTGTAATGCTTGTACTATATCAGAGATTAATGTTTCAAAATAAACACTTAAACTATCAAATGCTCGCCCAATTTCGCCGACTTCATCGCGTTGCTTACATAAAGCGGCGACTTTAGGTTGATTACGCAATTCTGATAATTCACCTAATTTCCCCATTAGCATGGCTTGCGACATAGCACTAATATAACTTAAGCCATTTGTAATATTATTTGCAACTTGCAGATTTAAAAATAAACTAATTAAAATCCCGATAAAACTTAATACTAAAATATACTGTGTAGCATACATCGTAAATTCTAATGCAGAATTGCTATTTTCTTGACTATTTTTATCAATCAGTTCTACTAAAGAATCAATGGTAACTCGTACTAAATTAGTATAATTACGAATATCAGCAATCATACTACTTAATTCAGATTGATAATTAAATTGTTGTATTCTGATTTTAAAAATACTATTTTCACCTTGTGCTAATTCTTTTAATTTATTTAAATGTAAAATGATTTGCTGTAAAGAATTATCAATTTGGGGTTGCGTTGTTAAGATATGGTAAGTAAAAGATAAAGCTTCAACTGATTCATTAGATTTCTTTTGTAAAGCCTGTAAATCTAAATCGCTAATTGTCGCATTGGCTGAAAATAAATTATCTATTTCAGTGTTAAAATCAATTAATAACAACATCATTTCATGAGTACGCGATTTTTGCTCATTAATCATTTGCGGCGTTGTAAAATTTTGCGCTAAATAATCTTGAAATTGTTCATTAAATTGAGTTTGTAATTGACTAAGTTGTTTAGTGAAATCTTGGCGTTGCCATTCTATACGAATAGCTTGATGGCTATTATCTAACAATTGTTCAAAGTTAAATTGTAAATTTTCTTTTAATGCTTGTAATTCTTTAACTTTTCTATAAGCATCTTGTTCAAGTTGCGTTTGATATTTTAATTCTAAGAGTTGAGCAATAAGTTTTTGAATATCGCCCATTCTGATAATTAAATTTTCTCTAAAAAAAGTAATTTCTTCTATATTTTTTGCTTTAGGAATTGCTAAAGCAAAAGCTTCTAAACGTGTACCAATTTCAGCCAGTTTTAAGGAATGGTGAATTTTAGGAATATCTTGCTTAACGAGGGCGTTAATATGTTGATGAGTATATTTAAAACTAAACCACGTTAACCCCCCCATAATTAGCATGGTAAATAAACTAATAAAGAAAGCAAAGCGTAAGCGTGTTCCGACGCTGGCTTGTAAAGTAGAAATTTGTCGTGGCATAGAAAACACCTAATAAACAATGAAATATTTTTGCAGGTTTTAAACAAATACGTTTTTTACACTTTAACAAAATGAAAGCATTTTTAAAATAGCATTTTAAATGGCTTCATTTCATTAAAGTGTATGTTTTAGCAAGCAGTTCAATTAAAGAAATGGCGTTTTAACGAGACAGAAAAGCCATAACATTGGCTATTTTTGAAAACAGTAACATGATTTATGCTGCATCACAATAAATTGCGAATTTCCCGAACCGCAACCGATAACATTGCAAAAATGGGTTTTTCAATGCTTGCTAACTCATTTAATACAGTTAAACAACGACTTAACAATGCTTGTTTTTGCTGTTGCCATGTTTGCCATTGTTCAGCCGCCGTTTGTTGTGTTTCTAAATTCAACACGCTTAAGGTTAATTCACGATGGGTACGATTTAATTCATCTCGCAATGCAGCACGCGCTAAGGCTGTCCATTGATTATCACGCGGTAAAGCACTGATTTGATGGCGTAACCATTGTAATTTTAACAAGTGATTCAGTTCAAAATATAACGGCGCAATTTCAGTTAATGCTAACTGAGTTGTATTAGCAACTGTAACAATGTCTAAAATCGCTAACGAACTTTCTAAACGGCTGAGATGTTGCGCTAATGGCGCAGGAATGCCTTGCTGCTCCCAGTGTACTGTTTGATTTAACACCGTTTCTTGCTCATTGGTCGGTAAATAGTGCAACCAATGTGCGACTAACTGTTGCTGCCCCGTTTTGAAGCTTGCAATTGTTGTACTCATGGTCAGCGGGGCGCGATAATGACGCAACAACCAGCGGCTGGCTCTGTCCATCACTTTACGCAACAATAGCATTAATTCTGTGGTTAATTCGCTACTTACACTGGCAGGCAATTGTTCAATCGCTTGCCATGCTTGCCCTAAATCAAAAATTTCCCACGCCATCATAAACGCGGTACAAATTTCTGCTTCCGTCGCGCCTGTCTCTTCTTTGAGCAAAAATACAAACAAACTGCCGCCATAATTGATAACGCGATTGGTCAATTCCGTAGCAATAATTTCGCGCCGCAAACGGTGCTGGGCTAAATGCGTCGCAAAACGCTGTGATAATAGCGGCGGGAAATATTCCACTAAAATCTGATGCAATAACGCATCTTCCATGTCGGGCAAATTGGAATGTAACAAGGCTTCGTATAAATCAATTTTGCTATATGCCAATAAAACGCATAATTCTGGCAAGGTTAAACCTTGCTGCATTGCGCGCCGCTCGGCTAACTGTTTGTCAGAAGGCAATTTTTCCAATTCGCGTGCCAATTTTCCGCGCTTTTCCAAATCACGAATAAAACGGCTGTGCACATCTAACCAATGCAGCGCATGATGATGGGCTAAAGCAATCGCTTGCATTTGCAAATAGTTGTTGTGAATCACTAATTTTGCAACATCATGGGTCATTTCTGCTAATACTTGATTGCGGTGTTTATGCGTCAATTCACCTTCAGCAACCAGCGCATTGAGTAAAATTTTAATATTGACTTCATTATCGGAACAATTCACCCCACCCGAATTGTCCATTGCGTCGGTGTGAATTTTGCCGCCCGTTAGCGCAAATTCAATCCGTCCTAATTGGGTAAAACCTAAATTGCCGCCTTCTACCACCACTTTGCATCGCAAATCTTGCCCATTGACTCGCACGCCGTCATTGGTGCGGTCGCCTACCTCTAAATGGTGCTCGCTGCTGGCTTTAACATACGTTCCAATGCCGCCATTCCATAATAAATCGACGGGCGCGGTTAAAATGGCTTTGATAATTTCATTCGGTGCGTAAGCCCGTTGTGCGGTCAATCCCAAACATTGCGCAGCAGGCGCAGAGAGTTGAATGGCTTTTTGCGTGCGCGCATATACGCCACCGCCCGCAGATAAAATTTGAGCATCATAATCTGCCCAACTGGAACGCGGCAAAGCAAATAAACGTTGTCGCTCGGCAAAACTGCGGGCGGGGTCGGGTTGTGGGTCAATAAAAATATGGCGATGGTCAAATGCCGCAATTAATTGAATTTTCTCGGATAACAACATACCATTGCCGAACACATCGCCTGACATGTCACCAATGCCAACCGCAGTAAAGCATTGTGTTTGTGAATCAATTTGCAAACTGCGCAAATGGCGTTTAGTCGCTTCCCACGCACCGCGCGCGGTAATGCCCATTTTTTTGTGGTCATAACCTGCTGAACCGCCTGATGCAAAGGCATCGCCCAGCCAAAAGCCATATTCCAAGGCAATTTTATTGGCAATATCAGAAAAGCTCGCCGTTCCTTTATCGGCGGCAACGACTAAATACGGGTCATCGGCATCATAACGCACCACCGCAGCGGGCGGAATGATGCCCGTCGGGCTTAAATTATCGGTTAAATCCAACAAGCCACGAATCAGCGTTTCATAACAGGCAATGCCTTCTGCTTGCCGTTCGCTGGGTTCTACCGCACGTTTTACCACGAAACCGCCTTTTGAACCGACGGGCACAATCAGCGCATTTTTGACTTGTTGCGCTTTGACTAAGCCTAAGATTTCCGTGCGAAAATCTTCCAAACGGTCAGACCAACGTAACCCGCCGCGTGCGACTTTGCCGCCGCGCAAATGTACCGCTTCCACGCGAGGCGAATAGACAAAAATTTCAAATAAAGGACGGGGTTCGGGTAATTCTGGGATTTGATGCGAATCAAATTTAAAAGATAAATAGGCTTTTTCTTCACCTTTTGCATTAGTTTGAAAATAATTTGTTCTTAAAGTGGCTTGAATTAAAGCAGCAAAACGCTGCAAAATTCTGTCTTCATCTAAACTACTGACTTGCTCCAATGCTGCACGCAATTGTGTTTGTAATTGCTTAAAATTAGCTTGTCGAGTTTCTTCATCAAATAAACTATCAGGCTGAAAGCGTAAATAAAACAAATTCAATAAAATCCGTGCAATGTTAGGATTGCGGATAATGGCTTGTTCCATATACGCTTGACTGAAATTAATGCCTGTTTGCTTTAAGTATTTGCAATAAGCGCGGAAAATAACCACTTCACGCCAGTGCATTGCAGCTAATAAAACTAAACGATTAAAACTATCGTTTTCTACTTCTGCCCGCCACATGCGAATAAATAAAGCTTGGAAATCATTTTGTAATGCAGATAATTCCCGCTCTTTTAATGCCGATAAAGCAACGTTATCTAATTGCAAACTGAATTCTTGAATCCACAAGGTGGATTTATGCGTTGCTTGAATGGTGTAACTGCGCTCATTAAACACACACACGCCCAAATTTTCCAACATTGGCAAAATTTTTGATAATGGAATTAAGGTTTGTGTGAACAACTTTAAATATAAAACATTGGGATTTTCTAAAGAACGCGATAAACTCAAGGTTAATTCACATTCTGCATTGAGGCTTTCAAGTCGCTCAATATCATACACCGCTTGCCGTGCATTGAAATCTGCTTGATAAGCAATTGGGAAAGCCGTTTCATAAGCGTTAAACCAACGAGTTCCTTGCTCTTCGCCATAATGCGCAATTAAATAACTACGCAAAACATCTTGCCAACGTTGAATTAAGTGTGCTAATTGTTGCTCTAAATAAGCAACATCAAAATTCTCTAAACTCGCTGTTTTACCTTCGGCTAAATGCACAATAAAATATACTTGCGCTAAAATAGATTCTGATAAGGTAACGTAGAATTCAACATTCTCTGCTTGTAAGCTTTGTTTTAACAGCAATTGCATGGCTTTTCTCACTTCGCTGTTATAACGTTCACGCGGTGCAAAAACTAAGCAAGTGAAGAAATTGCCGTACAAATCTGCTCGAATAAATAAGCGCAAGCGTTGCCGCTCTTGAACTTGCACAATACCTACCGCATTCTTTAATAAACTGCTTTCATCCATTTGCAATAATTCATCACGCGGATAACTTTCTAAAATATTAATTAACGTTTTTCCTGCGTGGCTATGCGGTGGATAACCTGCTGCTTGAAAAACGTTATTCACTTTTTGCCGAATGAGTGGAATTGTGCGAATGGTTTCACGATAGGCTAAAGAAGTATAGAGTCCTAAAAAGCGGCGTTCACCAATGACCGTTCCTGTTTTATCAAAGCATTTAATAGCAATGTAATCCATATAAGCAGGACGGTGAATAATGGATTGTTGATAAGATTTGCTTAATAACAAAAATTTGGTTTGCTCAGTAAACCAATTTTTAAGCGCATCCGTTAAAACGGCTTGTTGTGGAAAAATAGTAGGATTTTTAGCAATGCCTAAACAACTTTCTTGTTTAAGTTGTAAACTCTGTTGCTCATCAAATTGATAATCACATGCGCCTAAAAAAATGAAATGGTTGTTTAATAACCATTGTAAGAATTCAATTTGTTCGAGATGTTCAGTTTGTAAATTGGCAATGCTTTGTAAACTTTCAATAGATTGGGTGAGTAATTGCCGCATGGCTTGCCAATCTTCCACAGCAAAGCGTACTTGTTGTAAGGTGTTAGCAATGTGTTGTTGTAATACCGTTAATGCCGCTATTTCAGAATGGCGGTCTATTTCAATGTGTAATAAACATTCTTGTTGTAGTGTTTCAGTTTTATTAGGAGGATTTTCTAAAGTATAGAGAGCAATTAACTGACCATTACTATCGCGTTGAGTTAAAAAAACGGGGTGAATAATACGGTGAAAAGTTAATCCCAGCCGATTTAACAGCATTTGTAAAGAATCAACTAAAAAAGGCATATCTTTAATCAACACATTAATAATACTGTGTTTAGATTGCCACCCTTGTTGCTCAAAATGGGGATTAAAAACCTTTAAAAAAACATGTTCTTTTTGATACTGTTGTAAACTTTGCCAATGATGTAAAAGACAAGCATAAATATCCGTTTTTTCTCCCCATGTTACAATTTCTTCTGCTGCAACTGCGTGAAAAAAAATATCACAAAAAATTCCTAATTGTTGTGATTCTAATGCAGAAAAGTGTTGAGTAAAATTTTCTTTTACTTGTGTTAATGTTTCATTGGCTTGTTGTTCAATAGAAAAAGACATACTATTCTCCTGAGTGGGGTTATTCAGGCGATTTCGTTGCTATTAAAATCTTTCGCCTAAAGATAGAATAGTTGTTGATTAAGTCTGTTGACAAACTAAATCAAGTGATTTTGAGAAATTTAACAACATAACATTAAAATGGATATTCAAGCTAGGAAAGCAAATGGCTTATAGTGTTAAAGAAATTTTTTATACTTTACAAGGTGAAGGCGTACATAGTGGGCGTACTGCTGTTTTTTGTCGTTTTAGCGGCTGCAATTTGTGGTCGGGACGAGAACAGGACAGGCAAATAGCCACTTGTCAATTTTGTGATACGGATTTTGTGGGCGTAGATGGGCATGGCGGCGGTAAATTTGAAACGGCTGAGGCTTTAGCTGAAGCTATTTTACAGGTGTGGCAGGCGGGACAGGAGGCGCAAGCGCAAAGCAATGTTTCTCCCTTTTTGGTGTGCACGGGCGGTGAGCCTTTATTGCAATTAGATGAGGCTTTAATTACTGCATTGCATCAATTAGACATTGAAATTGCAGTAGAAACTAATGGCACATTAGAAGCACCTGCCATGATTGATTGGATTTGTGTTAGCCCTAAAGCAAATGCGCCTTTAAAGCAATTGTGGGGCGATGAATTAAAGTTAGTTTATCCTCAAATCAATGCAATGCCTGAACAATTTGCTGACTTAGACTTTAGTCATTTCTTTTTACAACCTATGGATGGAGTTCAACAACATTATTATACTGGATTAGCAGTGCAATATTGTTTAAAACATCCACAATGGCGATTAAGTTTGCAATTACATAAAATGTTAGGAATTCCTTAACCACATAGAGGAAGTTTTAATGAATTTTTTTAAGCAAAAATATGGCGTATGGTTAATCTTTGTATGGGCTATATTGAATACAACAACTCAAAGCTGGGCGGCGGACAATGAAACGGAAACTTTAGAGCAACGGGTTGGACAATTAGAAAGGGAAGTAACTGAATTAAAGCAAGTGTTATCTCAATTAACGGCGACTAAACCCGCTGTTACTAATAGTAATGTTGGGCAAAGTGCCACTTTGTTAACCATGAAACGGTGGTTTTATCGTGAGGAAAATCTTAAATTCACGGTACAATATGCGATTGATGTAGAGTTGTTTAATGGCTTTGATAAAGCGATTAAAGAAATTGATGCTCGCGTAAAATTTAAGAACTTATTTGGCGGTTTGTTATATACCATGACTATTAGTTCTAATTTACCGATTGCATCAGGCACTTCGGTTATTGATAAAGGAACATTAGAAAATGGTCGTTTATTAGGCAGTGGACATCAAATGCGTCGTTTAAAGAACGATGAAATTACAGCAGAACTCACAGTACGACGAATTGTATTTGAGGATAATAGTGTTGTTAGTTTTTAATTGGTTAAAAAAACATTATCAACAAACACTAAAGTATGTGAGTGTGGGAAAGCATTGGTTTAAACTAAATATTTTACCTTTGTTTTCTCATATTTTTAAGCAATTCACAAGGAAAAGAATAATGCTGTTGTTTTGGTTGGGGTTAAGCATTCTCTTGAGCAGTTTGATAGGATTGTTTTTAATTGACCAATGGATTAGTTTTTCTACGCAAAAGCAATTATATGATGATATTGAAGCATTGCCTGCTAAGAAAGTAGGCTTGTTATTAGGGACAAATAAATATTTGAAATCAGGCGGAATTAATCCGTATTTTAGCAATAGAATTCACGCAGCGGCGGCGTTGTATTTAGCGGGTAAAATTCAATTTATTTTAGCAAGTGGTGATAATCATCATAGCAGTTACAATGAGCCTGAAGAAATGAAAGCGGCTTTAGTTGCTTTAGGTGTTCCAGAAAATGTGATTGTATTGGATTATGCAGGTTTTAGAACTTTGGATTCAGTGGTACGCGCTCATGAAGTGTTTGGCGAAAATGATTTTATTATTATTTCACAAACGTTTCATAATCAGCGGGCTTTGTTTATTGCCAATGCGCGCAATATTCAAGCCATTGCTTTTAATGTAATAGATACCCAACAAGCGTTAAAAGTGCAATGGCGGGAGTATTTTGCGCGGGCGTGGGCAATGTTAGATATTTATATTTTAAACACCCAACCACGTTTTTTAGGCACACCGATTAAAATTGGTTAAATAATTGTTTCTATTCTTTATCTCATTTTTGAGTAGAAAGTATTGCAATTTTATTAATATAATTAAAAAAATTTTATCTTTCTTTTTCGCCGATTATTTTATCGCTTCCTAATATAAAAACCCCCCTTGTTTTTTATTGTTTTTTTATCTGTTTTTTCCTTTCCCTGTTTTATTTTTATTTATTTTCAGCTTTTTCTTTTCATCATTGAGTCATGAATGTGAATTAAGATTTTGCTATGCTTTGCTGCATCGCACTAATTGCAATGCAACACGCCTCATAATTACTGACTGATGGGATTGAATTCACCCTATTATTTAGGATTAAGTCCTAAATGATTTCCTAAAATTATTTATAGACTCGCTTAAAGGAACGTGAAACATTTTTAGATAGTCATTCTGAATTTACTGTTTTACTTGATTATTTTTTCATTCACTTTTTATACATGGAGTTATTTTCCAATGAGTTTAAGTTTTAGTCTCGCAGGTAAAAAAGGCTTAGTTGTGGGTATTGCAAACGAACATAGTATTGCTTATGGCTGCGCCCGTGCGTTCCGTGATGCAGGTGCTGAGTTAGCAATTACTTACTTAAATGCAAAGGCTGAACCTTATGTCCGTCCTTTAGCTGAAGCAGTGAATGCCCCTATTTTTGTACCTTGTGATGTACGCGAAGCTGGTCAGTTAGAATCTGTATTTGAAACCATTGAAAAAACATGGGGTCGTTTAGATTTCTTATTACATTCCATCGCTTTTGCACCGCGTGAAGATTTACACGGTCGTGTTGTTGACAGTTCAAGCGAAGGCTTTTTAATGGCGATGGATGTTTCCTGTCATTCTTTCATTCGGATGGCAAAATTAGCTGAGCCTTTAATGACTGATGGCGGCGCATTGTTGACTATGAGTTATTTTGGTGCTGAGAAAGTCGTTGAAGATTATAACTTAATGGGCCCTGTGAAAGCCGCTTTAGAATGTTCTACACGTTACATGGCAGCAGAATTAGGTCCTAAAAACATTCGTTTACACATTGTTTCCCCAGGTCCATTAAAAACCCGTGCAGCTTCAGGGATTAACCGTTTTGACGAGTTGTTAGAAAAAGCGGCTTCTCGCGCACCTGAGCGTCACTTAGTGAGCATTGAAGATGTAGGTGCAGTTTCTGCATTTTTAGTCAGCGATGCTGCTCAATCTTTAACGGGTAACATTATTTATGTAGATGCGGGTTATAACATTATTGGTTAATGTTATTAGCTTTATTTGGCAGCAATTAACGCATTTAAACTACGTTGATTCTGCCATTTATCTTTATTCGTTTTAGAAGTTACGCAGTTG
>CAZKST010000074.1:0-12162 GCA_964555395.1 uncultured Thiotrichaceae bacterium | reverse complement strand
CTCTCCATGAAAACAATATATTAACCCCCTATTCTTCCAAAAATAGAGGGTTTAAATCTTAAAAACTACGGTTTAATTGCCGTCAAAACTCTTTCGCGCCATTGTAAAGTTTTTGATTTCAATTCATGTAAATCAATACCTGCAACTATCCGTGAACGTAATAAATGTTTACCATTCACCCAAACATCGGTAACTTTGTCGCGATTGATGGAATAAACCAATTGCGCCATGGGGTTATAAATGGGTTGCGTTTCTAAAGAAGATAAATCAATCGCAGTTACATCAGCCGCTTTACCGACCACTAATGACCCCGTAATTGCATCAATACCCAACGCTTTTGCACCGTTTAACGTCGCCATTTGTAAAGCTTGTGCCACAGAAACACTGCTTGCGTCACGACTTAAACCTTTTGCTAATAATGCCGCCGTGCGCATTTCGCCTAAAATATCTAAATCATCATTACTCGCTGAGCCATCTGTCCCTAAACACACATTAACCCCCGCTTGTAACAAAGCATGTGTAGGACAAAAACCGCTCGCAAGTTTCATATTGGATTCTGGACAATGTAAAACGTGAACTTTTTCTTGCGCAAATAATTGAATTTCTTCATCTGTTAATTGCGTTGTATGCACAGCGCGCAGATAAGATGAAATTAACCCTAAATTTTGCAAACGTTGCACAGGACGCAATCCCGTATTTGCAACTGCTTGTTCAACTTCTTCAGCCGTTTCATGTAAATGAATATGAATCGGCACATTATATTGCTGCGCAAAATCCCGCACCGCTTGCAACGGCGCATCTGACACAGTATAAGGCGCGTGTGGCGCAATCATTGTCGTGATTAAAGGATTGTCTTTAAATCTTTCATAGACTTGTGCGGCTTTTTGCAAATATTCATCCGCATTTGCTGCCCATATCGTCGGGAAATCAATCACAATTAACCCTAAACTGGCGCGAATTCCCATTTGTTCAACCACTTCGCCCGTCACATCAGGGAAAAAATACATATCATTAAAACAAGTAATCCCACTGCGCAACATTTCCGCAATCGCTAGGCGTGTACCATCTGCCACAAACTCCTCACTAACACAGGCTTGTTCCGCAGGCCAAATTCGCTCTTGTAACCAGCGATGCAAAGGTAAATCATCAGCAAATCCGCGAAATAGACTCATTGCCGCGTGTGTATGCGCGTTAATTAAACCTGGGATAAGAACATGCGTGGGCAAACGGTGCGTCATATAGGCTTTGAAACGTGCAACAGCCTCATCACGCGGTAAAATGGCGACGATTTTGCCTTCGTGAATAGCAAGTGCATGATGTTCCAATACAACCCCAGCAGGTTCAACGGGAATAATCCAACCTGCATAAATCAATGTATCAATGGTTTGTTGCATAGCGTTTGTCCAGTGGTTTAATAATTGTCTAATTCGAAAACTTCAAAAAATCTTTCCTAGTATTAAAATCAAAATCAAGCCTCGTCCGCTAAATTTAAATTTTAAAAAGGCTTAAAATGTCACATATCATAAAAAACTGTAAGCAGATTGAATAGATAAAATTTTCATTCATCATCATGTCATATATTCATCTTATGATAAATTTCAATAATGTTATTTTTAAAAGGTGTTGAATATGCTAAATAAATCAGAAATGCTTACCTTGCAAATGGAATTGATAGAAATTCTAAAAAAACATAAGTTAGATACTTTTTTTCAGCCAATTACAGCTTTTCATGAGCAAAAAATTATTGGTTATGAAGCATTTATTCGTAGCACTCAAACACCTTTTCAAAATATTTCAGACATTGCTCTCAGTGCACAACTGTTTAATAAAGCGGCTGAATTTGAGTGGTTATGTTGGGAATCTATTTTAAAATGTTTTAGAGAATTAAATTTAAAACAACGTGTATTTATGAAAGTTAATGCTGAACAACTCACTCATCCATTATTTGAAATAAAAAACTTTTTACATCTGCTTAAGCAAAATGATATTTCTGCTGATTCTATTGTAGTTGAATTAGATGAGCAAATTAGTGATAAAAATTTAGAAAATCTAAAATGTGTCGTATATCAATATCAACAAGCTGGAATTTTATTTGCTTTAAATAAAGTAGGGGCAGGTTATGCAAGTTTAAAATTGTGGACAATTTTGCGTCCTTGTTATATTAAAATTGATAGTTTTTTTACACGACAAGTGCATATAGATTTTACAAAAAGAGAAATACTTCATTGCTTAAAAAAATTATCCACTAAATTAAATAGTCAATTAATTGCCGAAGGGATAGAAAGTCGTGAAGAATATCAATGTTTAGTAGATTTAGGTATCTGTTTTGGACAAGGTTCTTGGTTTGCGTCTTCAAAGTTAATCCCTGATGCAAAAATTGATAATAATTTATTTCAATTTAACACAACAACTTTAATATCTTTTTCAAATCGTTCTCAAACAATTGCAAGTTTAATTCGCGCTGTTCCTTTTGCTAGTCCACACGAATCTATTGAGCGAGTTGCTGACATTTTCCATAAAAATAGATTAATTCATTCTTTAGCGATTGTGAATAGTTATGGTGTTGCTATTGGTATTGTACGACGTGACCAGATTATGTATTTATTTTCTAGTCGTTATGGACGAGAGTTGTATGGACGTAAAGTAATTAGTAGTGTGATGGATAATAAACCTTTAATTTTTGATATTCATTTATCTTTAGAAGAAGCCAGTCATCAATTAACGGCTAATAGTGATTTAGAGCCTGAGCATGATTTTATTATTGCTGAAGCTGGATTATATGTCGGTTTGGGAAATGTCACTGATTTATTGAAAAAAATTACTGAGTTGCAAATTCGCAATGCTCGTTATGCTAATCCTTTAACTTTGTTACCCGGTAATGTACCAATTAATGAATATATTGAGGAAATGATAAAGAAAAAAGACGGTTTTGTAATTGCTTATTGTGATTTAGATAATTTCAAACCGTTTAATGATGTCTATGGTTATGAGCAAGGAGATTTAGTCATTAAAACGGTGGCTGAAATTTTAGTCTCTAATGTAGATGGCTTTATAGATTTTATTGGACATGTGGGAGGGGATGATTTTATTTTAATTTTTAAGAGCGATAATTGGATTGAACGTTGTGAAAAGATTTTAACTGATTTTAAAGAAAGGGTAATGCGCTTTTATAGTGAAACTGACCAAGTGCGCGGTGGTATTCAAGCATTTGACCGCAGCGGCAATGCTTGTTTTTATCCTTTATTAGCAATTTCTATTGGTGTAGTTATACCTGATTTAGAGCATTGTCATTCTCATCATGATGTTGCAACGTTAGCAACGGATGCTAAGCATCAGGCTAAGAAACAAGCAGGAAATTCTTTGTTTATTGACCGCCGTCAGCGTCCTTGTATTTTGCAATTAGTGGAAAATAAAAATAATTTGAATTAAATCACTTTTGCGACATTTGCGACGGCAGCTTTAAACAATTATGGGTTATTTTACACAAAAATGATGAATGAAATTCGCAATTAATTCTATAGAAGGGGTTAATCTGTCTATCGCTAAAAACTCATCGGGTTGATGGGCTTGTGCAATATCGCCGGGTCCCAAGACGATGGTTTCAATGCCTAAATCGTTTAAATAAGGAGCTTCAGTTGCAAAAGCAACGGCTTCTGATGTTTGTTGTGTTAAACGTTCGGCAACCCGCACGATTTCTGCTTCTGTAGCGGTTTCTACAGCGGGAATTCCTTCAAATAAACTAATAAATTCTGCTTTTAATTCCAGTGGTTCAATAACACGTCGTACTCGTTCATGTAAAATTTGTTTTAATTCAGTTAAATTCATAGAAGGCAATGGACGTAAATCAATATGCAATTCGCATTCGCCACAAATGCGATTAGGATTATCGCCGCCATGAATATGTCCTAAATTTAAAGTCGGCACGGGTACGGCAAAGGCTGGATTGCTATATTTTTCTTGTAGTTCGCGCCGCCAATTAAGCAAATCACTGATCACTGCGTGCATTCCTTCTAATGCACTACGTCCTAAATTGGGGTCGCTTGAATGTCCTGCGAGTCCGCTTAAATGAATCCCTTCCATAAAAATCCCTTTGTGCATTCGCACAGGGCGTAAATTGGTCGGTTCACCAATAATGGCATGGCGAACATGGGGAAAACTAGCGCGACTCAGGGCTTTTGCGCCGCACATGCTGCTTTCTTCGTCAGCGGTTGCGAGTAATACTAAAGGACGTTGCAAAGTTTTGGGGTCAAATTTTGCAGCAGCAGCAAGCGCGACGGCAAAAAAGCTTTTCATGTCTGATGTGCCTAAACCATATAAACGGTTATCTTTTTCATACAGTTGAAACGGGTCATGTTGCCAGCGATTTAAATCATAAGGCACGGTATCTGTATGTCCTGATAAAACTAATCCCCCTGAACCTGTCCCTAACGTCGCAATTAAATTGAATTTATTAAGGTGTCCTGCTAAGGGCAAGATTTCTACTTTAAATCCAAGTAAGGTGCACCATTCGGCTAATTTTTCAATCACGGCTTGATTGCTTTGGTCAAATTCTGGGCATACACAACTGACTGATGGACGGGCAATTAATTCAGTGATTAAGGTCATTAAAGGAGGGAGTTTGTTCATAGGCATACAACTTAGCGTTAGAAATCGGAAGTATTAATTTAAGTAACGGACATCTTGCTACAAAAATCACATATTGGCGTGTAACTTTTAGATAAGATTAATAAAATCTATCGGTTGTAAGCATGGCGTAGTATCCTAAAGATAACAGCTTATGAATTTATACTAATCGATATTGACCAAAACTTACACCCTATTTACTTCAATGCTACGGGTTGTTATACCCTAAATTTGTTACAAGCAAGATTTTTCTGTGTACTTTCGATATTCAAAGCCATTATAAGCACAAATGTAGGGTGGAATAGCGAAGCGTATTCCACCATTTTGTCTGAACCCTAATTCGCATAATTAGCACAATTTCCTTAATTTTTAAGGCGGTTATAGTAAACGCACCTTAAATTGCGTAAATTGGAGTGCAATAGCTTTAGCTATTGCTTTTTAACCTTTTGATTGAACGATATTTTACTTGTTACGACACTGGCAATAGCTGAAGCTATTGCACTCCAGTTATAGTGCGTTTGCTATAGTTAAAGCGTAGTTAAATTAATGATGAAAATTAAGTAAATTGTGGTTCAGACAATTCTGTTTTTGCTCAGCTTTTGTGGAATTTCATGGTGGAATACGCTGCGCTATTCCACCCTACAATAGTCCATCCTGCATATTTTTTTGTTCAACCGCTTAATTTCTAATTGAATCCGCAAATAAAATTCCGCATAGGGTAAAAACCATACATTTAGTGGACAAATTAGCCAAAAACCTTTATTTTATGTGGATATTTCCTGTCGTTAATCTCACAAGCTCTGCTTTTTGGCTGTGTCGCATATCTTACAAAAAATAAAAAACGTGGTTTTTATTATTAAAATTCAAAAAGATAAAAAAAGGCACGGCATTTGCTTTTGGTATTGCAGTCAAGTTTGCGTCAGTTATGGTCGCGTTTAAAACCTGTTGCAAGCCTAAATGCTATGTGACACTTAAGCACAAGAGACAATCAAGAGGATTGTGTGATATGGAACTCCCAGTATTAAACTCATTATCTGCTGAAGCCCCTCCAGCTAGTGGTTGTTCATCGCATTCATGCGGGAGCACAGATGATCAAGTGTCACAATTGCCAGAGCATATTCGGCAAAAAGTGCATAATCATCCTTGTTACTCTGAACAAGCGCATCATTACTACGCACGGATGCACGTTGCAGTTGCACCTGCTTGTAACATTCAATGTCATTATTGCAATCGCAAATATGATTGTGCTAACGAATCTCGTCCCGGTGTAGTTTCTGAGTTATTACACCCAGACCAAGCTGTGAAAAAAGTCATGGCTGTTGCGGCGAACATTCCGCAAATGACCGTGTTAGGGATTGCGGGCCCTGGCGATCCATTAGCCAATCCTGAGCGGACATTCCAAACTTTCCGTGAATTAACCGAGAAAGCACCTGATATTAAATTATGTGTTTCTACCAATGGTTTAGCTTTACCTGAAAACGTGGAGGAATTAGCTAAACATAACATTGACCATGTGACGATTACGATTAACTGTGTTGACCCTGAAGTCGGCGCGAAAATTTATCCTTGGATTTTCTGGAAAAACAAACGGATTCGTGGCGTTAAAGCGGCTGAAATTTTAATTCAACAGCAGCAAAAAGGCTTAGAAATGCTGATTGAACGCGGCATTTTAGTCAAAGTGAACTCCGTATTAATTCCAGGCGTAAATGACGAACACTTGAAAGAAGTTAGTAAAGTTGTGAAGTCAAAAGGCGCGTTTTTACATAACGTGATGCCCTTAATTGCTGAAGCCGAACATGGCACATTCTACGGCGTTATGGGTCAACGCAGTCCAACCGCTGAAGAATTGAAATCTTTACAAGATGCTTGTGAAGGCGACATGAATATGATGCGCCATTGCCGTCAATGTCGCGCTGATGCCGTTGGCTTGTTAGGTGAAGACCGTGGTATGGAATTCACTTTAGATAAGATTGAAGAAATGGACATCAACTATGAAGAAGCGATGAAACATCGCGCCGTTGTCCATGCGCAAATTGAAGCTGATTTAGCGAAGAAAGAAGAAGAAGCCCGCATTGCCGCTGCTAAACCTAAATTAGTCGGCATTGATTTTGGTAATGTTCAATTACATCCGAAGAAAACTTATCGTGCTGTGTTAATGGCAGTCGCAACGCAAGGCGGCGGTATCATTAACCAACACTTTGGACACGCTAAAGAATTTTTAGTCTATGAAGTGACACAAAACGGCGTGAAGATGGTTGGACACCGTAAGACAGATTTATATTGTGCAGGTGGCGACACTTGCGGCGATGGCGAATCCGTTTTAGGGAAAATCATCCGTTCTTTAGAAGGCTGTGAAACAGTTTTATGTTCAAAAATTGGTTATGAACCTTGGGCTGAATTAGAAGCTTCAGGCATTCAACCTAATGGCGAACATGCGATGGAGCCGATTGAAGAGGCTTTACGCGCGGTTTATCAAGAAATGTTAGAAGCAGGCAAATTAGATACGCCTCGCGAAGAAAAATTAAAAGTGTCGGCTGCTTAAGGAGATTCGACAATGGCACTCAAAATTATTGAATCTTGTGTAAATTGTTGGGCTTGTCAGCCTTTATGCCCCAGTCAAGCAATTTATGAAGCTAAGCCACACTTTATGATTGACCCTAAAAAATGTACCGAGTGTGATGGTGATTTTCCTGATGCACAATGCGCCAGTATTTGCCCAATTGAAGGCGCGATTTTGAATCAGTTTAATATGCCTGTTAATCCACCCGGTTCTTTAACAGGGATTCCCCCCGAGAAAATGCAAGAAGCCATGGCAGAATTGCGTTCTCACTAATTAAAGTTTCTATGGCTTAGAAATTTTAAATGAAGAATGAGCGATTTCCCCATCGCTCATTCTTTTGTATGTATGGGATTTAACTATTTTTAGAGTTTCTTTCATGGCAATTATAACTTTCTATGAAAAACCAGGCTGTGGTGGTAATAAAAAACAACGGCAATTATTAGAAGCCGCTGGACACACCTTGGTTGTAAAAGATTTATTAAGCGAACCTTGGACAGCCGAGACTTTAAAACCCTTTTTGGGGGATAAGCCTGTTGATGAGTGGTTCAATCCTAGTGCACCTAAAATTAAATCAGGGGAATTAGAAATTGGGCATTTAGACGCAGAAGCTGCTATGCAACTGCTGTTAGATGACCACATCTTAATTCGTCGTCCTTTATTACAAGTGGGCAGCCAATGTCATCAAGGCTTTGATGCACATACCATTGATGAATGGGTTGGTTTGCAAGAAGTTGATACCAGTGTTGATTTAGAAACTTGTCAACGTCACACTCCATGCGCGCCTGAAGCGCAATAAAATAGTATGTTAATCCTCTTCAATAATAGGCGTTGAGCATGACCAGTTTGTTAAATGTCGCTCATACCAGTGCTGCCGTATCGTTATCTGAACGCGTCTATTGGATTGGTGCATTAGACCCGCAATTGCGGACATTCGACCTGATTTTAAAGACAGCGAATGGCACAACCTATAATGCTTATTTAGTGCGTGGTAGTCATGGTGTTGCGGTAATTGATACCGTTAAAGAAAATTTCGCTGAGGATTTTTTTCGTCGTTTAGAATCTGTTGCCCGCTATGACGAAATTTCAGTGATTGTGCTCAATCATCTTGAACCCGACCATACAGGCGCATTACCTGAACTGTTAAAACGTGCTCCCCAAGCTAAACTTTTCATTTCCCACAAAGCCCAGCGCATGGTTAAAGGTTTGTTAAAAACCGATGAAGACCAGACTTTTACGCCTGTTACGACCAATGATACCGTGAGTTTAGGCGACCGCACGCTACGATTTTTAAACACGCCCTATTTGCATTGGCCTGATACCCAATGTACTTACCTAGAAGAAGAACAAATTTTATTTTCAGGCGATGTGTTTGGTTGCCACTTTTGCGACCCGCGTTTATTTAATGATGTTGTCGGCGATTTCCGTTTCTCATTTGAATACTATTACGCCCACATCATGCGCCCTTTTAAAAACTATGTTTTAGAAGCCCTTGAACTGATTGAGCCGCTTCCGCTCACCATCGTTGCTCCCACGCATGGTCCTATTTTGCGCGACAATCCTCGTCAATATGTCAATCGTTTTCGTGAACTTTCACAACCCAAACTCCGTAAAGAAACCGCCGATAAAACTTTATTAATTTTCTACATTAGCTCTTATGGCAATACCGCCAAAATGGCGGAAGCCGTCTATGCGGGTGCAAATGAGGTTGAAGGCATTCGGGTTTCCTTGTTTGATTTACAAGGCGGCGAAGTTGAGCCTTTTGTCGATTTAATTGAAGAAGCGGATGGCATTGTTTTAGGTTCACCCACGATTAACGGCGATGCCACTAAACCCATGTGGGATTTATTATCTTCCCTCGTGGTTATCAATGCGCAAGGCAAAGTCGGGGCAGCATTTGGTTCTTATGGATGGTCAGGCGAAGCCATTGGCATGTTAGAAGACCGTTTACGCGGTTTAAAACTCCGCGTGCCTCTGCAAGGTATTAGAGTGAAATTAATTCCTAACGAAGCTGAATTAGCAGATTGTTTTGCATTTGGTAAACAACTTGCCGAAATTATTACTGAAAAACAAAAAAGAAAAGTAATTGATTTTGAAGATTTATTTAAAAAAGACGCTCCCTTAAATTAGTATGATGAAAAAAAGCTGTCACTCCCCATACAGCACATTCAGTTTTGATTAGGAGAAATGAACAATGAAAGCAGAATTAACCTTCTCAGATATTGATGTCACCATTCGCGTTCCCGCAGGAATTCGCGTTATTGATGTATCTGAAAAAGTAGGTGCAGGCATTATGTACGGCTGCCGCGAAGGCGATTGCGGAACTTGCTTAATGCACGTTTTAAAAGGCGGTGAAAACTTATCCGTACCTTCTGTTTTAGAAAGTAAAATTTTACAAGAAAATATGGCAGGTAAAAATTTTAGATTAGCTTGCCAAGCACAGATTTTAGGTGATGTTACTGTAGAACCCGCCTAAATACCCACCCTACTTTTTACAACTAATAATGAGAGAGAGATTATGGCTAAAGCTGAGTTAACTTTTGCAGATATTAACAAAACAGTAACTGTAACAACTGGCACACGGGTAATTGAAGTTTCCGAGAAAGTAGGTGCTGGCTTAGTGTATGGTTGTCGTGAAGGCGATTGCGGAACTTGTTTAATGCAAGTTATTGATGGTTGGGAAAATTTATCACAACCTACAGTGATTGAAGAACGCGTATTACGCGACCAAAACGCAGGTCGTCATTTCCGTTTAGCTTGCCAAGCTCAAATCTTAGGCGGTTCTGTCACTGTTAAACCTGCATAATTGAAGATTATTCTAAATAAGAAGGAGTTTTTAAATGGCAAACATTACTTTCAGTAATCCAAGTTACCGCGACAAAACAGTTTACGCTGTTGCAGGTAGCCACACCGCTACGATTTTATCTATTGCTCGTGAACACAAAATTCCAATTGAGTTCAGCTGTGAAGATGGTCAATGTGGTACATGTGCAATTAAAGTAACCAGTTTATCTGACAAA
Source organism: uncultured Thiotrichaceae bacterium (assembly GCA_964555395.1). Taxonomy (GTDB): domain Bacteria; phylum Pseudomonadota; class Gammaproteobacteria; order Beggiatoales; family Beggiatoaceae; genus CAZKST01. The sequence continues at coordinate 1,962 of CAZKST010000074.1, read as the reverse complement.
CCCCGCATGGGCGCGCACTTAACTGATAAAGAAAAAGCAGTTTTAAAACAAAATGGCAAATTATCTGCTGAAGAAATTGAAAACGCAGAAGTTAATGACGTGCCACCAAAATGGCGTTTAGCATGTCAGATGATTGTGCGTGATGAAGACATTTTAGTGGAATACTAATTTATTGGTTTCCCAGTAGAATAATTTAAGCTTTTTACCTAGATTTTAAAGCTATAAACCCATTAAAACCCTGTAAAAAGACTTAAACGCTAAATCAACACACAGTGGAATTGTCAATAACTAAACCACTGTGTGCTGTTAAGCCTCACTCCCTGTTGTTTTAGGAGTTTGTCACTGATGCAAGCTGAATCCCTGTCTAGCACAAGCGTTACAACTGCAACGTTTTTGGAATCTCCGCCCGCTATGCCTGCTCATCGTGAACAGGTTTACCAGTCCTTATTGCAAGCCGCCGTTGGTTTACCCAATGACCTTTTTTTTGCCCAAATGCTTGCCAGTCAATATACGGGCATGGGCTATTTACCCCGCACGCTGGGATTAAACGAAACAGCCTTTCAAAGGCTCTTAAATCGCCATTTTCCCCGCTGTCATCTTCCCCCAAGCTTGCATGACCGTCCATTAGACACTCAGCGAATTCCAGAATTAGACGATTTACGTCAGCTGCTCAAAGCGGGGGTAACGCCTTTAAACAATGACAATCCTCTTGATTTAGCCGAAGAACAACACTGGCTAATTGAAATAGTGCTCCATGCGTGCATGGGCAACGACCATTTATGGCAAGACTTAGGACTTTGGTCACGTCAAGCATTAAGTCAACTCTTGCAACAGAATTTCGAGCCGTTAGCTGCACGGAATACGCAGAATATGAAGTGGAAAAAGTTTTTCTATAAACAGTTATGCAGTCAAGAAGGCATTTATGTCTGTCGTGCGCCTTCTTGTCAAGTATGTTCGGACTATCACAATTGCTTTAGTGAAGAATAAGAGGAATAGCAATGGCGTACGATTTTTCAGAAATTTTAACGGGTGTTAAACAAGGAACAGTTGTTCCCTATTTAGGTGCATACGCCCTCAATGGCTCAGTTCACGCAGTGACTGGACAACCCATTCCAGCCGACAGTGACAGCTTAATTTACGCTATGAACGACGGCAAACCGATGGCACCGAAATTAATGTATGAATTTCCCCGTGCGGCGATGAACCAAGAATTAAAACGCGGACGCAGTTTTGTCACCAAATTTTTGACAAAATTATACGGCGAAAATCAATGGACAATTTCCCCTGTTCATCGCTTATTGGCTGACCTGAATTTGCCTTATGTCATCGACATCAATCGCGACACACACTTACAAAAATTATATGCGCAACGTGCTCATATTTTAATCGTTGGCGTTGCCCGTTTAGCGGGTACAGATTACCGTTTCAGACTGTACCATTTTGCTGGCGAAGGGGCGAGTTATCAAGAAGTGACATTAGAACAAGCAGTTTCATTGTTTGAACAAGCAGGTAAAAAATTACCGATTTTATTCAAACCGATGGGAACTCCTTTACCCGACGCAAATTTCATTGCATCGGATGCTGACTATGTGGACTACATCACTGAATTAATGGGCGGCTTTAGTATTCCTAGTTTCCTCAAAGAACATCGGCAACAAAAACGCTATTTATTAATGGGGTTACGTTTAAACCGTGATAGCGAACGGATGGTATTAAGCGACATTATTTACAGTGCCGCCCCTAATCCAACCGGTTGGGCGTTAATTCCAGAACCCAATGATAAAGAATTACGTTTCTGCAAACGCATTGGAATTGAAGTCATTCAAGCTTCCGCTGATGATTTTATTGCCGCCGCTCAAGGTACAGCGATTGCTGCTTAGTCTTTGTTTTTAAATTAGCAAGGATTAGCAAATAAACAAAGACCTGCTAGGTTTTCAAAACCTAGCAGGTCTTTTAGTTTGT
>CAZKST010000073.1:0-12182 GCA_964555395.1 uncultured Thiotrichaceae bacterium | reverse complement strand
TTACGACACAGGCAATAGCTGAAGCTATTGCACTCCATTTAAAGTGCGTTTGCCATAGGTTTTAAAAACTTAGCGAGTCTAGGAAAACCCAATTACTGACACAAAGTATAAACCTTTTGATACTGGCTCTTATCCAACATAGTTTGCAAGCTATTTCCATAACCTACATAAATATCAGCACCGCAAAAAGCTTGCACATCCTGTCCCGAAAAAATAGACACCGTATGCGTTGCTTGTAATGTGCCTGTATAATAAGCAGGAAAATCAATGTTATATACAACCCATTGTGAACCGTTATGCACATACCAAGTATTCGCAACTTGTGCGGCTAAAAACACACTACCTTGCGTGCCAATATCTGCACTCGCAACACTCACAATACTGGTTAAAGTTAAATTAGAACTGCTACCGCTGCTGGTTGTGCTTACTGAAAAATTGCGCGTGCTGCTGGTTGCAACACTATCAGGCAAATTTTGCAAACCCATCGCAATAGAAGCTGAATAACCGCCCGCCGCTTCTTTATTCAAAGTTAATAAAGTATCTGTTTTATTGCTCACACCGTTATAGTGCATGTCATTCGTGTTTCTGGTATCCCGTGTGCCGCGAGAATTATACGGCGCATTGGAATAAACACTGTCAGTTACGCTATCATCAAAAAATAATTGAGTCGTAAAATTATAAGTCGCATTGCCCAACGCATCAAACACCCGTGCGCGTACATGAATATGCGCCGTTCTGCCTCCATACCAACCTGGATAAATGGTTTTAAAAGTCACAATCCCGCTACTATCAGTGGTTTGATAACCGCGTAAAAAAGTTTGACCTTTAGTGCTGCTTTGTCCATTGCCCGACGCATCAGAATATTCGCCAATCGCGTCCGCGTGCCATACGTCAATTTGCACCCCTTGTGCAACTGCACAACTATTTGCGGTTGCTTTAAACACATTAATGGTGAGCAATAACGGTAAACCATTTAACACACTGCTGCGCGTGGTGTCTGTGGTTAAATCAGAGCGGTTTAATTTTTCATCAACCCAATAAGGCCCTTCGGTCATGGTTGGGGATAAAACACAATCTAAATCACTCGTTGAGCTGGTGGTCGTTTGTGCGAATAAATCGCGGAAAGTATAACCCGAAAAAGAAGCCAAGCTTAACGTTGCTAAAGTGCGTAACACTGAGCGGCGGGAAACGGATGATAATAAAGCTAAATCTTGGAGCATGATGTGTTCCTCACAATTGAAAGCGAAAAACAACCTATTTTTTGACAGTAAATTAAAGAGAAATAAGGTTGCGCGTTAGTTGTATAAACTATGTCAAAACAATGTGAGGAAATTATGAGGAAAAAATGAATAAATAAAGGAATTAATAGTACAAAATAAATAAGGAAAATATAATAAAAGCAAAATAACAGCCTATAATAAAGATAGAAAAATAACTAAAAATATTAGGGGATTTTTTATCAAATGTAAGTCTGAATTACTATCACAGTGTTTTAAAAAAGCCTTAAAGAAAATTATGGATTTGTTAAGAGAGAAAAAATGACTGATATTCAAGCACAAATTTTTGCGCAAAGTTGGTTAACTGCATGGAATCAACATGATTTAGCTGCAATTTTAGCTCATTACACGGATGATTTTTCAATGACTACGCCGATGATTCAAAAATTTACAGGCGATTCATCAGGCACATTACAGGGCAAAACGGCAATTGCGGCTTATTGGCAAGCGGCTTTAGAAAAAATCCCTGATTTAACATTTGAAATTATTGCAGTCACTGCGGGTGTGAATAGTATTTCTATTTTTTATCATTCGGTAATGAATAAAGTGGCAATAGAAACTTTCTTTTTTAATGCAGAAGGAAAAGTGTTTAAAGCAATTGCGAATTATGCGGATAGATGAAGCAGTATTTGGCAAATAAGTATTTTATTTTTAAAATATAGTAATTGTACCTTAAATTGATTAAATTGGAGTGCAATAGCTTTAGCTATTGCTTTTTTAAAATTTAATTGAAAAATATTTTACCTATCATGACACTGGCAATAGCTGAAGCTATTACACTCCAGTTAAAGTATGTTTGCTATACTTTTCTAAGTAAATATATTTCTAAAAACCTGAATCTAGTTCCATTTACAAAGACTTTTTAAATAAAAAAATAGTTAAATAGCCCATATTATTTGTTTTCTTATCCTTTAACTTCGCCAGACAAAAAATAGTTTTGTTTACGTCTTTTAACATTCGACGTTACGCAATTGAATGAAAAAACTGCAGGATGGACTGACGTAAAGATTATTTTTAAATCAATCTATGCTGTCCGAATTGCGTAAAGCAATTATAGGTTTATCCCATATTGGTTTTTATAATTTTTGAATTTAAAGGAAAGTATAATGAGATATGCTGTGTTATCTCCGCTGTTATTATTAGCAAGCATGGGCGGCGGGTATTCAGAAGTTTTAGCTGCGAGCTTTAACTGTAAAAATGCACATAGTGACACGGAAAAAGCAATTTGTGCTTCGGCACAGTTAAATCAGTTGGATGAGGACATGGCACAATTATATCGTTCACGGCTGGCGGATTTGCCCAAAAAAGGGGCAGATTTTATTAAACAGTCGCAAACAGTTTGGTTAAGACAACGTGATTTAGAGTGTAAAATTAATATAACCGAATGTTTAACCCAACTTTATCAAGATCGCATTGATATTTTACGTTTTCGGCAAGCACAAGATTATGCGACCAGTTTAGCAGGACAGTTGACAGGTTTATATCATAAAGACGGCATTGAATTTTTTGTAGAAGCAACTTCCGCCGAATCTATCACAATTAGTTTACAAACTGCGCCTCAAGACTCACTACGTTGTCGGTTTTATCAGCGGGGAGAAGTTAAACCCGATAAAAGCTTACAAATAGAAGAAAATGACAGGGCGGGTAAAACGGTTTCTTTTGTATTTTATAAACAGGGGGCTACCGTAAATGAATCAGGGGAAGGTGGTTATTATTGTGGTAAAGGCGTGTCATTGAGCCGAGATTATGTCAAACTTTTCTAATTGTCATACCTTGCAAGCTTTGTAAAAGAAGCTCTCTATCAAATGATGTTCTAGGATGGGCTGACATAAGAAAGCCCATCGTTAGGTGGTTTGAATGTGCTGATTAATTATAGCAAACGTACTTTAAAAGGAGTGCAATAGCTTCAGCTATTGTCAGTGTCTTGATAGGTAAAATATTTTTCAATCAAAAGGTTAAAAAGCAATAGCTGAAGCTATTGCACTCCAATTTATGCAATTTAAGGTGTGTTTACTATATGTCAGCTCATCTTACAAGATTCAACCCAAACTACTGATACAACCACACCCGCATCACTGAAATCAACTTATCAGTATCCACAGGCTTAGTTAAATAATCACTCGCGCCCGCCTCAATACAACGCGCTTTATCACCCTTCATCGCCTTCGCGGTTAACGCAATAATCGGCAATTTTTGGAAACGCGCTTGTGAACGAATCCGCTGCATCGCCTCATAACCATCCATTTCAGGCATCATAATATCCATTAAAACAATCGCAATTGCAGGCTGTTGATCTAAAATTTCTAATGCCTCTTTGCCATTCTTCGCAATCGTAACTTTCATATCACGTCCCTCTAAAAAGGTCGTCAACGCAAAAGTATTACGCACATCATCATCCACAATCAGCACGGTTTTATTTGCCAATAACACCTCTTTATCCCGCACCATGCGCAACATACGCTGTTGTTCTTGCGGCAATTCCGTTTCTAACTGATGCAAAAATAACGTAACTTCATCTAACAACCGCTCAGGCGAATGCACGGTTTTCACCGTCATATCTTGATGATGTTGCAACACATCCGATTCTTCCGTTGTTAATTCACGTTCGCCATACAAAACAATCGGAATCGCTAATAATCGCGCTTGCGAGTGCATCGTTTCCAACAAATGAATCCCCGAATTGCTCGCACTTTCTATATCAATTACCACACAATCTACTTTAGTATCCGTAAGTTGCTGCATAGCTTCTTCTAAACTACTGACACTATTTAAAGTTACATCCACCAAATTCACCATATTTGGTAACGACTCCTGCCGCTCTGGGCGGTCAGTCATCAGCAACAGTGTTTTAAGTTTACGTTCAATAAAAGTTTCAATATTTTGTAAAGTCGCGTTCAGCTCTTCCAATCTAACAGGCTTCACAGAATAACCAATTGCCCCCATCCGCAATGCGGCAGCAGAATCATCATGGGCAGAAATAAAATGCACAGGAATATGGCGCGTATTAGGACTGTCTTTCAAACTTTCCATGACACTCCAACCATTTACTTTAGGCAAACCCACATCCAAAATAATCGCCGTCGGACGATATTCTTCAGCTAACAATAAACCCGCCATCCCATCCTCAGCGACTAAACATCTAAAATTATGCTCATGCGCTAAATCCTGCATAATTCGCAAGAAATTATGGTCATCATCAATAATCAACAACTTTTTATCTTCAGGTTGTAAATTATCACGGTCATCAGGTAACGGCGGCGGCGGCGTTGCAATCATCAAAAACGGGACAGGCGCACCTTGCGACCGCCGCGCACGGCTCACATTGGGCATTAAATGGCGGTGACGATAAGGATTTGTGCTAGGGGTATGATGCGGTATTTCTGGTTGCGGAGTTATCGCCGCTTTTTCTACCATAGATTTCAAATTGCCTATTTGATTTCTATCCGTTGTAACAACTGCGGTTTCAGGCGTAGTTTGTATTGCCATCGGCGGTGGTGTACTTTCTTTTAATCCTTGCGGCGGTATGATATCCACTTCTTTTATTGCAACTTCAACAGGTTTTTCTAAAGATTTTTCTAATAATGCAACATTACTAGCTTCAGAGAAACGATTTTCTATTTGCTCAATCTCTGCAATTGCTTCAATTGCCGTTTTTCTATTAATTTCCGCATTCATCGCAGGTGGTAAAACTAAAGCACCGTGCGTTAATAACGCTGCACTTTCTTCTATAGAACGTACAGGAGCTTGCAAAGGTAATAATAAACTAAAAGTGCTACCTTCATTCAGCACACTACTTACTACCAATTCACCACCTAATAAGCGCGATAATTTGCGAGAAATAGATAAACCTAAACCCGTTCCACCAAAACGACGGCTAATAGTACTATCAGCTTGACGGAAAGCCTCAAAGACCAATTCAATTTTTTCTATCGGAATACCAGTTCCAGTATCAGTAACATGGAAAATTAAATAAGGTGGTGAAGAAATATAAGTTATATTTCCTCTAAATAAGTCTGGAATTTCTTCCACCAATTCCAAACGTAAAATAATTTGTCCTTTAGAAGTAAACTTTAACGCATTAGAAAGCAAATTATTTAAAATTTGCGTAAGTCGTTGCTGGTCATTTTCTAAGGTTGCAGGAAGGTGTTCATTTAACTCTAAAGTGAATTTTAAGCCTTTTTGCTCAGCTAAATGTTGGAACTTACGCTCCATACTATCAAGCAACTCAATCACGCTAAAAGTTTCTACGTTAATTTCCATTTTGCCCGCTTCAATCTTAGATAAATCTAAGATTTCATTAATCAGGCTTAATAAATCTGTACCTGCACTATAAATCGTGCGCGCATATTCAATTTGCTTATCGCTTAAATTGTGTGTGCGATTTTCTGATAAAGATTGCGCCAGAATCAGCATACTATTCAACGGAGTACGCAATTCATGCGACATAATTGCTAAGAATTGCGATTTGTATTGACTGGCTTGTTCAACTTCTTTAGCTTTAATTTCTAACTCTTGTTGTTTCTGTTCTAATATCGCGTTGATTTCTCGCAAGCGTCCGCGCTGTTGCTCCAATTCATGCGTTCTAAACGCCAGCATCTCATTGATATGTCGCAATTCTTCTTGCTGCGCTTTTAATTCTGCCTGCTGCATTTGCAATTCTTCGTTTTGCGCCTGCATTTCCTCATTTTGCGCCTGCATTTCTTCGTTTTGCGTTTGCAATTCTTCTTGCCGAATTCGCAATTCTTCAGCAGCTTTTTTGCGGTCGGTAATATCGCGAATAATGCCTGTAAATAACAAGCGGTCGCCCATGCGCATTTGGTCAACGGCTAAATCTAAGGGGAAAATTGAACCGTCTTTACGTCTGCCCACCAGCTCCCGCACTGTGCCTACGACACGCGGCTCACTGGTCGCCAAATAGTGTTTTAAATAGCCATCATGTTGTTTATTATAGGGTTCTGGCATTAATAAACTGATGTTTTCCCCCAGCATTTCAGGCGCGCTATAGCCAAATAAACGTTCAGCCGCACGGTTAAATGATTCAATCAAGCCATTCTCATCAATGGTAATAATAGCATCTACCACCGTGTCCATGATGGTGCGCAAACGCGCCTCACTATTTGCGATTTGTTCTTGCTGTTGGCGCACAATTTCTTGGGCATGTTTGCGTTCAGTAATATCGCGAATAATCCCTGTAAACAAACGTTTACCGCGCAATTGCATTTCATTCACTGCCAAATCAATGGGGAACATTGAACCATCTTTGCGCCGTCCCGTCACTTCGCGTGGATTGCCGATAATGCGTGCATAGCCAGTGGACATATAAGAACGCAAATATTGATCATGTTCAGAAACATAAGGTTCTGGCATCAATAACTTAACGTTTTGTCCTAAGACTTCTAAGCGACTATAGCCGAAAATCGTTTCAGCGGCTTTATTAAACGATTTTACAATGCCTTGTTCATCAATGGTAATAATGGCATCTACTACGGTATCAACAATGGTGCGAATTCGTTCTTCACGCTCAACGATTTCATCTTGTTGATTTTGCAACTCTTGAGTCAGTTTCTGCGATTCTTCTAATAATGCGTGCATTTCTAAACGCGATAAAGCCGTGTGTAAAGCAATTGCAATATTTTCCGCAACCCGTTCTAATAATTCACGCGAAGTATCTGAAAACTCTTTTAAGCTTCCAAATTCAATAACGCCTAATAATTTATCTTCTAATAATAAAGGTAAAACAAAAATACAACTGGGTTTAGATTCACCTACACCCGATACTAAAGAAAGTGGAATGTGTTCAGGGGGTAAATGTTTAAACAAAATGCTTTTACGTTCTAAAGCGGCTTGTCCAACTAAACCCTCGCCGATTTTAAAAACATTGTAATTATGATTGCGTTGCCAAAAAGCATAAGTTCGCGCTAAACGCAAGGTATTATCACTTTGTGCTAAATAGAAAACAGCAACAGGTACTTCAATATATTCCGCTAAGAAATTTAAAACATTTTGCATTAATAAATAGGGGTCTTGCTCACCCCGCATACATTCATTTAATTCAGTTTGTCCTGTTTTAATCCAATCTGAACGGCGCGTTTCTTCTGTGACTTCGCGCAAGCGTTGCGTCATTTGATTGATAGCATAACCGAGCATGTCGGTTTCACCGCAAGTTGCAATTTGCCGATTATAATCGCCTTCAGCAATGGCTTTAGAAATATTAGTAATTTCAAATAAACGGTCAGTTAATTGTTCTAAAGCAATCCCTAGCATGTCACGGTCGGAGCGTGGCACAATTTTAACGCTGTAATCGCCCGCAGCTAATCGCGTGGCTTTATTCACAACTTCATTTAAAGATTCAACCAGTAATTCAATAGAAGCATAAATCCCTGTGGGATGTTTCTTTAACTTTTGATGTAGTGCATTTTCTTTAAAGAAAATACTTAAATCTCCTAAAGCTACTTTTTCAGCGAGCTGTCGAATTAAATCTGGTTCGCCTCCAATTTGATAGGATAAATGGCGACTAAATAAACTGGCTAATAAAATACCTGATAATAGAGCAAGGATGATAATCATCCATAACCAATTAGAAGCTGAAGTTTGTTGTTGTTCTGCTTGAGAACTGGATTGTTTATTGAAAAACTGAATTTTGTTTAAAAAATCATTTAAATCGTCAGTTAATTGTACTTGTAGTTCAATGATATCATCGCGCATTGCGATAGTTTCAAATTCTACTAATTCGCCTTTTTCTAATTTTTGGATAACTTCATTGGCTTTAGATTCATATAAATCTTGTTGTTTGCGTAAATTAACGACTTGTTCGCGAAATTTACCCAGCTCAAATGAAATAGAGTTGTTATATTCAAGACTTTCATCAATAAATTTTTGAATTTTCTCAATATTATCCCGAACACCATTTGAGAACTTACCGAAATCATAAATTAAGGTTTGGAGTTTAACTTTATTCTTTTCATTAAAGATGCGCTCAAAACAAATCGTTTGTTCTAGTTTATTAATCTTTAAGTCTGTTACTTCTGCCATGAGGGGCAAATTTTGTTTAACAATAGATTGCAACTCTTGATTAATATTGTTCATTTTCATAATGGCAATACCTGCCATAATGCAGAGCAAAATTAATAAAAGAATTACCAAACTAAAAATTTTGGTCGTTAAACTAAAAGAAGGAAGACGCATGGTTGTCTCTTAAAAGCGGCTTTAAAGAAAGGGAACAATTTCCCTTTCTTATGAATAAATGAACACAGAAAATTTTAATTCAGCCTAAGAAAGCAATTGCCAATGAATTGCTTCTCCTGCCCGTAATGGAATGACTTGTTGATTAGCAAAAGGAAATGCGGTGGGCATTGTCCATGTTTGTTTTGTTAAAGTCACGGTTTGCGTGTTGCGGGGCAAGCCGTAAAAGTCTGCGCCGTAAAAACTGGCAAAGGCTTCTAATTTGTCGAGTGCGTTAACTTGTTCAAATGCTTCAGCATAGAGTTCAAGCGCGGCGGGAGCGGTGTACATGCCCGCACAGCCGCAACTGCTTTCTTTGCTGCCTTGCGGATGCGGCGCGCTGTCTGTACCTAGGAAAAAGCGGGGATTGCCACTGGTAGCAGCAGTGACAAGAGCTTGGCGGTGTTGTTCGCGTTTTAATACGGGTAAACAATAGTGATGGGGTCGCACGCCACCTGTAAAAATCGCGTTGCGATTCATTAATAAGTGGTGGGCGGTGATGGTCGCGGCAATGGGTGCGTGGTTTTGGCTGTTAATAAATTCTACTGCGTCGCGGGTGGTGATGTGTTCTAACACAATGCGTAATGCGGGAAAATCCTGCATAATTTGGCTTAAAACGGTGTCAATAAAGACTTTTTCGCGGTCAAAAATATCTACTTGTGGGTCTGTCACTTCACCGTGAATCAGTAACGGTACGTTTTGCTTTTCTAATTCGGCTAAAACTGGGTACACCTTATTTAAGGCAGAAACGCCGCTGTCTGAATTGGTGGTTGCGCCAGAGGGGTAGTATTTAACAGCGACAACGTGTTCACTTTGTTTTAAACGAATAATTTCTTCGGGCGGGGTATTATCAGTTAAATAAAGCACCATCAAGGGTTTAAAAGCAGAATGGGCGGGTAATGCGTCGATAATCCGTTGACGATATGCCAGTGCGGCAGTAACGGTAGTAATGGGCGGTTTTAAATTGGGCATGATTATCGCGCGGGCAAAACAGCGGGCAGTCGCGCCAATCACAGATTGCATAGCGGTTTCATCACGGACATGTAAATGCCAATCATCGGGTTGAATCAGGGTAATGTTATTCATAAAAATGTGTATGTTTTAACTCAAAGCTTTAATGATGTGAGGGAAGGTCTAAAAAACGGTGGCACGCAGAGAGTTAGCGTTAATCTTCAAATAAATCTACATCATTACCAATATTTTGTTTTTCTAAAGTGTTTCTATAACGATTTTCGTATTCCACCACACTTTGGGAAACAGCGCGTAATTTTTTGACCCGCACTAAGCCTGTGTCGGGATAAAATAAAATTTTGCGCGGATAAATATCCCCTAAATCTTCAGCAACCAGTCGTAAACCTTCTAATTGCAGATAATTTCGCACAAATTGAATATTTTGTTGTCCAATTCTGCCGATATTTTGCAAAATCTGCGCGCCGCCGAATAATTTAATTTCTAAATGTTGTCGTTGTCCACCATGTTTTAAAATATCGTTAATTAAATGTTCCATCGCAAAATTACCATAACGCGCCGCTGCACTAATGATTGAATTTTCCCATTTATCTATCGGCAAGGTGCGCACGGGTAACATAAAATGATTCATGCCTCCAATGTGATTTTTACTGTCGCGAATGCAAGCAGTTACACAAGAGCCAACGACGGTCATTAATACTTCTGCATTGCGAGTTACATAATAGTCGCCGGGTAGGATTTTAGCGACACACTGATGATGCCGAATATCCCAATAACGGCGGATATGTTCGTATCCTGCAAAAGCAGCGGGTAATATTGTCATGATTATAATAGTTCTAAAAGATTAACTTATTTTACGATAAATCGTTTGTTTAACGAGCTGAAACCGTTCTGTAAGCTTAAATAAATTTTCTGAATGTCCCACAAAAAAATAGCCATTGGGTTCTAAAATATTAGCAAATCGTTCATATAACTGAATTTGTGTATGTTTACTAAAATAAATCATGACATTACGACAAAAAATGATGTCAAACATGCCATTCATAGGCCATGAATAAATTAAGTTGAGTTGTCTAAAACTAATCATTTTTTGTAAATCGGGCGAAACGAGCACCATACCTGCTTGATTTCCAGTTCCTTTTTTAAACCAGCGTTGCAAACGCTCGGCACTTAACATAGCAACCCGTTCACGGTTATAAATCCCTGCTATTGCTTGTCCTAATACATTTGAATCTAAATCTGTGGCTAAAATTTTTACATTCCAATAACTTGGCACATGTTCGCGCAACACAATAGCGAGTGAATAAGCTTCTTCCCCGCTAGCACAGCCCGCTGACCAAATGCGTAAACGCTGCTGCTCTGCTTTTTGTTCCAATAGCGCAGGTAAAATATGGGTTGCCAGTTGCTCAAAATGGTGCGGTTCACGAAAAAAAGCGGTTAAATTGGTGGTTACGGCATTCATGAACTGCATAAGTTCATCGCCCCCATTGCTTTTTAACAGTTCACAATATTCTGCAAAACTATTTAAATTTAAAATGCGTAAACGGCGCGCAAGGCGACTGTATAACATTTCTTGTTTATGCTCAGACAAGGCAATGCCAGTATGTTGACTGACAAGCTGACGTAAAATGTCAAAATCCTGTTGCGTAAACTGAAATTCACGGTGTGCGGTCATTGGCTAGTTAAAACCATCTGGAAAAGGTAAAAAAAGCAATTAAATCACGTTATTTTAGTAGCGTGTTTGATAAAGTGTGAATTTTTAGAGTGATAATCCCAAAATTTCATGCAAGCCTACCCAATAAGCGGCGCGTGATAATTCAGGCGAATAATCTAACCATCCTACCGTGATATTGGGGTCATTAAGCAAAGAAGTTAATAACTGTAATGCACCTGTATCAATTCGTTTTACTGCGCCCCCTGATAATTGTAAACGTTTATTTATATGTTGAATTAATTCAGCATGTAACTCATTTAATTCGTTTAACGTTAAATTAACAGGCAATTTTACAGTATACCAATCGCTTGAATTTGACGATATTGTATTTTCTGTGGCTGCATCAGTTGTAGCAATTGCAAAAGTGCTAGTCTCTAACTTCTCAAGAGTTTGTGTTGTCGCTTCGTGATTTTCAAGCGGCAATTCTTGACATGATTCATTAATATCAAGCGGGTTGATAGTTTGAGCAGGTGTTTCTGTTGTCATAATTAATTAGAAGTTACACAGTTGAATGAATGCAGGATGGGGTAACGCAAGGAAGCTATAGCAAACGCACTTTAATACGACGTAAACCGTATTTCACCATTTTATTTTTACTAAGTTTTTTTGACTTTATAGCGTTTCAGGCTGGAATACGGCTTGCGCCTATTCCATCCTACAAATACGCTTAACTTAATGGTTTTAACTCCTTAAAGCGGTAATTCTTTCAAAATTTTTAATAATTTAACCGTTTCTACGCTCACAGTAACGATTTTACCGACTAAACGGATGATGTATTGTTCGTCGTCTAAGTTGTTGGGGTCGTTAGTGATGCCGCTGCGTTTGTCGGTGCTGACTTGATACTGGTCGATTATCCAGTCTAGCGCACTGCGATTGCCTAAGCGATATTCTAAAGCCTCGGCTGGAATGCCTTTTAAGGTCAGGCTGTCGTTGTAAATTATCGCGGTTTTGTCTTTGTTAAATTTCATTTTTTCGACACGGTAATCGAGTCTATCAGGGCA
>CAZKST010000072.1:0-12205 GCA_964555395.1 uncultured Thiotrichaceae bacterium | reverse complement strand
ATGTAAATTGTGGTTCAATTTTAATTACAAACCCCATTCTTCAGGTTTAAATTCTACAAAAGAACTAATTTTTGCATCGGCATCGCGATAAATTTCAGGGTTATAAACAGGGTCTGTAATCGCAACAACGCGCATTCCTGCGGCTTTTGCGGCTTCAATGCCTGCGGGCGAATCTTCAAATACTAAACAATGTTCAGGTTTAGCATGAATCGCCGCCGCCGCGACTAGAAAAATATCGGGCGCGGGTTTGCTGGCTGTCACTTCGGGGTGGTCACCTGTCACAATGTAGTCAAATTGACTAAACCATTGACGATGTAAAGTTGTTTTTAATTCAAATAAATGTCGGGGTGTGCTGGTCGCAACGGCTTGCGGAATTTTTTTGCTGTATAAATAGTGCGTAAATTCAACCGCGCCTTGCATGGGTTGTGCTGTGGGAAAAAGCTGAGTTAACAAGGCTTCACGGTCATGTAAATATTGTTCGGGGGTGATGGGTAAATCTAACGCTTCTACTAAAATTTTAGAGGAGGCTGAGGGTTTGCGCCCTAACATTTGCGCTTTAATTTCCCAACTAAAATTTTTGCCGTAGCGTTGCACAATGGTTTGAGTGACTTCGGTATAAAATTTTTCTGTGTCTAATAACACGCCATCCATATCAAAAATTATGTGGGTGATTGCTTTCATGCGTTACTCTTTGTTTTTTTGTTAAAAATTTAAAAATAAACCTGCTAGGTTTTGAAAATCTAGCAGGTCTTTGTTTTAGCTAAAACAGCTCGCTAAATTCAAGTTATTTATCCAAAGGACGATATTGCGGTGCACTACCTGTAGTTGCGGGCGCAGAACTGGGGGCTGTATTGCTAGGCATTTGTGCTGGCGCGGTTTGCACAGGTACAGGCGGTGCGGTAAATTTTCCTTCCGCTGCGTTGGGATTCATTTGCGCGGGTAAAGTCCCCTTTTGACGTGCCTCTTCAAATTTCTTCATCAATTCACTTTGAATCCGTTGCATCATGTCGGCTTCAGAAACTTGTTCATAGTCTTTAGGTAAAGTGAAAGTTTCAGGCGTAGCGTTGACTTGCGTTTTAACCGCTAATACTTGCTGCATTACCTTATTCATTTTGGTATCTACGGCTTTTAGTAATGTGCCTTTCTCTTTAAATTGGCTTTCTAATTGCATTTGTGCTTGCATACATACATTTGCAAACATCATGGGATGCGTCATATTTTTCTTGCGTAATTGTGTGCTTTCATACATCACATTACTAAACGCTTTGACATCAGCAATTTCTGCGACTTCGCTAGAAAAATAATTATCTGAGCAAACCGTGCCGTTGGCTTTCATTTGATAGTGAACCGTTGCATAACCTGCAATTTTTTCACCTTCACCGACTTTGACCAGTTCCGCTTTAATTTCTGGCGCGGCAGGCACATTGGGCGGTAATGAAGGCGTTGTTGGAGTGACAGGATGCTGCATATCAATGATAACAATGCGTTTAGCGGTATCATCAACCGCATACATCGTTTGTTTTTCAATATTAATTAACATGTATTGCGCGCTTTTGTCACCTTCCATGCGGGCTTGTTGATTTGCAATCAAAACCTTTTGCACATGTCCATTTACTTCCGTCTCAATTTGTGTGGCTGCAAAAACCGCTGTAGAACATAAAGTAAAAGAAATCAGTGTTGCTCTAAAAAACATAATAGTCATCCTGAAAAGAAAGAGGGAAAAAAGTTTAAGAAACTAAGGCAATTTTTCTAAAGCCTCACAACCACAACCTTGGGTATCATAAAACGCTTTTTGTCCTTGTGGACAACGAAAAGAAATGCGTTTGCATAAACGTGAATCATTTTCTAAATATTCTCGTTTTGCTAATTGACAAGCTTCAGGTTTATTTTGACAAGCACAGCCTTTTTCATCAAAGACAGCAAAACTATTTGCAGGACAACTTAAATTTTGTTGCCAGCAATTTATGTCTGTAGATAAATAGGTTAAAGCAGCTGCTTGTGTAAAACTTGATAAAAGTAAGCAAATAGACACTATAAAATTTTTCATAAAACTTGACTCGTAAAGTTTAAAAGCATTGATAAACCGTTAATCTGACATTTGCTATCATTAAAAAGAATGCAAAATTATTGTCATATTGATTTGCTATCTTAAATTGTGCAGAGGTTTGTCAATTTTAGCGGATTTATTTTTCATTGAATATTTCAAAAAATTATCGCAATTAAGTTTATTTTTATGTGGAAAAAATATGGTCTATCATAATCAAAAATTATCAGAAGAATTAGCTGAATTGGAGGACGATTCTGTTGTAGAAACAGTGCGGCAATTAGTTGTTAATCGCCAAACTATTGCGCCTGAAAATACAGTAGAAGAAGTGGGGCGGTTATTTATGAATAATCCTGATTTGCATTCTATTCCCGTGGTTAAATTGGGTTTACCCGTAGGAATCGTGCATCGTTATCAAATGACAGAAATTTTTGTCAGCTCTTTTGGGCGGGAGTTGCATGGACGTAAAAGTATTTCGCGTTTTATGGATGCAAATCCTTTATTGATTGAATGTGATTTACCCTTAGAAATCGCGAGTCAGTATATCACTCAAACAATGACACATCCTGTCGCACAAGATTTTATTATCACCGATAAAGGCATGTATAGGGGTGCTGGTACGGTGATGGATTTATTGCGGCGCATTACCGAGATTAAAACTAAAAAATATAATCAAACACTGGCGCAAAAAGTTCAACAATTAGAGCAACGTACGGCTGAGTTGTTAATTACCACCATGAAAGCAGAAGCGGCAACAGAACAAGCGCAGCAGGCAAATTATGCAAAAAGTCGCTTTTTAGCCAATATGAGCCATGAATTGCGTACACCGATTAATGCGATTTTAGGTTATAGTGAATTGTTGTATGAAGAAATTGCTGATACAGGAGAACATTTGCAATATCAAAGTGATTTGGAAAAAATCCGTAATGCGGGTAAACATTTATTAAATTTAATTAGTGATGTGTTAGATATTGCGAAAATTGAATCGGGTAAAACCCATTTGGATGTAGAAGAATTTAACTTTGAGAAGTTCCTTAAGGAAATTGCGCAAATTGCTACGCCTTTAATGCAAGGCAACCGTAACCGTTTAATTATTGAAAATAGTTTTACAGGTACAGTGATTTCTGATGAACAAAAGATTCGCCAATGCTTGTTAAACTTATTGGGAAATGCTGCAAAATTTTCGCAAGATAGCGATATTATTTTGCGGGTGCATAGTTCTGAACGTGGTTTAGAGCAATGTACAACTACCGAGTCATGTAGTCATCATTTTAAAGAGTTAACTAATTTTGCAGCCTATAAAGAAAATATACAAACTAAAGTTGCAAAAGTGGTAGTTGCTAAAAAAGTGACTTATTTAGTGATTGAAGTGATTGACCACGGTATTGGAATTGATGCTGAGAAATTGAGCAAAATTTTTGAGCCTTTTACCCAAGCAGATATTTCATCTACACGCAAGCATGATGGCGCGGGCTTAGGATTGACCATTACGCGACATTTTGTAGAGGCGATGCTGGGGTGTATTTCAGTCACGAGCGAAATTAATCAAGGCAGTCATTTTACAATTGTATTGCCGACTGAATTAGTTGACGCAGATGAAGCGGAAAAGAAAAAGAAGAAAAAGAAAAAGTAATCGGTTTGCTGCTTGAGTGATTTAGTTGCTCAAGTGACAAACAAAACTGTGTGTGAATCTTTGCAAAGGCAAACAGAGAAATTCTAAAGTGGGATTTTAAGAAGGAGAGGAAAATTTTAAAACGCGGGGAGAACTTTAGAATGGCTCCTCAGGACGGACTCGAACCGCCGACCCAGTGATTAACAGTCACTTGCTCTGCCGACTGAGCTACTGAGGAGTGTCGGACTTACTTAAGAAGCGTGCATTATAGTTTTGCATATACTACATGTCAAGCTTTTTTTGCTTTAATACTGTAACGTTTGCTTTGCTACAGCATTAAAGCGCAAAATTATAATACCGTTTTTTAGATTATGCAAGAGCTTTTTGCATACGTTCTAAGGCTTTTTGCAGATTCGCCATGCTAGTCGCAAAAGAAATGCGTCCATAGCCTTCTGCACCAAATGCAGAACCGGGTACTAAAGCAACGCCCGCTTTTTCAATTAAGAATTCAGCTAATTCTAAATCGTTTTTCATGCCTAAGCGTTCAATTACACCCGCAAAATGTGGGAAAATGTAGAATGTGCCTTGCGAAGGTAAGCAGCTTACCCCGTTGATTTTTAACAATTCAGCTAACACAAAATCATGACGCTCTTTAAACACTTTAACCATATCAGTGATAAAACCTTGGTCGCCATTTAACGCAGCTTCAGCGGCATATTGAGCGATAGACGTTGGGTTTGAAGTGCTTTGAGATTGAATGTTCGTCATGGCTTTGATTAATTTTTCAGGCCCTGCTGCATAACCAATCCGCCATCCTGTCATTGCATACGCTTTTGAAACTCCATTTAATACAATGGTACGCTCATATAATTCAGGGGTGAAATTTAAAATATTTTTAAACGGTGCACCTTCCCATAAAATATGCTCATACATGTCATCAGTGGCAACAAAGACATGAGGATGCTTTAATAAAACTTGTCCTAAAGCCGCTAATTCGGCATTGCTATAATGTACGCCTGTAGGATTAGAAGGACTGTTTAAGACAAATAAACGGGTTTTAGGGGTAATTGCAGCGTCTAATTGGGCAGGGGTAATTTTAAACCCTTGTTCAATCCCTGCATTAACGATAACAGGCACAGCCCCCGCTAAAATACACATATCGGGATAAGAAACCCAATAAGGTGCTGGAATAATCACTTCATCACTAGGATTTAACATCGCTTGAGCGAGATTATAAAAACTTTGTTTGCCGCCTACGGAGACTAAAATTTGTTTGGCGGTATAAGTTAATTGATTTTCGCGGGCAAATTTATCCACAATGGCTTTTTTGAGCGTAGGCGTGCCATCAACTGCTGTATATTTAGTTAAACCTTTATTTAAAGCAGCAATTGCAGCATCTTTAATAAATTGTGGAGTATCAAAATCAGGCTCACCTGCGCCTAAACCTACAATATCATGCCCCGCAGCGCGCATTTCGGCGGCACGGTTAGTCACTGCTAAAGTAGGAGAGGGTTTGATTGCTTGCACGCGCTCAGAAAGTTGTACCGTCATGGTAATTTCCTTATGTCACAACTAGATGAATAGTTGTCTTTTATTCTGTGGTATGATGGGAATTTTCTTAATTTTTTTCAATGTATTAGCTTAAGTATAGTATCACTACTTGCATTAAGATGTTAGATATTATGTCAAACGCTTTCTTTTGGCAATGAATCTTTAATTAAGCATTTTTTGGCTACTTATTTATGTTAAATTGCATTTTAATTTTTAAATCGGCTGTTCACCCTTTTTAATTAAATAAGCTTTGTCTATTTTATACCAGACAAATTACAGGCTCTAACTTTAAACAGTACACAGATATTTACTTGATTCTGCAAAAAATTAAATAAAATTATTGAGCTAAAAAAGTAGTAAACTGTATGATTAATCAAAAAAAAGCAGTTTGCTCAGTATCCAAAGAAAGCACTATTTATTTACGCATTAGAATTGACTATTTAATATTATGTTAACTATTGATTTTTTTAATTTTTCACAAACGCTTCTGTGCGTAATAAATAAAGAATGGCAAATCACTCAGATTAACCCTGCGTGGCAAAATTTATATGATAAACCTGAGCAGTTATTAAATAGTTCTTTTTTTGAATGGTTACATCCCCTAGATTCCGCGCCAACTTTAATTTATTGTCAACAATTACAACATGTTCCAACGATGATTCAATTTTTAACCCGTTGGCGCGATGAAAAAGGACATTATTACTGGTTGCAATGGCAATTAAACGCAGTCGCACAAGAACAAATTTATTGTGCTGTTGCACAACAAGTGTCAGAACAACAGCAAGCTTGGCAGGTTTTGCGTGATAAAGAAGAGCGTTTTGCTTTAGCGATTCAAGGCTCACGACAAGGGTTGTGGGATTGGAATTTACAAACCAATGATATTTATTTTTCGCCACGCTGGAAAAGTTTATTAGGGTTTAATGATTTTGAATTGCGCAATCATTTAGATACATTGACTGAATATGTGCATCCTGATGATTTTTCTATGTTATGGGCAGCGATTGAAGCCTATTTAGATAAACGCTCAAATTTTGTGGAATGTATTCATCGCATGAAACACAAAGATGGCGGTTATCGCTGGATAATGACACGCGGCGCGGCGTTGTGGAATGCACAAGAACAGCCTTATCGTATGGTGGGAACAGCGGTCGATATTACCGAGCGCAAACAATTAGAAGAACAATTAGCGGAAACTGTAACTGAATTAGCCACCATTTTAGATAATAGCATGGTGGGTATTGCGTATGTGCGTGGTGATACTGTTGTTCGTGTAAACAATAAGTTAGAAAGTATTTTGGCGTATGTGCATAATGAATTATGTCAATTGCCTTTGAGTAATCTTTTTCCCAATGTAAATGATTACAACACGTTGATGAATAGTGCAAAAGAAGCCTTTCAGCGCGGTAATAGTTATGACTGCGCACAGTTTTTATGCACCAAAAATAAACAATTATTGTGGTGTAGAATTGTTAGCAAACCGCTAGAAAATGATGCCAGCATTTGGTTAGTTGAAGATATTACCCTGCAAAAACAAGCCGAGCAAAATTTACGCTTAGCTGTCACCGTTTTTGAAAAATCTGCCAGCGGCATTGCTGTGACTGACGCACAAACGCGGATACAGCGGGTCAATCCCGCATTTTCCAAAATTACAGGCTATTCCGCTTCAGAATTACATGGACAACGCATTAGCTTGTTATCTTCAGGGCGGCACAGTCGCGAATTTTTTAGTTTAATGTGGGACAATCTCACCCGCGATGGGCATTGGCAAGGAGAAATTTGGAATCGGCGCAAAAATGGCGAAATTTATGTGAATTGGGTATCTATTAGCACTATTCAAAATGAGCAAAAAATGCCAGTGCAATATATGGCAGTGTTTACCGATATTTCGCAATTGCAAGAAGACATTGAAAGTGCACGTTATTTAGCCAGTTTTGACTCTTTGACAGGTTTACCGAATCGCTTACTTTTTCGTGACCACTTACAACAAGCGATTGCAAAAGCGCGTAAATATGGACGGATTTTTGCGTTATTTTTCCTAGATTTAGATGGATTCAAAGCAGTTAACGATACTTTTGGACACGGGATTGGCGATATTTTATTGCAGCAAGTCGCGGAACGTTTACGCAAAGCGGTGCGTGAAACTGACCGCGTGGCACGTTTGGCGGGCGATGAATTTACAATGATTATTAATGATTTGCGTACGCAAAATGAGGCGGCACTGGTTGCGGAAAATGTGCTAAAACAATTTAAACAAGCGTTTGTAATTGAAAAAAATACATTGTTTATTTCGGTCAGTATTGGGATTAGTTTATATCCCAATGATAGCAATGATTTAGATACGTTAATTAAATATGCAGATAATGCAATGTATTACGCAAAATTGATGCTGGGTAAAGCACAATATTGTTTTTATAGCCATAAAGACACGCAAGGTAAACTAGCTTTATTAACGCCCGCAAACACAACGGACGATATAGATAAAAAACCGTCTTAATTGCCTAAACAATGCACGGGCACTTGAAACCAAAATTTACTGCCTTTATTGACCGTGCTTTGCATACCAATTTTGCCGCCGAGGGTTTCGGTAAATAATTTAGCAACGGCTAAGCCCATGCCCATCCCATCAAAGGAGCGGGTTGTTGAGTTATCCGCTTGAGAAAAGATTTCAAATACATGAGTTTGATGTTCAACTGGAATGCCAATGCCTGTATCTGCAACTTCAAAATACAGTTGTTTTTGATTGCCATATTCTGTTAAACGCGCACGAATAACGACTTTGCCTTCGGCAGTAAATTTAATGGCATTATCAACTAATTTATTGAGAATTTCGCGTAAATATTGATAATTTGCGCGTAAGGGTTTGGCTAAATTGGGCGGGACTTCTGCTAATAATAACAACTGTTTATCTTGTGCCCGTTTTAACATGGTTGCTAAAACATCATCAATTAACTCAGTCACCATAAAATCACAGGCTTCTTGTGGTAATTCATGGCTAAATTGTTGTGCAAACAATAGCATATTATTTAAAATTTCAAATAATTGCGTGCCTGCACTTTTAATCGATTCTACACAGTGATGTTGGTCTTCTGAAACGGGTGTATCTTCTAACAAAATATCCGCCATACCGAGAATAATATTCATCGGCGTGCGAAATTCATGGCTAATATTGCGCAAAAACTGAGTTTTGAGTAACGAAGCTTCTTTCGCTTTTTCAAAAGAGGCTTGCAAAGCAACCAGTAACGAACGAATTTTTTCGGTTTGATGGGTGACTTCCCGCTCTAAATTTTTGCGTAAATGGGATAGCTCAACGTGAGTACGCACCCGCGCTAATAACTCATCTTCTTGGAAAGGTTTGCTAACATAGTCCACTGCGCCGACTTGTAAGGCGCGGACTTTGCTTTCTGAATCATTGAGCGCGGATAAAAATAAAATCGGGATACTGGCTAATTCTGCGCGTTGTTTAATTCTAAAACAGGTTTCATACCCATCCCAGCCCGGCATTAATACATCCAATAAAATTAAATCGGGCATATTTTGCTTTGCGCGAATCAATCCTTGCTCGCCATTATTTGCCAACACGATATTAAAATCATGTTTTTGTAGCGTTTTTTTGAGTAGAGCTAAGTTGACTAGGCTGTCATCAATTAATAAAACCAAAGGTTTTTCGCGCATATTTTAGTTAGAGGGAGTAAAAGAGAGTTAAGTCCTACCTGTGTGTCCGAAGCCGCCAGCACTTCTTGCGGTTATTGTACTAAAATCCTGAACCCATTGTAATTGAGCTTGGATAATTGGCACAAAAATCAATTGACAAATCCGCTCCCCTACTTCAATGGTAAAAGGGCTATCACTGCGATTCCAAACAGAAATTTTAATTTCGCCTTGATAATCACTGTCAATTAAGCCGACTAAATTCCCCAGCACAATGCCATGTTTCGCGCCTAATCCTGAGCGCGGTAAAATGACCGCTGCAATAGTAGGGTCATGAATATTAATTGCCATACCACTGCCAATTAAACAGGTTTGATGGGCGGCGAGGGTTATTGGTTGTTCAATACAAGCGCGTAAATCCATGCCCGCCGCGCCGACGGTGGCGTAATCAGGCAAAGGAATGTTTGTTCCCAACAAGGGATTGACGATTTTAGCTTCAATAATAGGCATATTAAATTTAAATTAAACCAAAAATACAATTAACCGCCTTGTGCTGGTTCTATATTGGGACCTACATCGGGCGGCAATGAAGGGTCAAATAACGGACGATTATCACAAGGGTTATTCGGGTCATTAACATAGCAGGGGTACGCATTTTGATTTTGCGTGCGCGTATTCTGCCGATATTGGGGATTCACTTGTTTATACGGATAATTAGCATAAGACGAGTTTGTTTGATTGTTATTATCTTTAACGCAAGCCGATAATCCCAAACTCATAAAAATAAAACAGCCGCTTAATAAAACAGGTTTCATTGCTGAACTCCATCCGCAAGGAGAATAAATGACTTAGGCTTTGGGCAAGGTGACTCCGCGCTGTCCTTGATATTTTCCGCCTCGGTCTGAATACGACGTTTCACAGGGTTGGTCAGCCCCTAAAAAGACTAATTGCGCCACGCCTTCATTAGCATAAATTTTGGCAGGTAAGGGCGTTGTATTAGAAAATTCTAAAGTGATATGCCCTTCCCATTCGGGTTCTAATGGGGTGACGTTAACGATAATACCACATCTTGCATAAGTGGATTTACCCACACAAATGACTAGCACATCACGCGGAATGCGCAAATATTCCACACTGCGCGCTAAAGCAAAAGAGTTGGGCGGAATAATACACACTTCTGCCTGCATATCGACGAAGTTCCCCGCTGAGAAATTCTTAGGGTCAACAATGGTCGAATTGATATTGGTAAAAATTTTAAATTCATTAGCGCAGCGCACATCATAGCCATAACTGGACGTGCCATAAGAAATGAGCCGTTGGTCGCCGTTCATTTTGACTTGACGCGGTTCAAAAGGCTCAATCATGCGATGGTCAAAAGCTTGTTGGCGTATCCAGTGGTCAGATTTAATACTCATAATGGGGTCAATTTATTGGGGAAAAACTATAATAAAAACTTTAAGCGCACATGATTATTGTAGGGTGGAATAGCGAAGCGTATTCCACCATGAAGCACCGTCAAAGCTGAGCAAAAACAGATAATAAACTTCATGGTAGAATCGGTGGAATACGGCTTGCGCCTATTCCACCCTACAATAATGGAAAATTTGTTTTAACTATGTAAACTTTCTAAATAACGGTCAGCATCTAACGCCGCCATACAGCCTGTGCCTGCGGAGGTAATCGCTTGACGATACACATGGTCTGCCACATCGCCCGCCGCAAAAACGCCTTCGATACTTGTCATCGTTGCATTGCCTGTTAAACCCGTTTTAACTTGCAAATACCCACTTTCATTCATCTCAAGTTGACCCTTGAATAAACTCGTATTGGGTTTATGTCCAATTGCAACGAAAATGCCTGTTAATTCAATATCCTTAGTTTGGTTATCGGTAACGTTTTTAACCCGCATTCCAGTTACGCCAGATTTATCGCCTAAAACCTCATCTAACGTATGATTCCATAAAATCGTTACTTTGCCTTCTTTTTCTTTATCTAACAAGCGACTAATTAAAATTTTCTCGGCGCGGAATTTATCACGACGATGCACAACAGTGACATGAGCAGCAATATTGCTTAAATATAACGCCTCTTCAACCGCACTATTGCCGCCGCCAATCACTGCAACTTTTTGATTGCGATAAAAGAAACCGTCGCAAGTCGCACAAGCAGAAACGCCTTTACCTTTAAATTTAGTTTCAGATTCCAACCCTAAATACTGTGCAGAAGCTCCCGTCGCGATAATTAACGCATCACAAGTATAAACGCCTGCATCGCCTGTTAATTTAAACGGACGTTGTTGTAAATCGGCTTGATTAATATGGTCAAAAATCATAGTGGTGTTAAAACGCTCGGCATGACGACGGAATCTATCCATCAAATCAGGACCCATTACACCATCGACATCTGCGGGCCAATTATCGACTTCGGTGGTCGTCATTAACTGTCCGCCTTGCTCTAAACCTGTAATTAATGTGGGTTGCAAATTGGCGCGGGCGGCATAAACTGCCGCTGTATAACCCGCAGGGCCAGAACCTAAAATTAATAAACGACTGTGTATCACTTCACTCATAATAACTCCTAAATTGGCAGACAGTTAAACTTGACTACACTTGTTTGCATTCCATTACGTTAGTGTTTTACTTAGACTATCCCATGGTTTAAACACTCTCTGCTATATTGGGTTTTAGCCTGAGTATTGCAAACTATTATATTAGTCTGAGTCTAAATTAAAACCAAAGCGATGAGAGAATCTGTTAAATTCTACTTTAAATTAATTCACTTTCGCTAATTTCTCGTACTAATTTCACTGTTTCTACGCTTACCGTTACAATTTTCATAATCAATTTAACGATGTAGCGTTCATCAGCGGGGTTATTTGGGTCGTTGGTGATTTCGCTGCGTTTGTCGGTTGTGATTTGATATTGGTCTATTATCCAATCAAGGGCGGAGCGGTTGCCGAGTTTATATTCTAAGGCTTCGGGGGGAATGCCGCTTAAAGTTAGACTGTTGTTGTATGTGATGGCGGTTTTTTCTTTGTTAAAACGCATTTTTTCAACGCGCCAGTCAATGTGTCCGTTGATTTGAGTTTTTAGCGGGTATTCTGTTTGATTTTCGTAGTTTAAGTGCAATTCTGCGAGTTTTTTGCCTGCGTGGCTGAGTTTCCAGAATTCTTTGAGTTTTGGAATTCTGGGGAGTTCGCGTTTTAAGTTGGCGGCGTATTTGTCGCGATAGCCTTGATGATGCAGTAAGCCGTAAACATAGTAGAAAATATCCCATTTGCTAATCTTTTCATCAGCATAATGGTTTTGATAATCTGTTAATGCCCAATCTGTCAGATTTTCTTGGCGATG
>CAZKST010000071.1:0-12539 GCA_964555395.1 uncultured Thiotrichaceae bacterium | reverse complement strand
ATAACCTGAGATTTCATTTAGAACAAAGACCTGCTAGGTTTTTAAAACCTAGCAGGTCTGTTTGAATAGCTTCAAATACAAGGCTAAACGATTCAAAAATGGCTTTTTTTCAATGGCAAGGACAAGATTTGTATATTGCATTGCATGTACAACCCCGCGCCCATCAAACGGCAATTTTGGGCATTTATAACGATGGCATTCAAGGCGACCGCTTAAAAATCAAAATCACCGCGCCGCCTGTAGATGGACAAGCCAATGCAGAAATTTGCAAATGTTTTGCTAAATGGTGTGGTGTAGCGAAATCGCAAGTAGAACTGCTAAAAGGCGAAACGGGGCGGGATAAACAAATACGCATAAAATCGCCTAAAGCATTTCATGCAGACTTACAAAAATGGCTTGATGAAACAATTGAAAAATAAAAAAAGTGCAAGATTTTCTTGCACTTCACATGAGTTTCCCTATGACTTAATAAAGAGTGAGGCAGGAAATTTTACGTTCGTAAGCAGAGAAAAAAAGTGCAAGTCGCCTTGCACTCCAAAGTGAGTTTCTATGGCTTAGAAACGATGAGGTGAGTAACCTGTCAATGACTAAATAATAATTATTCTCATTTAAGAAGTCAAGTAATAAACTCGGATAAATTAAAATTAATCTACAGAAAATTTTTTGTCAGAACCCTAATTTACTTAATGTTCTTGATTAACTTAATGAAAAATTAAGGAAATTAGGTCAATTAAGTGAATTAAAATTCAGACAAAAATTTGAATCGCTTGCCAAACTTGTTTTTTACTCTTCCCGCTCTTTTTTGCGCCATTCCCAAGGCGTTTGATGCAATCCCGATTTTGCCCAAACTCCCAATTTAGCATTTTGGGCGGTAGCTTCTACCTTTTTATACTCAGGCTTTTTACAATAATCATCATAGACAGCCGCTTGCCCTGCTTTCACTTGCTCCAAATTCAAATTGCGCTCACCGCTATACACCTCACCCACCACACGACCATAACGGTCTTTATCAATCTCCACCAAACGCACCTGCTCGCCCGCAATACCACGCAAATAGTCCCGTGATTTCTCACCCCAAGGCTGCTGTTTCAGTTCGGGGGTGTCAATGCAATACATCCGCACTCTAATTTTTTCCGAATTCCCCTTACATTTCAAAGTCATCGTATCGCCATCATGAATATTTAAAATTGTACAAGTTGCATTCGTACTATTTGCAGCAGAAGAATCTGAAGAAGAATCACAAGCTGTTAATAAAGCAAAATTTCCACTGATTAACATGCCTAAAGATAATCGTTTAACCAACTGAAATTTATTCATAATTTAATCCCTCTGTTTAAAGCATAAAGCTAGAAACTTGCATAATTACATATTATTTTTAGCAAGCACCGACTATAATTTAATAAAAATCGTATTTTGATTTTATTAAAACAGACTATTGATTTTAAATAAGCTAGACCTAAATAGCTAAAACTTAAAATAACGAATTGTATTACAAATAAAACATTCACAATGAGGAGTGCATTTATGCCCATTTATGAATATGCCTGTCAAGAATGTGGTCACGAATTTGAAATTATTCAAAAAATGAGTGATTCACCTTTGAAAGTCTGCCCACAATGCGAAAAAGAAAGTTTAGTTAAAAAAATGTCAGTTTCAGGTTTTGCATTAAAAGGCAGTGGCTGGTATGAAACTGACTTTAAAGGAAAAAAGCCCAAAGCTGATAGTTGCGCCACGGCTGAAGCGGGCGCGTGTGCTAGCGGTACTTGTGCACATAACCATTAATTTCTCCTTGCGTATTGCTATGCAGACACCAAACTTTCATGGTTAACTCCGTGTCTGCATACTGCACTTAATTCATAATTCTTTTATAATTCCTCCTGTCATCTCCTCCACGTTTTTCTTCTCAATTTAATCAACGAGTTTATTTTTGTGCGTAAAACATTTCTGATGTCTTATATCGCCGCCTTTTTGACTGCTGGTTTAATTTTGGCGGTAACTTGGGCATTTGAATTTTCAGAAAGAGAACGTTTTGAACAACAAACCCGCAACACAGTATTAAGTCGCATTAATGTTTTAGCCACTGAAATTGAAGAAAGTATTAATAGAAAATTATTTAGTGCACAAGGTTTAATTACTTATATTTCGGCAATTAATCCAGAAATAAATCAAGCTGAATTTGACCAAATTGCGGAAGCATTATTTATTCCCAGTACAGGGATTTTTTCCTTTAAATTATATCAACAAAATCAAATACTCTATATTTATCCTAATTTATCTAAATCTTTATCAGAGGCTGAAGTTTTAGCATTAAATAATATTGCAATGACTAAACAAACAGTTATTGCAGGGCCTTTATTAGATGAAGATAAACATAATGTGCTCATTATTTTTATTCCTATTATTTTAAATAAAGCCCATTCATCCACAAATAATTTTTGGGGAGTTGCGGGGATTTTTATTGATAGTGATTCATTCTTTAAAGAAACAGGATTAGTACAAAATACAAATTTGCATTACGCGCTTTTAGCAACCAATCATACTAATTTGCAATATGCTTTAATTGGGCGAGATGGTTTAGGCGCGGCGGGCGGTTTATTTTTTGGAAGTGTCAATATTTTCCGCAATCGTCCTGTTTTAACGGATGTTTCACTCCCTTCAGGTGGTTCATGGCGAATTGCAGCGGTTCCAAGCCATGGCTGGCCTGACAGCGCGCCGATTTCTCTATGGCTATGGGTCGTTGGAACAATTTTAGCCATGTTTGCGGGGATTTTGGTGTACTTGCTAGTGAGTGCGCCCGTTCAATTACGCATGGCAATTCAACAAGCGACTCAACAAATTAGTGTACTTAATCAAGCTTATGCTCGTTTTGTACCTGAACAATTTTTAAAATTGCTCGATAAAAAAAGTGTCGTTGACATTACGCTGGGCGACCAAGTTGAAAAAAATATGACCGTTCTATTTTCAGATATTCGCAACTTCACGCATTTCTCTGAAAAAATGAAACCTAAAGAAACGTTTGATTTTATTAATCGCTATTTAGGCATCATGGAACCAATTGTTGTACAACATAACGGCTTTATTGATAAATATATTGGCGATGCAATTATGGCTTTGTTTCCCAAAAAAGCCGACGATGCTTTACAATGTGCGATTAAAATGCTTAAAGCATTGCATGAATATCACACAATAATTAGTCCACATTTTTCTTTAAATATTGGGATTGGTTTAAACAGCGGACAATTAATGTTAGGGATTGTCGGTGGTAATCAACAAATGGATACCACAGTTATTGCTGATGCAGTTAATTTAGCTTCTCGAGTAGAAAATTTAACTAAATATTACCAAGTTCCTTTATTAATTACCGACCATACTTTTAAGAAATTAGTAAATCCCAATGTTTATAAAATTCGAGTTATTGGCAATGTCAAAGTAAAAGGCAAACAACAAGCCGTTACGATTTATGAAGTTTTTGATGCGGATATAGAATCAATAGCTTTATTAAAGCAACAAACGCTTGATTTATTTAACCAAGCATTTGAAGCTTTTCAACAAAAAATGTTTGTAAAAGCGTTAGGACTTTTTAAACAAGTCTTACTGAGAAATATTGATGATAATGTTGCCCGTATTTATTGTAATGAATGTGCAAATACTTTAAAAACTAAAGGCTATTTTGATGAAAGTTTGCTTGAATTTTCTAAAGAGTCACAGGGGATTTTAAGTTATGATGAAAATGCAGTAATAACGCAAACAAACCCGCTACTATCATCAAACACATTAACAGTAAAAGATATACATTCCAACCATATTCCCGATAAATAAAAGCGGGGAAATATGAGCCAACGGCCCCGCCTAAATAATAACTAGAAATATAAACACCATTAGCAATGGCTTTATAATTTTCTGCCATCTGATTTAGTAAACCTGACAAAATGCTATGAATTGCAAACATTGCAATACTCAGCAAAAACATATTAAAAAATAATACTGTCATAAAGTGCGTACTAAAAATCGCCAGCGCAATAAAATATAAACAAACTGCATACATAATAGTGCGTGTTTCCCCCTTAAATATACGACAAATGCGGGTAGCATTAAGCGCGACACTAATTCCTACAAGATAACCACAATACAATAATGAAATCGTTAAAGTAGAACTTTGATGAATTAATTCATTCACTCTAAAAGGTAAAACATTTAACACGGAAGCAAAACAAAAGAAACTTAAGAAAATAATAGCGTAAATTTTATTAAAAACGGGATTTAACAAAACATGTTGAATATCAGAAATTTTGGGTTGACTAAAACGCAGTTCTTTAGTAGTTACGATATTTTTTAATAAAAACCAACTGATAAACAAACCGACAAAAATAATAAAAAAAGCAACATGCCAATGTAAATAAGTTGCCGTAATACCACTTAATAAACGTCCCCCAAATCCGCCCGCAATCGTTGCAGCAACGTAATATCCCATAATTTTGCGAATGGTTTGCGGTGGACTATGCTGCGCTAAAAATGTAGTTAACGCGGTAAAAATAGCAGGCAATAATAAACCTTCTAAAAATCGCACTAGCAATAACCATTCAAAAGAAATATTGAATAAAAATGGTAATTGCGCAATTGATAATAATAAAATACTGGTTCTTAATAGAGTTAAAGCAGAAAACGATTCAAGAATATATCCATACACAATTGGTGCAATACTGAGCGGCAATAAAGTTGCACTAATTAATAAAGTAGCTTGAGATAAAGGAATCGCGAATTTTTGACTTAAAAGCGGTAATAACGGTTGTGGTAGATATAAGGCACAAAAAGAAAGGAAAGTAGTAATTAAAATAGTCGATAAAATACGGTGTTCCATTGATTAAACTTTAAAGCAGCAGAAAAATAAAAGATTAGCATTTAATAAATAAGCCTATTTTAAATAGGCTTTACTCATTAAAAACAGTTTAACTGTTTAATGTAACACTATAGCAGTTTCATCTTGCTGCTTTCCTAAATTAAAGCAATTTTAATTCAACTTAAATTTTTATTTAACTTCATTATTGAGTTGACTTAAATAAACATCATAGCGCGTATTTTCGCTTTCAATTATCCAATTGGGTTTTAACTGGTCTAAAGTAGGCGCGCCTTTGGGACGTTTTACTACAACTCTTTTTTTAGCACGGCTTAAAGCGAGTTGTAATAATTGTGGCGCATCTTCATCATTGCCGACTAAATGGCGAAAAATCCGCATTTCTTTTTTGACAAGCGCGCTTTTTTGGCGGTGTGGATACATTGGGTCTAAATAAATTGTATCGGGATAATTTGCTAGTTCTTTTAAGTAATTTAAAGCATCAGTGTAATGTAAATTTAAACGGGGTGTCATAATTTGTTTAAAGTCTGTTTCTTTTTCAGCACGTTGTAAACCATCTTGCAACAATGCGGCAATGACAGGCGAACGTTCTAATAAGTGAACAGTGCAACCTAAACTTGCTAATACAAAACTATCGCGTCCTAAACCAGCCGTTAAATCAAGCACTTCTGGATTAATATTGGGTTTTAAACCAATAGCACGGGCAAGCGGTTGTTGTCGTCCGCCGCCATGTTGTTGTCTATAAGCCAGTTTACCGCTTGTAAAATCAATGCGTAAGGGTGACCATTCATTATTGCTATCACATAATGCCAAACCTTGAGCATCTAGTTGTAAATATAACCCTGTTTGATTAGCAATATTTTCAATCAATATAAAAGGAAATTGTTGAAGTAATTTTTCAGCTTGCGTTTTAAATAAAGGTGAGCAAAATAAAGGAAACATTGTTTTAATACAATAAAGTTGAGAAAGTTTAGTTTTTTCTTTGATTTAAAAATAAAAATATTATGCGTTATCTTGTTTAATTCAGCAAATAAGGACACAAAAGACAGATTATGGTGAGAAAATCCCGCATTACTCAAAATTTGTGTATAATCAGACATCCTTAGGATAGAAAATAAAGAGTTTGGTTTTTATAAAAAATCTTATCTTTCTGTTCTCTCAATCATTTCTACTTTTAACATGTTTGATTCACACCATGTCAACTACTGCTCATCAATTACAATTTACCGTTAACGCAGGTGGCTGTTTGCAAGGAAAACTCCGCGTGCCAGGCGACAAATCTATTTCCCATCGTTCAATTATGCTCGGTTCGTTGGCTGAAGGGACAACCGAAGTCACAGGCTTTTTGGAAGGTGAAGATACTCTTGCAACCTTAGCCGCGTTTCAGGCAATGGGAGTAAAAATTGAGCGTCCAGCAGCACATGAAGTTATTATTCATGGTTTGGGTTTATATGGTTTGCAAAAACCTAAAAGACCTTTGGATTTAGGAAATTCAGGTACTTCTATGCGCTTGATGTCGGGCTTGATGTCGGCACAAGTCTTTGATGTAGAAATGATTGGGGATGAGTCTTTATCTAAACGTCCTATGCGGCGGGTGACTGAGCCGTTAGCGATGATGGGCGCGAAAATTGAAACCACCCAAGGCGGCACCCCCCCGTTAAAAATTCGCGGACGGCAACGCTTAAATGGCATTCGCTATACGATGCCTATTGCCAGTGCGCAAGTAAAATCTTGTTTATTATTAGCAGGTTTATATGCGGATGGCGAAACGACTGTGATTGAACCCGCACCCACCCGTGACCATACGGAGCGGATGTTGCGCGGTTTTGGTTATCCGATTACTCAACAAGATAATCTCGTCACCTTGCGCGGTGGACATGTGTTAACAGCGACTGCTATTGATGTGCCTGCGGACATTTCTAGTGCGGCGTTTTTTATGGTCGGCGCGTCTATTGCGCAAGGCTCTGAATTATTACTAGAACATGTAGGAATTAATCCAACGCGCACGGGGATTATTGACATTTTAAAGTTGATGGGCGCAAACATTGAATTATTAAATCAGCGCGAAGTCGGCGGCGAGCCTGTGGCTGATATTTTAGTGCGTGCTGCTCAATTGAAAGGTATTGAAATTCCTGAGCATTTAGTGCCTTTAGCAATTGATGAATTCCCCGTGTTATTTGTCGCGGCGGCATGTGCAGAAGGGCAAACTGTGCTGACAGGCGCAGAAGAATTACGCGTAAAAGAAAGTGACCGCATTCAAGTGATGGCTGACGGTTTGAAAAGTTTAGGAATTGAGGCGCGTCCTACGCCTGATGGTATGATTATTCAAGGCGGTGCAAGTTTTTCAGGCGGCACAATTGAAAGTCATGGCGACCACCGCATTGCAATGGCATTTACAATTGCCGCGTTGCGGGCGACGGGTACAATAAGCATTAATAATTGTAATAACGTTGCAACTTCATTTCCTAACTTTGTTGGTTTAGCGCAAGGTGTTGGTTGCAAAGTGCAGGCTAGCTAAAAAATGACTGTTCATTAAACCTTAATATTTTAGTCAATAAAGCTGTTATACTTTCATCACCGTTTTTTAGAAAAAATTAAGTTATATAGCGTTTATTCTTTATCGTTCAGTCGGTGAGTTTACAAAGGAGTTTTTATGCGTCAAGTCTTTAGAAATGCAATTATTGGTATTGTATTAGCAGGTGTAATTTCCCCTGTTTTTGCCGAAGAAAAAGAAATTAATGAAGCGATTGAAACCCGCCGTGCAGTGTTTGAAGTTATTAAATGGAACTTCTCTCCTATGGGTGCGATGGTAAAAGGTACAAAACCTTTTGATAAAGCTGACTTTGCGACACGCGCTGAGCGGGTTGCTGCTTTAAGTAAAATGCCTTGGGAAGCGTTTGTAAAAGGTTCTGACGTGAAAACGACTAAAGCAGAACACAACGAAGCTAAACCAGAAATTTGGACAGATGCTGCTGATTTCAAAGTAAAAGTAGATGCTTTTGAAACACAATCTGCTAAATTGGTAGAAGTTGCTAAAGCGGGTGATGAAGCTGCGATGAAAGCGCAATTTGCTGAAGTGGGCAAAACTTGTAAAGCTTGCCATGAGAAATATCGCGAAGATTAATAGCTAAACATTGCATCGCAAGTTTAAGAAAAAAATCCCAAGCACTGCCTTGGGATTTTTTTTTGTAAAATTTTGAGTAGGGTGGAATATAGCCAACGCACTTTAACTGGAGTGCAATAGCTTCAGCTATTGCCAGTATCGTAATAAGTAAATACTGTTTAATCAAATGGTTAAAAAAGCAATAGCTAAAGCGATTGCACTCCAATTTACGCAATTTAAGGTGCGATTACTATAATTATGCGAATTAGGGTTCAGACAATAAGGTGGAATACGCTTCGCTATTCCACCCTACAATAATATTTATTGCATTACATAAACTTTCACTTCATGAATTTTATCTTCAAATTGCGTTGCTTTAATCAGTTGCTCAATTAAATCATTTTTTTGCATTAAAGCAATTTGACTGTCAGGCGTTAAAATAATTTCTACTAAAATACTGCATTCTAAATAATGCAATTGCACTTGTTGAATAAAATCCGCAACGCCTAAAGATTGCCATGCGGGTTGCCAATGTGTCAGCAAAGTTTGACGTGAAGGCAAAGAAGATAACATTTGCGTGTTATAGGTGCTGGGGTCGTCTGTTTCAGAATCCACATGAACCGTCACATCTAAAAAGTGAGGTAATTGTAGAACGGCATCACGCACGCAATGGCTGATGTAATGTCCTTCGGATACGGTAATGGTTGGGCTGACTAAAATATGCACGTCCACTAAAACGTTATCGCCCATATAACGGGTGCGCAAAGCATGTAAAGTTTTGACTCCTTCTACTTGTGTAATTGCCTGTTTAATTTGTGTTAATTGTTGAATATCCACGCCTTTATCAACTAAACGTTGTACACTGTCCCATGTTAAACCCCAACCGATGTGAATAATCATCACGCTCACGATAATCGCTGCGGTTGCGTCTAACCAAGGAAAACCGAGCATTGTGCCAATCAAACCAATTAACACCACGATAGAGGAAATGGAGTCGCTGCGATGATGCCATGCTTTGGCGCGTAACATTTGCGATTGCAAGCGGTCTGCAACGTAAATCGTGTATTGATAGAGGGCTTCTTTAGATAAAATCCCAACTACTGTGATAATTAACGCAATGTTTTCAGGCATCAAAAGCAAATCAGGCGATAATAATCGCCGTCCTGCATCAAACATGATAGCCACGCCGACCGCAAGTAAACTAATACCGACCACAACGGTTGCAAGGGTTTCAAAGCGTTCATGCCCATAAGGATGATTAGAATCTGCTGCTTGCGCGCTGTAGCTGGCAGCAATTAAGATAATAAAATCAGTAATTAAATCTGATAAAGTATGCAAACCATCCGCAAGTACGGCTTGCGAATGTCCAATAATACCAATCAAAATTGTGAGAACTGCTAATACTACGTTGACAAATAAACCGACTAAGGTGATGTAACGTACTTCTTGATGGCGTGACGGGGGAGTATCTAATGAAGAAGATGCACTGAGTGACATGGTAAATACTTTTAAAGTTAATGGGTTGAAGAAAATCGCGTCCTTGCGAATTGCATAACAATAAGCGATTTATCATTAAATTGCATTAACTCAAAATGAGAAGGAACTTAATTTTTTTCTTAAGGTTTTAATTTAGTGTAATCGTTCGCTTTCTAATTTTTGAATGGTCAAAATTAAAAAGAAACTGCTGAGCAGTCCATAATAAATAATACTAGCAGTATCTAATAAACCCCGCATAAGTAAATGATAGTGATTTACAATAGAAAGATAACTTAATAAACCGCTTTGTTCTTCAGAAAAACTTGACCAGTCAATCATCCATAAAATGAGTAAAAAGCTTAAAGTGCTGATTGCTGCAATTAAAGGATGTTCGGTTAAACTAGAGAAAAATAAACCAATGGCGACAAAGCTACTAAATAACAAAATAATGCCAAAAATTGCACTACTGATTTGTCCTAAATCTAAAGTTGTTCCTAAACTTAAAGATAACGGCATGAGTAATAACACAGCAAGCAAAATTAAGAAAAAAGCTAAAGTTGCAATAAATTTTCCTAGCACAATTTCAGTTAAAGAAATCGGCGCAGTTTTTAATAAAGTTAAAGTTTTATTGCGTTTTTCTTCACTGATTAAATTCATGGTAAATAAAGGCGTGGTTAAAAGTAAAACAATCGCCAGCCAATTAAACCACGCGCCAATCACTAACTCCGTTACGCCGACCACGCTTTCACTGTTAGCTAAACGCATTTGCACATCGGGCTGCATATAAGTGTATACCATGACTGCAAATACCCATGCTAATACTAATTGAATTAAAGCAATGATTATCCATGCTAAAGTGGAATGAAATAAACTGCGTAATTCACGAATTGCAATGATTAACATGATGATGTGCTACTCAAAAAACGAAAATAAAAATGAATCAAGCCAATGAGACGAAAGATAATACAATAAGATTGAATCTATAGAAAAATCAAGATATGCTTGCTTTTAAGTTGTTTTAAATTTGTCAAATAAAGGTCACTGTATGACTGCTACAAAACCCTTATGGCTGCTGGCGGAATTAACCTATGCTTGTCCGTTGCAATGTCCTTATTGTTCTAATCCTTTGGAATATGGGCAATATAAACAAGAATTAAGCACGGAAGAATGGTTGCGCGTGTTTCACGAGGCGCGGCAAATGGGCGCGTTGCAATTGGGCTTGTCAGGCGGTGAGCCTTTAGTGCGGACAGATTTGGAAATTTTAGTCGCTGAAGCGCGAAAATTGGGCTATTACAGCAATTTGATTACTTCAGGCTTGGGCATGAATGCCGAGCGCGTTGCGGCTTTAAAAGAAGCGGGGCTTGACCATATTCAAGTTAGTTTGCAGGCAAGTGATGAAGAATTAAATGATTATTTAGCGGGAACAACCGCATTTCAGCATAAATTAGCGATGGCGCGGGAAGTGAAAAAACAGGGCTATCCGATGGTGCTGTGTTGCGTGCTGCATCGAATGAATGTCGATAAAATTGATAAAATTTTAGACTTAGCGATTGAATTACAAGCGGATTATGTAGAATTAGCCACCGCACAATATTACGGCTGGGCGTGGGTCAATCGTGACCAATTACTGCCGACCGTTGAGCAATTGGAAGCGGGCGAAAAAATTGCGCATCAATATCAAGAAAAAATGCGCGGCAAAATGAAGATTTATTATGTTGTGCCTGATTATTATGAAGGCAAACCTAAAGCGTGTATGAATGGTTGGGGCGCGATTTTCTTAACCGTCGCGCCTGATGGTACGGCGTTACCTTGTCATTCTGCGCGCCAATTGCCAAATTTAAGTTTCCCCAATGTGCGCGATTCAAGTGTAGAGTGGATTTGGAACGATTCGCCCGCCTTTAATCATTTCCGTGGCGATGAGTGGATGCAAGAACCTTGTCGCACTTGTCCCGATAAAACCAAAGATTTTGGCGGCTGTCGTTGTCAGGCATATTTGTTCACTGGCGATGCACGCAATGCTGACCCCGTTTGTAAATTATCGCCACATCACGACACTGTGCAAGCGGCAATTTTACAAGCCCGCGATACCGCATTAGGGGTACGGCAATCGATGCCGTTACTATTTAGAAATCCAAAAACCGCAAAAAGTTTATTAACTAAAGGCTAAAATAGGGCTAGACCATGTTAGTAGAAAGTTGGTCGGTTATTTTCATTGTCTCCGTGCTGATTTTTGGCGCGGGCGGGTTTGCGATTGGCAATGCTTTAGCGCAACAATGGCAATCAGCACGTTGGATTATTCCTTATAGTTTATTATTAGCTTTATTAGAACGTTTTTTAATTTTTGCTTTATTTAAAGGCGAATTACTTTCTTTAATTGCTTATCTATTCAATAGTGCAATTATTCTCTTGTTTGCTTTATTTGCTTATCGCTTGCGTTTAACGCATAAAATGATTTCTCAATATCCTTGGCTTTATGAAAGAACAGGATTATTGAGTTGGCAAACTAAAGAAAATAGCTAAAATCATGTGATTTGCTTTGTTTGAACCATGCTTATTTAAATAAAAAAATGGGGTTGTTGAATGAATATTATTGAAGGGGATTTTATCCCATGTGATGCGCGTTATGCTTTAGTCGTTTCACGCTTTAATTCTTTTATTGTGGATAGTTTAGTCGCTGGTGCATTAGACGCGTTAAAACGTCATGGCGTAACAGAAGATAAAATCACCATTATCAAAGTACCCGGTGCATTTGAATTACCCTTAGCTACCCAAAAAGTGGCAGAAACTGGCAAATTCTCCGCTATCATCAGCTTAGGCGCAGTCATTCGCGGCGGCACACCACATTTTGAATATGTTGCAAATGAATGCGTTAAAGGCATTGCACAAGTTTCTTTACAATATAAAATCCCCGTTTCTTTTGGTGTATTAACTGTCGACTCTATTGAACAAGCCATTGAACGCGCTGGCACAAAAGCAGGCAACAAAGGCGCAGAAGCTGCCCTTTCTGCTTTAGAAATGGTCACGATGTTACGCAAGTTAGCGGAAATTTAAAAGATTTTCCCTCATTAGTCGTGTTGTGAATTCAACGCGACTTGCTCTTTAATACTT
>CAZKST010000070.1:0-12608 GCA_964555395.1 uncultured Thiotrichaceae bacterium | reverse complement strand
TTTTCCTGAATTTCTACAATCGGCGCAGGTGGCGGCACAGCAGGCGCGGCGGGCGTAGGGGTTGAACCTGCCATTTTAATGGAAGAAGAGCCTTCCGTAGCAACTGGGGCAGTCGTTGCTTCTGGCGCAGGCGTGGGCGGTTGAATCGTCACTTCAACTTTTTTCTTTTGAACTTGTCCCATCAAAATATGCCGTAATCCGTAACGGTCTAATAATGCTTTAATTTTTGTTCTATCACTGGTATTAAAATCTAACATTCCAAATTGCACGCGCTCTTCTAAATCTAACGCAGGCAAATACAGCGTTATTCCTTTTTGCTTGGCTTGGTCAGCTAAAATAGTGGCTTCCTGATTAAAATCCTCCGTTGCTGCCATGCCCCAAGTAGCAGGTGCATTAATTTCACTGCGATTAATCATCACCCAGCTCAATAATGCAGGTTTTTCACCTTGCCATAATAAAGTTAAGCCCGCGCTTTTCATCAATTCATTCACTGCTGTACTGTCAAAAATAACGGATAACATCACGGTGTTATCAGTAGGGCGGTTATAGGTGTTATGACTGGCAGCAAAACGGCTGGCAATACCGATTTGGCTTTGCACTTCAGGGCTTTGCACTTTTTGAGCATCGCCAGATAAATTAGTTAACACTTGAGTTAATGCTTGTTTAAATCCTTCTTCTATGGCTTGACGGTCAAGTGAAGCAATCGGCACGGTGGCGTTATAACCATTCGTTGCCCATGCAACAGAGTAGGCACTGAGTAATAAATAAAAAACGGTGATAATGAATGCTGTAAAACGCATTGTAATTTTTCTCCTTCTTAATCAACCGTTAAAACACGAACGGGAAAATCTCCGCATTGACGGTCAGCAAAATAAAAATTGAGGGTTTTGCGCACAATGGGAAATGCCAATGTGTCCCAAGGGATTTCTTTTTCTTCAAATAATTGTACGGCTAAACTTTCTTCACCTTTTTGAAAAGCCGGTTGCACTTGTTCATCTAAATAGCCCCGAAAAAGCATATACACTTGACTAATACGCGGGATGCTAAAAATAGCATAAAGTTGCAAGTCTTGGATTTTCGCGCCGGCTTCTTCCCATGTTTCCCGCAAGGCAGACTGTTCTATTGTTTCCTCATTTTCCATAAAGCCCGCGGGAAATGTCCACAATCCATAACGCGGCTCAATCGCACGCTGACAAAGTAAAACGCGGTCATGTCGCTTTTCATCCGTTCGACTGAGCACTAAGCAACCTGTAACAATTTTAGGATTTTGATAATGTACTGCGCCGCACGCATTACATGTTAAACGAAGATGGGTGTCGCCATTAGGAATTTTAGTAATTAAGTCATTTGAACCGCATTGGCTGCAATATTTCATAGTATTGCCTTTTTTTGCTGGCTTGAGTTGTTAAGGGGGAATAGAAAAATTAAGTGCGTGTGTATTTTAGCGATAAATATTCAGTGACAAAATAGGGTTTTGGCATTGCTATCATTTAGAATTTATCAAGTAAGCGTGTTTTGCAAGCTAAAAACCGCTTCATTGTAAAGTACAATTTTTTAAAGCAATAGTTTTAATTCTCTTGCTCGGTTTTATGCGCAAAATACTGAAATTAATTTAACTTTAGCGCGAGTCAAAAGCATTGATAATGGGCTATTTTTTTCTTCGGCTAAGGATTGGTTACTTATGTTTTCATGTCCTATTTGTGAATATCACGTTGATGATTCTGCAAATCTATGTCCACAATGTGGTTGGGAATTTCAATTCTTTTTTGGGATGACTGAAGAAGATGAAGCAATTTATCGTCAGCAAGTTTTACAAGCACAGCAGGCTTGGCAACAACGTCAAAAAAATACCGCCGCCGCGATTACCCCGCCAACCGCTGAAACAACTCCAGCCGAATCGCCTACTAATTCCTTTGTAGCAGAGCCCAGTCCACCGCCTTCTAACGTTTTTACTCCTCCTGATTTAGACAAAGCCGAGCAAGAATCATGGGAACAATTTGCACAACGAATTGAAAACGGCAATCCTTATTTAGCGGGCATGGCGACCTTATTAACTGAGCGTTATCAAGCAAAAACAGAAACTTTACCGTTAAAAGTAGATTGGTTAAGTTGGTTGCCGTCCAATTTAGCGCAAGGTTTATACGTCAAAATACCCGCATCACAAATGGCAGAGTTATCAGCAAATCAATCGGTTAAAGTGCATTTAACTGTTGAACAAGGCGATATTGTCATTACAGGATTTGCTTTGCATACCCCAAAAGCCACTTTAGGCATTAAACAAGAAGAAGATGAGCAATTTTGGCAATGGGCAAAACAACAAAATAGCGTTGAATGTTATCAACAATATTTACAAGGACAGACTTTAAAAAATCATCATAAAGCGGCGCGTGAAAATTTAGCCGTTGTACAAAAACAGAAAGATAAACAAGAGTTACTGATTTTTTTAGGCGTTTTAGTGATAGTGATGATTAGCACCATGAGCGGCGCGTTGGGCATTGGCACACTGTTAAAAACTGAAACAACCTTACAATTAGCTTTATTAGGGGGACTGGGTAGCGCGACAGTGTGTTTATTTGTTTTGTTTTTAATATTTAAATGGGTTCGCTATTTGCATTTTTTAGGCGATGCAACTTTATGTGTGGTTGAATCCGTGAATGGGCGCAAATTAATCGCCGCCCATACCGTAATTGACCGCCAAAAAGAAACCAAAGTCACTATTCGCGGCTGGGCAATTGATAAACCCTATCAACAAGCAGCAGGCAATGTTTTTATTTGTTTAAATCGTAAGTCCGCGATTTTAGCGTTATACGGCAAAGAGCGTCCTGATATTGTGCGTAGTTTGGGCAATGAGCATTATCGCAAATGTGGCTTTGCTGCAACCTTTGATACGCGATTGCTGCAAAGTGGCGAAAATATTATTAAATTTAAAGTGCTCACAGCAGATAAACGTGGCTACTACTTACCCGAACAAACCTTAAAGCTATTTGTTATATAAAAATACGCTTTTATAACAATAGACTGTTTTGGAATGGCGTTATAACTTTAAATAATTGATTTTTAATTGAAAAATAATTTTTCTCTTTTACAATAATCAAAGTTAATAAAATTTTTTGTTTGTAGGAGAGTTCACATGCACAGATTAATGATAAAAACAGTTTGGGCAACTTACTTAATGAGCACAATGCTGTTAAGTAATATGTCCTTTGCGGCTTCCGCAGAAAATTCCCCGCCCTTAGCTTCACAAGCTTTAGCCGCACCTTGCACCAGTTGTCATGGTTTAGAAGGCTCAACTCCCACCGCAATTCCCAGTTTATACGGCAAAAAAGCCGATTATTTAGCCGAAGCTTTGCAAGGTTTT
The DNA here is from genome assembly GCA_964555395.1 of uncultured Thiotrichaceae bacterium. Lineage (GTDB taxonomy): Bacteria > Pseudomonadota > Gammaproteobacteria > Beggiatoales > Beggiatoaceae > CAZKST01. The sequence goes on along the minus strand of CAZKST010000070.1, from coordinate 9,250 downwards.
AAAACGGGACAGCGCGAATCTACACTGATGAATAGAATTGCAAAAGGTTATAACGATGAGCAAATTAAAACCTTAGCGAACTATTTTGAGCAGAAAACGCCTGCGAAAAAATCGGGAGGAAAATAATGAATAGACGGCATTTTTTAAAATTAGCAGGCATTGGCGCGGCAGCAAGCAGTTTGGGCATGATGCAACGGAGTTTAGCCGAACAGCCTAACATTCCCAAAGCGCGGGTGTTAGTGATTGGCGGCGGTTATGGTGGCGCGACGGCAGCAAAATATATTCGCCGTTATGACCCCAGCATTGCTGTCACTTTAATTGAGCAAAATAAGCAATTTATTTCTTGTCCTTTCAGCAATAAAGTCATTGCTGATTTAACCAGTTTAGAAAAAATCACTTTTAATTATAAAGCATTAAGTGAAAAATATGGCGTGCAAGTGGTTTATGCAACTGCCGAACGTGTAGATGCAACGCGCAAACAAGTCATTTTAGCCGACGGTAAAAGCCTAGAATATGATTTTGTGATTGTTTCACCAGGGATTGAATTAAAATGGGGCGCGCTAGAAGGTTACGACCAAGCTGCCAGTGAGTTAGTGCCCCATGCGTGGAAAGCAGGCGAGCAAACTTTGTTATTGCGCAAGCAGTTACAAGCAATGTCTGATGGGGGCGTGGTGTATTTAAGCGTGCCCGCCAATCCTTACCGCTGCCCACCAGGGCCTTATGAACGGGCTTCATTAATTGCGCATTATTTAAAAGAACATAAACCTAAATCTAAAGTAGTGATTTTAGATTCTAAAGACAGTTTTTCTAAACAAGCGTTATTTGAAGAAGGCTGGGCGAAGTTATACGGCAAAAATGTAGAATGGGTAGGCGGTTCAGGCGATGGCAAAGTGGTGCGGGTGGATGCTAAAAATCTAACCTTGCACACGGATTTATCCGAGCATAAAGGCGCGGTTTTAAACGTTATTCCCCCCCAGCAAGCGGGTAAAGTTGCTCAAATCTCTGGTTTAGCAGATGCAAGCGGCTGGTGTCCTGTTAATCAAGCAACGTTTGAATCTAAATTAGTTCCCAATGTTTATGTCATTGGTGATGCGGCAATTGCAGGTAAAATGCCGAAATCGGGCTATTCAGCAAATAGTCAAGGTAAAATTTGCGCCGCTGCGGTCGTGGCGAAAGTCTGGGGAGAAAGTTTCAGTTCTCCAACGCATATTAATACTTGCTACAGTTTATTATCTCCTCAGTACGGAATTACGATTGCGGGGGTTTATACAGTAGGTGCAGAAGGTTCGTTAGTAGAAGTGGCAGGCTCTGGCGGCGTTAGCCCAACCAATGCAACTGACCAAGTGCGTGCATTAGAAGCGGTTTATGCAGATGCGTGGTTTAGTAATATTACGCAAGAGACGTTTGGATAGATTTAATTAATTGAAGTTTCAAAATAAAAGCTACTTATTCTGATAAGTGGCTTTTTTTATGGGTAAAGGTTTAATAAAAAATGTAGAAATATTTGTTATACTTTCGCTCAATTATACTTTACTAAATTAACATTCCAATTATGCCGCAGCATCCAAAATCCTTAAAAAACAATCCTATTATTGAAGCTATTTTTGAAGTTCACTTTAAAAGTGAAATAGAAAATGTTAGAAATATTTTACCCGGGATTTTGTACGAAAAATTTAGAAAAGATTTTCCTAAAATTGAACAATTGCCTAATGGCTATTTACCTAAAGAAGTTTTAGAGCAAAATCCTGATTTAGTTTATCAAGTAACGCACCGCTTGCATGGTCAATTTTATATTATTGGTTTAGGTGAGCATGTTTTTAGTTTAAATAATATTCGTCCTTATCAAGGCTGGGATAACTTCTCATCAAAAATTAAAGAGTTAATCACCGTTCTACAACAAACTCAATTGATTAATCAAATTGAACAGGTTTCTTTAAAATATCTCAATTTATTAGCTCATGAAACGCATTCAAATCTATTAACTGGGTTGAATGTAACAGTACAACTTGCTGAATTAAATTTAGAAAATTTTAATTTGCAAACTGAAATTAAACAAAATGACATTACAACAGTAGTACAAATTATTCCCAATACGATGCTTATTTCTAACGTTAATAATGAAATAAATAAAGGCTTGTTATTAGATATAAGCTCTCATTTAAAAACGGTTGATAATAATGATTTTTGGAATAATCCCCTGAATCTATTAGATAGACTGCATCAGGTACAAAAAGATTTGTTTTTTAAAATGCTTAAAAAAGAACTTGTTCAATATTTTGGTGTAAATGAGGAATGAATAAAATGAACCCTTCTTATTTATCTCAAAAATTACCAGAGGCGAAAGTGTGTTTTGTTGCCACTGCAATGGCAATAGCTACGTTACCTTCATTACAACATACAAACTCGGTAACACTTCCTCAGTATGAAAAACCATTTTCTTCAAATTTAACAAACTCTTCTTATCAAAGAAAATATTTTACTCCAGAAGTAGAGAATTTTTTAGATAAACACCCAATGCTTTATAATTTCATCAATCAACTTACATCTTTGATTAATCAAGTCTATGGGAAAATAACAACTGATTTTACAGTATGGGAAAGTCCCATTGATAAGACAGATTCACATTTGAGAATTACTGTATTTTCAAATTTAGAAACTGATGAAGAAATTACTGAAAAAGAAGAACAGTTATTTGCTTTAATTGAGCAAAATGAAGAAATGCTTTCTAGTTTAGAGTATGTTGTTATTGCGCAGCATTGGAAAAATGTTTAATCCCGTTGACTTTTATCACCTTGCTTCTGAATTGTATAAACAAGCAGATTTAGCTAATGATTTTCCAGCAGAAGCTTTATATCGTAGTATTATAAGTCGGGCGTATTATTCAGCTTTTCTCGCCGCTAGAAACAAATGTCAATTAAAAAATTGCGGTGCTAGTGTACACCAATTAGTCATTGATCATTGTAGAGAACATCATAAACCAGTTATTGCCAATCGATTAGAAGATTTAAAAGAGCGACGCACTAAAGCTGATTATACAGATAAATCATTTTCTAAAAGGGAAGCTGGGGAAGCTTTAAAACTTGCTTTGCAAATTTTAAAGAGTTTAGGATATTTATGCTAACCTGCTAGGTTTTAAAAACCTAGCAGGTTTTTTAATAGTTATCTACTCCGAATGCGTACGCGTTGCGGGTGCATCTTTATCGTCTGAACTGGTTGCAGGCGCACCTAATAAATAGTAATCCATCACCTTTTTAGCGATTGGGGCGGCGACACCGCTCCCGCTTCCACCATTTTCTACAATCACCGCGACCGCAATTTTAGGGTCATCTAAAGGTGCGAAAGCGATAAACCATGCGTGGTCGTGTAGTTTCTTATCAATTTTTCGGGCATCGTAACGTGCATCTTGTTTAATTCCAAAAACTTGCGCTGTCCCTGTTTTCCCTGCAAAACGATAAGGCGACCGAAAACCCACTTTACGCGCTGTTCCGTGTGCACTGACAACCGCTTCCATCCCGCGAATAGAAGCATCCCAAAATTTTTCATCTTTTAACGCAATCATAGCTTGTAAAGGTGAACGAATAACTTCTGATTCATGCGTTGCAGGATCGTCTAATGCAAAACCAACACGCGGTTGGCGTAATTGTCCGCGCATACTTAAAGCGGCTGTCGCAACGGCTAATTGTAATGGTGTGGACAGCATATAACCTTGTCCAATCCCTGTAATTAAAGTTTCCCCCGGATACCATAACGTTTTACGCACACGGGTTTTCCATTCTTTGGAAGGCATTAAACCCGATAATTCGCCCGTTAAATCAATGTCGGTTTTTTTACCAAATCCAAAGCGAGTCATAAATGTATATAAACGGTCAATGCCTAAATCATGCGCTAAATCGTAATAGTACACGTCACAAGATTGCTCGATAGAGCGTACTAAGTTGACATAACCATGTCCTGTCCGTTTCCAGTCGCGATAACGGTGGGCTTGTCCGCTTAAAGTATACCAACCTGGACACCAAGTTTGACTGCCTTCAGTCCGAATGCCGTATTCTAATCCAGCCAGTGCAACAAAAGGTTTAACTGTAGAACCGGGTGGATAAACCCCGCGTAAAGCGCGATTGTATAAAGGGCGGTCGGGCGAATCGCGCAAAATTTTATAGGTCGCGCTATCAATTCCACCGACAAATAAATTGGGGTCAAAACTGGGCATACTTGCTAATGTAATGACAGAGCCCGTCGCGGGTTCAATCGCAACGACCGCCGCCCGTTCATTTTTAATTAAATCCTCTGTGTATGCTTGTAAAGCAAAATCCACATTTAAATATAAATTCCGCCCTGGTACGGGGGCTGTGCGTTCTAAAACGCGCAAAATCCGCCCTTGTACGTTGGTTTCTACATGTTGAAAACCGACTTTGCCGTGTAATGCGGTTTCATAGGCTTTTTCAATGCCAAGTTTGCCAATATATTCGCTGTCGGTGTAATTGGAGCGGTCAATTGTGGTCAATTCTTGCTCGTTAATGCGTCCTACATAGCCCACAATATGCGCGCCTACACTGCCTAGCGGATAACGCCGACTTAAATCTGAGGAAACATCAACCCCATCAAAGCGGTGACGTTGCACCGCAAAACGGGCGACTTCGTCCTCGTTGAGATAATAACGTAAGGGGACAGGATGAAAGCGGCGGGCGCGTTTGAGCTGATTTTTAAAACGGCTAATGTCTTCATCTGTTAAACGAATGAATTCACTTAACGCTTTTAAAGTCGCGTCCATATCTTCGACTTTTTCAGGTGTGATTTCTAAACGATAAGAAGCTCGATTTTCAGCCAATAACACGCCGTTACGGTCATAAATAAAACCGCGACTGGGCGTTAATGGGAGAATTTTTAAACGGTTATTTTCTGATAATGTGGTGTATTGCTCATGATTGGTCACTTGTAAAAAAAACAAGCGCATCACCACAAAAGACAAAGCGAGAATAATACCCAACCATCCTAAAATAACGCGAAAATTGAAGACTTTATTTTCTTGCGCGACATCTTTTAGAATAACTCGGTGTTGAGATTTAAACTTAATCTGCATAATAGGGACAGATAAATACTCGGATAGTTAGCAACATTAAATGCTGGGAGTGTCTATCGCACTACCCGCGAGAATTTCCGCAACATGATAGACTTTTATCGGTTTGGCAAGGCGTTTTAACCGTCCCGCAATATTTAATAAACAGCCCAAATCGCCGCCGCTAAGCGTCATTGCGCCGCTAGCTTCAATGTCGCTGACTTTATCAGTCACAAGGCGCGTGGAAATATCACTGTATTTAACGCAAAAAGTACCGCCAAATCCGCAGCATACGTCAGTATTTTCCATTTCTTTGACATTGACTCCCACTAAATTGAGGAGATGGCGCGGTTGCGCTTTAATGCCTAGCTCCCGCAAGCCTGAACAACTGTCATGATAAGTAACGGTTTCACTGTAACTTTCTGAGGTAGCAGGTAACCAGCCTTGCCGATTGAGAAAATCGGTTAATTCATAACATTTAGCGGCAAAGGCAGCGACTTTTTCAGTCATTACCGCATTATTATTAAATAATTCAGGATAATGAATCCGCATCATGCCAGCGCAAGAGCCTGATGGCAACACCACATAGTCATAATTTTGAAAATGTTCAATGACTTGCTGGGCTAAAGCTTGGGCTGTAGCAACATCGCCTTGATTAAAGGCAGGTTGTCCGCAACAGGTTTGTGCTTCAGGCACAAAAATTTCGCAGCCTACTTGTTCCAATAATCGCAACGCGGCAAAAGCAACCGAAGGACGGTAAAAATCCACCAAACATGTAACAAACAGTGCGACGCGGGGTGTTGACATCATGAGTTTTCCTATCCTGTTATTTGCGCAAACCTTCAATTAAACAGGGTTGAATCGTTTGCAATAAGCCATTCAGCACTTTGCCATTGCCTGCCAGAATATTCCCTGTTTCTAAATATTCTGCACCACCACTGAAATCTGTCACAAAACCGCCCGCTTCACGCACAATCAATGCCCCTGCTGCCATGTCCCATGCTTTTAAACCCATTTCCCAATAACCATCTAAACGCCCCGCCGCGACATAGGCTAAATCTAAAGCCGCCGAACCTGCGCGGCGAATATCAGTTACATGTGGATAAACCGCTTTAAACATTTGCAAATAAGGTTCAACCAAGATGGGATAACGGAAGGGGAAACCTGTACCAATCAACGTATCATTTAATGACAACGCCGAGCCGACCCGAATTCGCCGATTATTTAATTGCGCGCCATTGCCTTTCATTGCTTGAAATAACTCATCACGCAACGGGTCATAGATTACGCCTAACATTAACTGTTTTTCTTTTAATAAGCCGATAGACACCGCAAATTGAGGATGACCATGGATATAATTAGTTGTTCCATCTAAAGGGTCAATTACCCACTCAAAATCGCTACCTGTTTGTAATCCACTTTCTTCTGCTAAAAAGCTATGGGTAGGATAAGCTTTCATTAAGGTTTCTAAAATTGCCCGTTCAGCAGCTTTATCTGCATCACTGACAAAATCGCGTAATCCTTTGCTTGAAACTTGCAATTCATCCCGACGTTCAAATTTACGAATTAATACGTTACCTGCTTGGCGAGCGGCTTTAATCGCCATATTAAGCATAGGTTGCATGAAAAGGCTTCCTTATTTCTAAAAAGTAATTTTACAAAAAATAATCTATTGAATTCTAAATAAAAATTTTTACACTGCAATAATGGTATAAATTTAATTTTTGTTTGGCATTCAGTTTGAACGTTAGTTATTCCACAAACCACTCTTGCTACATCCCCGAAAATAGAGAGGAGAGTTCATCTTTATTCATGCTAACGCATCTCAAAACCCTAAATTTGAACAAATTGCATTAACTAAAATTTACACTAAAATACCCTACCTTCTATTGCCGATTACCCAGTTGGAGTCTCGTGATGCTCAATTTTGACGAACCTTTTGATATTAACTCACCTGTTGCTGAAAGCCCATTACAAAAGAAAAAAGCGCATTCAGTTTTAGATAAACCAGCAATGGCGCAAGCAGCGCGGACTTTTTCACAAGTGAGCCGTATTCCATTAGAATCAGCGCAAGAAGAAACAGCGTTCAATAATGCAGCAAAATCAACAATAGTCAACCCGCCATTGACCAATCCTGTCTTAAATCAAGCACCGATGCACGCCCCTGTCGTGATTCAAACAGATACCTCTATCAATGCCGCTAAAAAAGCAGTACGGGTGCGCAGTCTTGACCCCGTATCGGTTGGTCATCGTGTCCCCCATGCAGACAGCGTTAAAATTATCGGCGGTAACGGTTATGATGTACGCCAACCGATTCCGTTTAAATATCCTGACGTGCGCCAACGCTTTTTAAACGCCCGCAATAATTTCTGGGTGCCTGCAGATATTGCCATGGGTGATGATAAGTTACTCTGGAATTCTGGCAATAAACTGACAGAAGAAGAACGTTGGATGTTTAAATGCAATATTTCCTATTTAACCGCCTCTGATAACTTAGTGCCCGACAATTTAGACAACGCCATTTTAGAGCACATTACCGCCAACGAAATGCGCCAATACTTGCGCTGGCAAATGGCAGAAGAAGCCAACCATATTGAATCCTATTTCTTCATTTTAGAATCTTTCGGATTAGATGAAAAAGGACAAGGACAAATTTTCAATTTGTACCAAGAAGTGCCTGAATTAGTTACAAAGTTAAACTGGAACTTAACATTTACCAACAATGTCGTAAATTGTGAAGCCCCTATCGGCGATTACGTTGCAAACCGCGCATTATTAGAAGATTTAATCAGCTACTACGTTTTTGAATATTTATTCTTCCCCGTTGCCTTTTCACAAGTCTTTGCCTTGGCGCGGCAAAACAAATTACGCAACACCGCGCAACAATACCAATACATTTGGCGCGATGAAAACCTGCACGCCATCAATGGACGCTGGTTAATTCAACAAATTATCCGTGAAAATCCGCAATTATGGGATAAAGCCATGCAAGAACGCGCACGGGCAATTATCAATGAAGCGGTACACTTAGAAATCAACTTCGGCAAAGCCACCATGCCCAACGGTGGCATTCCAGGCTTATCAGTGGCAACGTATAGCGACTACGCCAAATTTATGGCAAATAATGTCTGTCGCCAATTTGAATTAGCCCCGCTGTTCAACATCAAAGAACACCCAATGCCTTGGATTTCTGCTTATGAAATGAAACAAGAAGTGAATTTCTTTGAAGGACGGGTACGCGATTATCGCACAGGCTCACAATTAAGTTGGGAATAGTTGGGAATAAATTTTTAAAGCGGCGGCGCAACAGCAACACTCAATCCACAAGGAAAACGCATTTATGATGGAACAAACCGCAGAAGAATTACACACCATTGCCGATTTTATTCGCTGGGGCGCGAGCCGCTTTAATGAAGCTAATTTATTTTTTGGGCACGGCACAGACAACGCGATTGATGAAGCCCTCGCGCTGGTGCTGTATGCCTTACATTTACCGCATAATATTCCTAAAGAATTCTGGACAACCCGTTTAACGTATAAAGAAAAAATTTTTATTTTAGAGTTATTAAACAAACGTTTACATCAACGCATTCCCGTTGCGTATTTAACCCAAACTGCATGGTTTGCGGGGATGCAATTTTTTGTGAATGAAAATGTACTGATTCCCCGTTCTCCGATTGCTGAACTCATTGAAAGCAGTTTTAAACCTTGGATTGAAGGAAAAAACATCAAACGGGCGTTAGATTTATGCACGGGTAGCGGTTGTATTGCGATTGCCAGCGCGTTGTTAGCGTTTCCTGAAGCCGAAGTCGACGCGGTGGATATTTCGCCTGAAGCTTTGCGCGTTGCTCAAGACAATATTGAGCATTATGGTTTGCAAGAGCGGGTTTTTACGGTTAAATCCGATTTATTCAGTGCATTAAAAGGCATGAAATACGACATTATTTTAAGCAATCCGCCGTATGTGGACGCGGAAGAAATCGCCACCATGCCAGAAGAATATCATCATGAACCGCGTTTAGGCTTAGAAGCGGGGGAAGATGGGCTATTTTTCGTGCGCCAGATTTTAAGTCAAGCGGCGGATTTTTTAACCCCGCAAGGCTTATTAATTGTTGAAGTCGGTTTTAGTCAACATGCTTTAATGGAAGCGTATCCGACTGTGCCGTTTTTGTGGTTTGATTTTGAACGCGGCGGCGA
>CAZKST010000069.1:0-12645 GCA_964555395.1 uncultured Thiotrichaceae bacterium | reverse complement strand
CACATTATAAGACAGGCATCAAAAAAACACCTGTCCTTTTGATTAACTTCAAATACCTACCCCGCCGCCAACCCCTCGGCTAACGTCGGATAACGCAACTCCAAGCCCACCGCTTTTACCAACTTATCAATCTTCACCCGCCGCGACTCCGCCAAATACGACAACATCTCCTCACTCAACTGCGCCCCCGCCTCTGCTCGCGAAATCTGCGGCGGGCGTGGCAATTTCAACGCATCCGCCACTTGATTAAAATAATCCGTCATCGTCGTAGGATGCCCATCACTCACATTAAAAATTCCCGTCGCTTCCAATTCGCCCATCGCCAAACACACCTCGACCAAATCCTCAACATGAATGCGATTACTAAAAGGCGACTCACTTTCTTTCAACACAGGCAACCCCGCTTTTAACCGCGCTTCGGGCAAACGCTCCGCGCCATAAATCCCCGCCACCCGCAAAATCACATAAGGCACTTTATTTGCCGTCGCCCAACTTATCAATTGCTGCTCCGCATCCGCCCGCCGTTTTGCCCGCTCCGTTTGTGGATTGATTGGGCGCGATTCATCCACCCAATCGCCCTGACAATCGCCATACACCGCCGTAGTACTAATCAACACCACTTTTTGCGGGAACTGACTCGGCTTTTTCAAAGTGCTCAACAAATTCGCCAGCCGCGTATCTTTCACGCCCTGACTCGGCGGCGGCGCGAAGTAATACAACAAAGTGCCATCAATCGGCAATTCAGATAACAATTTGGCATCCTCTAAATCACCGGGCACAGTCAAAATGCCCAATTCCTGCAAACGCTGATGACTCTCTTGTGAATGCACCAACGCCATCACTTCCACATCGTCATACTCATTGAGCAATACATCGGCTAAATGCGTGCCGACATAACCGCAGCCCACGATAAACACATCAGGTAATAACATAATGCACCTTTTTTAAAAAATGACTTGAAATTATTAAATGAAAACTTATATAGCAATGCTTAACACTTAATTTAAAGAAGTTGCTTAAAGTTTTGCTTAAAAAATTTAAAAAATATCTCTTGATTTGCTTTGTTGGATTCTTATATAGGGTATCAGTTAAAGATACATCAATTTCAAATTCAAATAGGAGATTTAATCATGGCTATTCGTAATGAACCTTGGACTTTCTTAAATCAATTGTATAAAGATTTAGACCAAATGTATGCGCGTTACAATCCTAATGCTGATGAAGAAACGACGGTTGCAACCAGCACATGGACACCCGCAGTTGACATTAAGGAAGAAGAAAACCGTTTCTTAATTTTGGTAGATGTACCGGGTGTTGACCCCAAAACTATCGATGTCACGATGGAAAATAGCATCTTAGCCATTAAAGGCGAACGCTACACTGAAAACCATGAAGAACGCAAATATTTTAAACGCATGGAACGCTCTCGCGGTGTGTTTTACCGCCGCTTTAGCTTGCCCGACACGGCAGATGCTGAACATATCAGCGCGACGGGTAAAAATGGCGTGTTAGAAATCAGCATTCCTAAACGACAACAGGCGCAATCGCGTAAAATTAACGTAGGTTGGGAATAAATTTTAAATAAATAATTGCTTGCGAATAATTTAAAAATTCCCCCTAGTTTTTTTAAGATTGCAAGCAATTTTATTTAAATCTTTGCAATGCAAGATTGTTTAAACCAACAATCTTGCATTGTTTTTTTAGAGCGTTTATATTTCCTTTAATTCAGTTGACTCTCACGGCTTATTATTTAGGAAATCATGGAATACAAAGATTATTATCAAATATTAGGGGTAACACGCAGTGCTTCACCCGAAGAAATCAAACATGCTTACCGTAAATTAGCCCGTAAGTATCACCCTGATGTCAGCAAAGAAAAAGATGCCGAAACCCATTTTAAAAATGTCAATGAAGCGTATGAAGTGCTCAAAGATTCTGAAAAGCGCGCTGCGTATGACCGTTTAGGCAGTCATTGGAAAGCGGGGCAAGATTTTCGTCCACCACCTGAGTGGGAATCAGCCTTTAATTTTGGCACAGGACGGGCGGGCTTTTCTAACCATGTGGATTTTAGCGATTTTTTCGATAGTTTATTTGGTAAAAACACTCGCCGCCAGTCGCCATTTTCTGCTAATCCACATCGTCCCGCGCCTGAAGCGCAACAACAGGCGATTAGTATCAGTTTAGAAGAGGCATTTCACGGCACAACGCGGGCGTTGCAAGTCAGTGAAACTGACCGTTTTGGACGCTCACAGGCGCGAACGTTGAATGTAAAAATTCCCGCAGGCGTGATTGCAGGGCAAAAAATCCGTTTGGCAGGACAAGCCAATAACGGCGGCGATTTATTGCTAGAAATCAACTTATTGCCTCATGCACGCTATAAAGTGGAAGGGCGCGATATTTATTTCACCTTAGCCCTTGCCCCATGGGAAGCCGCGCTGGGAACAACAGTGGCAGTGCCGACTTTAGCAGGGACGGTGGAAATTAAAATCCCGCCCAATTCTGCCAATGGGCAAAAATTGCGCTTAAAAGGACGCGGTTTACCCTCTAAACAAACTGCGGGCGACCAATTTGTTACTTTGGAATTAGTCTTGCCTCCAGCGAATAATGCGCGGCAGCAGCAGTTTTACCAGCAAATGGCGCAGTTCTTTGCAGACTTCAAACCACGGAGTTGACGCAACATAAGCTAAAATTTATGAACTTACTCAAATATATACAGCAAGCAGCGGGGCAATTTGTTCTCGGTGTTTGCTTTTTTTTATGCCTGCAAATAGCCGCGATAGCGCAAAGCAATAATTCGCCCCGCATTATTGGCGGTGAAGATGCCACTTTGACCCATTACCCATGGATGGTTGCTATCTTAGAAGCCCGCGATGATTCACAATTTTGTGGCGGCACGCTGATTGCCCATCAGTGGGTACTCACGGCGGCGCATTGTGTAACACGCAACTCTTCTGACATTGTGGTTTCTCCGAGTAGTATCAATGTGTTAGTAGGGCAAGCGAATTTAAATGATACGACGGGACAAATCATTGCGGTTAAGCAAATTATTGTGCATCCTGATTATAATCCTGCCTTATTGATTAATGACTTAGCTCTAATTGAATTGCAAACTGCGCTGAATATTCCAATGGTTGCCTTGTTATCAGAAACAACCCCCGATATTGCAACGGGCAGTGCAACACTGGTTTTAGGTTGGGGTAATACTTCAACCAGTAGCATTTCAAATTTTCCTTCGCAATTACAATCGCTTATTATGCCAGTGGTTGATAGCGCGCTTTGTGATGCACAATTAACAGAAGCGGATGTGATTAAAAGCGGGGAAGTGATTAATAATACTAATTCGTTGATTTGTGCCGCAATAGATGAAGGAAATGGCGATTCTTGCGACGGAGACAGCGGCGGCCCCCTATTAACCGCAGACAGTTTAGTACAAATTGGCTTAGTGAGTTTCGGCGCGGCAAAATGTGGACAACCGCATACCCCCGGCGTTTATACAAGACTCAGTTATTTCAATGCGTTTATTAGAAATTATGTGCCCGATGCACAATTTACCAGCTTAAGCGGTAAACCGATTGTCTGCACGCCACAATTAACCCCTTTACCCGAAACACCGAATTTAACGCTAACACAACAAGGACTTACCGCAACTGCGACATGGAATAATACCGCCTTTGCCAGTCAATATTGGCTGTTATATTTGCCCGTCGGCGCATTAGATTTTAGTCAATTAGGCAGTGTTAATTTAGGCGAATTAACTAATTTATCAGTGGATTACACCTATCCCGCCGCGCTATATATTGCGATTATTGCTGAAAATTGTAACGGAATGGGGAATTATTCCAATATTGAAGTGGTTTATCCTGTGCAGTGATTTTTTAAATAAATTAAACCTGCTAGGTTTTAAAAACCTAGCAGGTTTTTGCTTAAACAACTTTAAGCGTTAATCATATCCATTGCTTTATTAATATCCACACTCACAGGACGCGAAACGCCTAATTCATGTTGCGTTACGCCGACTAATTGGTCAGCAATTTCCATTGTAATTTTATTGTGTGTAATAAAAATAAATTGCACGCGCTCTGACATTAAATTGACTAAAGAACTAAATCGTCCCACATTAACATCATCTAAAGGCGCGTCGACTTCATCTAACATACAAAACGGCGCAGGATTTAATTCAAAAATAGAGAAAACTAAGGCAATTGCAGTTAAAGCTTTTTCTCCACCTGATAATAAATGAATTGAAGAATTTTTCTTCCCCGGTGGACGTGCCATAATGGCTACTCCAGCAGTTAATAAATCCTCACCTTGCAATTCTAATTTTGCTTCACCGCCGCCAAATAAACGCGGGAACATGGTTTGCAACGTCGTGTTAATATTATCCAAAGTGGATTTAAAACGTTGACGCGTTTCTTTATCAATCGTTTTAATTGCATTCTCAAGCAACGTTAAACCGTTGTTTAAATCCGCTGCTTGCTCGTCCAAATACTGCTTACGTTGCGATTCTTGCGTATATTCTTCTAATGCAGCTAAATTCACTGAGCCAATTTTATCTAATTTACGCTGAGTTGCTTCAATTTGGGCTAACCAACTCGGCTCATCGGCATGTTCAGGCAATTCAGATAAAACTTGAATTGGTGTAGGTGCATAAGTGGTTTCAGGCAATACTTTTTCTTCATTACTTTCTTCAGCATTTTCTGACGTAACAGGATTAGGATTAATTAATTGAGCAGGGGTGAAAGTTCTTTCACTTTCAGGAATAGGTAAACGAATTTGCATTAATTGCTCAGCAAAATCTTGTCGCCGTTCTTCCGCATTTCGCATTTCTAATTTTGCATGTTCTAAAGATAAACGCAATTCCTGAGTTTTATTCTCTAAAGCATGTCTTTTTTCTTCACATTGCACTAATTGTTGTTCAATATTTTGCAGTGTTTGTTTAGCTTGACTTAAAGCAACTTCATTTAAACTTTGTTGTGATTGCCAATCTGTCAACTCAGCATGTAATGTGCCTAACGGGTCAATTTGTTGTTGCAAAGTGTTTTGTAAATCTTCTAACTCTATTTGAGCTTGTTCTAAACGTTCTTCTAAACGTTCTAAACCCTGTTGCAAACGACTCATATCCGTTTTAGCACTATTTACTTTAACTTCTAAATGATGACGTTGCTCTTTTGCTATTTGCCATGCTTGCCGCGCTTGCAACGCCATTTCTTGCAATTCTGCTCGCTGTTGATTTAATTCCATTCTTTCATCTGCTAACTCAGTCATGCTTTGCAAACTTGCATGTAATTGTGCTCGCGTTTCTTCCATGGCTTGCTCATCATCGGCTAAAGCAATTAATAATTCTTCTTTTTCTTCTTGCAAGCGTAAAATTTGCAAGCGCATATTTTCTAAACGTGCTGATTTTCCGCCTTGTTGTGATTGCAATTGCGATAATTGATGACGAATGGTATTGACTTGTTTTTGCGTGCTATCACGTTGCACTTCTGTTTCACGCAATAAGCGGCGTTTAGTTTCTAAATGCTCACTACAATTTAAAACTTCTTTATCAGTTTTCTCTAATTGAATGGCTAATTGTTGAATTTGTTTTTCGCGAGCAATAACACTGGCTTGTTCATCCATCGCTTGTTGACTATACAACCAATTGCATCCAATCCAAATGCCTTCTTGCGTAATAAAAGAACTTTCTACAGTTAATTGAGTACGCAATTGCAAAGCTTGTGCTACATTTTCAGCAATATAAACATGTCCCAATAAACTTTTAATTTCAGGATTATTGACTTTAGTTGCTAATAAAATACCTTGCATTTTGTTTTGTAGAGTTTGAGAAACTGCTTGTGTTTCTACTAAAGCAAGCTTTCCTTGCGGCGGGCGTTCTAACCCTGTTTGTAAAGCATTTAAATCGGTCACACAAAAGGCTTGCAATCGCTCGCCTAATACCACTTCTACGGCTTTTTCCCACCCTGTTTCTACTTGCAAAGTGTGAGCAACTCTTTTCACTTGCTTTAACTCATGCACATGTAACCATGCGTCTAAATCACTATTGCCTTTACCTAAAGCAGCATCCTGCAAAGCTTCTAAAGACGCTAATAAACCTGTCATTCTTTGTACTTGGGTATTTAACTCATGTAAATGCTGTGCATTATGCTGGGTTTCTTCACGCCATTTTAATTCTTCAGTTTGTAATTGCGCTAATTGTTGTTCTGCGTGTTGTAATTGTGAAACAATGTCAGTTAACGCTAATTCTAATTGTTTTAACTCAGTGTCGGCGTGCTGGGTATCTAATTGCCGATTTTGTTCTTCGTTTTTAATTAAACGTTGTTGATTTTGCTTTAAGCGTTGCTCAAGATGTTGTAATTGTGTTTTCTCAACTTCAGCGCGTTTTGTCGGTTCGGCGGCGCGTTGATTAAACTCATCCCATTGCACTTGCCATTGCTGCACATTTAAATCCGCTTCGCGAGAATTTTGTTCACTTTCTGCTTCAAGAATATGCGCTTCTGATAATTGTTGCTCATTTTCAAATAGTTCTTCTTCCAACATTTCAATATGCTGTTGGTCTTCGCGGATTTGTCGTTGCACATTTTGAATTTCAGTCTGTGCTTGCTCAATATCCCATTGCAATTGCTCATGACGTTCAGCATTATGCGCGATGGAGTGTTGCAAACGGTCAAGTTCACGTTCAATTTTGTAATATTGATTTTGCACTTCTTCTAATTGTTGTTGAGAAAGAATGCGCTGTTCTTTGTAATGTTTGTAATCATTTTCTAATTCGTGTAATTGAATTAAATCGTTCTGTAATTGCTCGGCTTGAGTTTCAATAAAAATTTGCTTTTCTTGCACTAAATTTTCTTGCGCATACCAACGCATCGCTAATAATTGCGCTTTTAATAATTGCTCAGTATTTTTCAATTGTTGATAACGTTCGGCTTCTTTCGCTTGCCGTTGTAGTTTCTCTAATTGTTTTTGTAATTCAAAACGCACTTCATCTAAACGCGCTAAATTATCCCGCGTTTGTTGCATTCTTTGCTCAGTTTCTTTACGTCGGTCTTTATATTTAGCAATGCCCGCTGCTTCTTCTATAAATACCCGCAATTCTTCTGGCTTAGCTTCAATCATGCGCGAAATCATGCCTTGTTCAATAATCGCATAACTACGCGGCCCTAAACCTGTGCCTAAAAATAAATCAGTAATATCTTTACGCCGACATTTCACGCCATTTAAGAAATAATTTGATTGTCCATTGCGTGAAATCTCCCGTTTTACCCCAATTTCTTTATAATCAGGATACATGGGCAAATCTGCTTCATCAAAAACTAATTCAATAGAAGCGGAATTCGCGGGTTTACGGGTCGCTGAACCATTAAAAATAACGTCAATCATCGCGCCGCCACGCAGGTTTTTGGCGGAAATTTCACCCATAACCCAGCGCACAGCGTCAATTACATTAGATTTGCCGCAACCATTAGGGCCAATAATGCCCACCCGATTGCTAGGAAAATGAATGGTGGTTGGGTCAACAAAAGATTTAAAGCCTTCTAATTTAATTTTGCTTAGCCGCATTGAAATTCCAGTTGCTTAAAAAATAAAAACGTAATTCTAATATAATCATCAATAAATGCAATCAAAGAATTAATTAATGTTTAGAGAAAAAGCTTGCTAAAAGAATTCAGGAATAGAAGCATTGGATTTAAAGCGTTAATTAAGTTAAAATCAAATGAATTTTTAATAACGATTTCTAGTCAAAAGTGAGTTTATTATGTCTATTCCCGTGCCAACAGCGATTAATTTCCATCAAAAATCGCGCCGTTTAGAAGTGAGTTTTGAAACGGGCGAACACTTTGAATTTAGTTGT
Organism: uncultured Thiotrichaceae bacterium; assembly: GCA_964555395.1. Taxonomy (GTDB): domain Bacteria; phylum Pseudomonadota; class Gammaproteobacteria; order Beggiatoales; family Beggiatoaceae; genus CAZKST01. Next base: position 4,796 of record CAZKST010000069.1, on the reverse strand, counting down.
GAGTTTCTGCGAGTAAATTCGCCGTCGGCAGAAGTGCGCGGTCATTCGCCTGAGCAAGCCGTTTTGCAAGTGGGTAAAGCAGAAGTCAATATTACAGAAATTCGCCCTGTGGGAACTTATGCTGTGTGTTTACATTTTGATGATGGACATCATACAGGGATTTATTCATGGGATTGGTTATATCATTTAGGTAAAAATCAAGAAACTTTGTGGCAAAGTTATTTAGAACGCCTGCAAGCCGCTGGAAAAAGTCGTTTTCCTGCTGAAAATGCCGCTTCTTAAGTTTATTTATAAGGAAAAAGTCCATGTCTGTTGAAAAAACCACGCATTTTGGCTTTAAACAAGTGCCACGCGAAGAAAAAGCAACGTTAGTTCGTCATGTTTTTGATTCGGTCGCCAGCAATTACGACATTATGAATGATGTGATGTCCTTAGGCATTCATCGCTGGTGGAAAAAATTCACCATTGATTTATGTAATGTAAAACAAGGCTATAAAATCCTTGATTTAGCGGGTGGCACGGGCGATTTATCCTTGCAATTTGCTGCTAAAGTCGGAGAAACGGGGCAGGTGGTATTAGCGGACATTAATCATTCCATGCTGCAAGTAGGGCGGGAGCGGTTAGTTGATAAAGGCGTGTTGATTGAAGTGGCGCAAGTCAACGCTGAAACCTTGCCGTTTAAGAAAAATACCTTTGATTTAATTACGATTGCCTTCGGGTTGCGTAATGTGACTGATAAAGATAAAGCGTTAGCTTCTATGTTTGAAGTGTTAAAACCAGGAGGTAGTTTGGTGGTTTTAGAATTTTCTGAATTGAAAATTGCGCCGTTAAAGCCGTTATATGATTTCTATTCTTTCAAAATTTTGCCATTAATGGGCAAAGTTATCGCAAATGATGCAGAAAGTTATCAATATTTAGCCGAATCGATTCGAATGCACCCCAATCAAGAAACCTTGTTAGCCATGATGAAAAATGTGGGGTTTGAGAAATGCGAATATCACAATTTAGAAGGTGGTATTGTTGCTGTACATCGTGGTTTTAAATTTTAAGCGAGTCGCGAATGACTGAAAATGTAAAAAATTCAGAGAGTTTAAGCATTGAACCTTTATCTGCTAATGCGCCTGTTATAGACAGCCAAACTTTAGCCATGCCACCGATGACTGTTACTTTGCCTTTGTCGTCTGAGTTGACAGCAAATGCAGAAAATATAACGGAAAATACTGGTGTGAAAACTCGCACATGGCAATACGCGCCGTTTTGGCGGCGGGTGTTGGCGGGCGGTTTAGATTTTTTATGGATTGAAGCCATTATTCTTGCTATTGCGGGAGCGTTAATTTGGTTTGGATTGGACGCAGTTTTTCCTCGCTCTATTCATTTTGGCTTAAATGTCGTATTGCCTTCGCTGATTATTTTGCAATTCTGGCAAAGTTATACAGCCGCTACGCCTGCAAAATTGCTATTTGATTGTAAAGTAGTCGATGCGACGACGGGACAACCTGTGCATTCTGTGCAAGGCGTTTTACGTTTAATTGGCTATGCAATCAATGTGATGTCGGGCGGTTTGGGGTTTTTATGGGCGTTGTTTGATGCGCGTTCACAAGGGTGGCATGATAAAATTGCACATACGGTGGTTATTATGCACGATGATGCAGAGTGCTCTATAGAGGAATTAGAGAAACAATGTTTTTAAATCCATTAAATTTATTTTTGCCATTTGCTTTAAAGAGCGCGGAGTTTTTATTAAATCAAGCGTTGCGTTTAGAGCCTTCTATTTTAGCGCAGTTGGAGAGTTTAGATAGTAAAAAAATAGAAATTCATTTATTAGGTTTAGAATTAAGTTTCTTTATTTCTATTGAAGAAACTGGCATTTTTTTATTAACAGAAGCACCGCAAGAAGTTAATGTGCGTTTAATTGGTGCGCCTTTTAGTTTATTGCATTTGTTAATGAATAAAAATGTTAATTTAGTTGCAAATCCAGATATTCAAGTATTTGGTGAAGTCGCAGTATTGCAAAAATTTAGTGATGTTATGCAAGCGTTGCATTTAGATTGGGAGGGCTATTTATCGCATTGGATGGGCGATACAGCCGCGTTTCAAGTGGGTAATGCTGTTGAGCAAACGCAGGAGTATGTCAATACGCAATCTCATCATTGGCAACGAACCTTTGTGGAATACTGGCAGGAAGAAGCTAAATATTTACCTAATCCTTTAGAAGTCAACGAATTTATACAGCAAATTGACATATTGCGCGATGATGTTGAACGTTTTGAAGCACGTTTACAACTGTTTGCAAAGAATTATTTAAAGTAAATAGAATAGGAGTTACGCAGTTTAGCTTTTATCTCGTGCCCACGCTCCCATGTTACTGCCATTAAGTTAAGCGCAAATGTAGGGTGGAATAGGCGCAAGCCGTATTCCACCGTTTTGTCTGAACCTTAATTCACTTAATTATCATAATTAACATAATGAAAAAATTAATGAAATTAAGTGAGTTATGTGACAGGGTTCGGACAATTTTGTAGCGTTTCAGGGTGAAATACGCTGCGCTATTCCACCCTACAAATCAGTCCATCTTACTTTTATCTGAAATGTACAACTTCTAGTAATTAATAAGTGCAAAAATTCTGCGTTGAATTTCACTGAGTGGCGTAAAAATTTGCGTTATAATTTCCATGCAATTTAAAAGGTATTTTTGGGAATTTTAAGACTGAGTGAATATTTATGAGTGAAGCAACAAGAAGCCAATGTTTTGTGTCTTATACAGGATTGAATTTACCGTTAAATTTGGTTAATCCTTTGGAAGATACAACCAATAGAATCACCTATTTCCGCGCTCATTATGATGCACAGGATAAAATGGTGTTATGTGAAAAAGTGGTGTATGGCGAAGTAGAATTTAGCCATCGTTACCATTATTATGATAACGGTATTTTGCAATTAGCTGAAATCACAGATGAAAATGGCGATATGGAAACCATTGAATTTGATGAGGCAGGCAAACGTTTATAAAAATGATAGACTGAATCAGGCGAAAACCTGATTCAGTGACCTGCTAACTTTCTAACACAACTTCAAATCCTAAACCTTGTAATAAGTGCATGAGTCGCACTCGCTGCGGCGGAACAAAAATCTGCATAGATTTAAATTCACGGCGTTTAGGGTAATGTTTGCGCAGTTCGTCAAATCCTTCTTTTAAGCGTTCTAAGCGTAACTGGGCGCGTAACGCAGCGTCATCGCGGCGGACATCGTAACAACTGGTAATTGCTAAAAATACCGCTTCGCTATCACTCACAGAATCTGAAAAAGCTAAACGACTGACGGGCGGCGGGGCGATGTTTTCAGATACTTTCCAATGCGGCTGACTGCCTAAAAAGTGACATAAAGCGCGGTAAATCATTTCTACACCGTGCAATTTACCATCATAACTATAGCCCGCAATGTGGGGTGTGGCTAAAGTGGCACGTTGTAATAAAGCGGGATTAATGGCAGGCTCGTTATGCCATACGTCTAAAATAGCTGTCATTTCAGGCATTTCTAACAAACGATTTAATAATGCTTGTTCATCAACAACTTGACCGCGTGAAGTATTTACAAATACCGCATCATGTTTTAAAGCTTGTAAAAAATTAGCATTTATTAAATGTCGAGTAGGATGTGCACCTTGTTCAGTTAAAGGGACATGGGCAGTAATAATATCGGCATGTTTTAGTTCTGAAAATGAAACTAAATCATTGCGTTGTGTCCGTTTTTGCAAAGGCGGGTCACAGACTAAACAAGTGACACCCAATGCCCGCAATTTTTGCCACACCCGTGAGCCAACATTTCCACAGCCAACAATCCCAACCGTTTTTTGCTGTAATTCAAATTGGCGAAGCTGTGCGATAATATGTAAAGCACTGATAACATATTCGGCGGCGGAATTCGCATTACTCGCAGGTGCATTAGCAAACACAATGTTATTTTGCTTTAAATAAGCTATATCTAAATGGTCTGTTCCAATGGTCGCCGTACCGACAAAGCGCACATGGCTACCTTGTAATAATTCAGCATTCACGGGCGTAACTGAGCGTACTAATAAAATTTCTGCTTTGCCTAATCGTTGACGGGTAATGTCGCGCCCTGCTAAGGTACGGATTTCTCCAAAACTTCCAAACGCTTGTTGAACAAACGGAATATTTTCATCAGCTAAAATTAACATGGGCGTAAACTGTTTAAAGGCAATAAAGTTGAAGGTAAACACAGAGGAGTAGGATAAAGTTTATGAGTCCAGAAGTAGTAACTACAACCGCAGTCAATGCTACTGTTTCTACAGATGCTGAGAAACGGCAATATCTTCGTCATCATTCCAATATTCCAATTACCGTATGTGCGACGGAAGATTTATTTTTACAATCGCTCAATAATATTGGGGAAGGTGGATTATCATTTGATTCTGAAACCTATTTTGCGCCTAATAGTAGCATCAGTATGGTTTTTCATACACCTTTTGATTTTTCTGTAGAATTGTTAAAAGTTTATGGGCGCGTTGCTTGGTGCAGAAATAAATCCGAAACAGAAGGTTATGAAGTGGGGGTAGAATTTGTCAACCCTAGCCATAGTCCTTTATACACTGTTAATCTTATTGAAGAAATGTATAGACAATTCGAAATCTCTGAATAAATTCAGGATAGGATTGTCAGGATATACATTTAGGCGTTACGCAATTCAGATATAGCAAACACACTTTAATTGGAGTGCAATAGCTTCAGCTATTGCCAGTGTCGTGACAGGTAAATACTGTTCAATCAAATGGTTGA
>CAZKST010000068.1:0-12648 GCA_964555395.1 uncultured Thiotrichaceae bacterium | reverse complement strand
GCACTTCACCCCCCGTTTTTAACGGTTGTCGCACACCGCCTTTAAGATACCATTCCTGCTCTAAGAACCGCCCTTGTGATTGTCCCGTCTTTAAAGTTGAGCCAATCGGTTCATCTAAATCGTGATACATCGCTTCAACAAAAGCATGAGTATCAAATTTACCTTCAGCCTCATCAATTGCCGTATAACGAATTAAAGGCAATTCGCTAAAAACTTTGATTTGATTAGAATGCGCAATCGTGCGTGAAAATAAATCTTGGGTTGTTGTATAAGTTGGTTTAGATTTAGTGCTAAACGGTTTAATCACTAAAGGATGCCACCAAGGCTGATAAGTGGTCGGCATCGGAGTCACATCTACTTGCTGCTTAATCACTGCACCCGTAGCAACCGCAGGTGTATTTTTCTGTGCATTTACATTGACTTCTACTCGCCGATTTTGAGATTGCCCTACACTGTCGCTATTGCTTGCAACAGGCTGCGATTCGCCACGCCCCTCATGGGTAATAGTGGCATTAGGCAAACTTTTCTTTAAATACTCAGCCACTGAGCGAGCACGCGCTTCACTGAGTGCTTGATTATCTGGATAAATGGGGCGAGTTTGCGGACTGATAGGGCGGCTATCAGTATGACCAACTACATGAATCTTTACATCTTGCATTGTTTTCAAAGGAACGATTTTTTTCTCTAATTCAGCAATTGCCTCGGGCGTTAAAGTAGCTAATTCACCACCATTAAAGTTTGCTTTAAGCAAAAATGATTTGCCTGTTAAGCCGTCCGCATTTTTTGCATTAGCATTTGCCGAAGAACTCTTCATGTCTTCTAAGCTAAAACTAAAGCTATAAGTTAAAGCATCATTACTCATATTTTGAGCAATTTCTTCATACTCTTTTAAAATAGGGTCAGCTAATTTATCATAACGTTCTTCCCAACTTGGTTTAGTAGCTGAACTGCTACAACCAGTTAATAATAAAGAGTTTACGCTAATTGAGGTTAAGGAAGAAATTAATAAAAAGAGATATTTTTTTTTCACGAGATATGTCACCTTTAGTGGGCTCTGGAATTCAAACAAAGATATGCAATCCATAAGCCAACAAAACTATTACTATCGTTTTTTTTATGCGTAAACTTAAATAAAATTATATTCAGTTTACGCTTATTTTTTGATATAAAGAATAAGAAAAAATCTCTAATCAATAAGTAAAAAACTAATTTTATTGAATTATGGGTTACATAACATTAACTTCTAGTTGCTAGTAAGTCATTGAAATATGATTTAATATGCGTAACTCTATATACATGACCCCGATGAAGGACTTTTGATAATGAAACAACGCAATATTGCTTTATTAATTGCTGGTTTAATCATTGCACAACCAAGCTTTTCAGCAGATAAACCCGCGACTGATAAAGATAAGTTAAGCTATAGCCTTGGGCACAACGTTGGTACGAACTTAAAACAACAACAAATAGACGTAAATATTGATGTGTTATTGCAAGGTTTAAAAGATGGCGCGACGGGTACTTCTACAATGAAAGAAGAAGAAATCCGTGAAACAATTTCTAATTATCAACGTGAACGCATTGCTAAACAAGCCGAAGAGCAACGTAAAGCAGGCGAAGAAAATGCAAAGAAAGGTAAAGCTTTCTTAGAAGAGAATAAGAAAAAAGAAGGCGTAGTTGCTTTACCCAGTGGTTTACAATACAAAGTGCTTACCGAAGGTAAAGGTAAGAAACCTACTGATAAAGATTTAGTAACAACGCATTATCGCGGTACATTATTAAACGGTACTGAGTTTGATAGTTCTTACAAACGCAATGAACCAGCGACTTTCCCTGTTAATGGCGTAATTGCAGGCTGGACAGAAGCATTACAATTAATGAGCGAAGGCTCTAAATGGCAATTATTTATCCCTGCTGAATTAGCGTATGGTACACGCGGCGGCGGCGGTAAAATTGGTCCTAACGAAACTTTAGTATTTGAAGTTGAATTATTAGCAGTTAAAGATGCTGCTGAAGCGGCTAAAGAAGCAGGCGAGAAAGCTGAAAAAGCAGAGAAAGCCAGCGAAGCTGCTGAAAGTGCAAAAGCTGCTGGTGAGAAGAAATAACTTTTTATAAAAAGTTAAAAGTGACGCAGTTTAGGTTTGTCTGAACCCTAATTTACCTAATTTTCTTAATTAACATAATGAAAAATTAAGGAAATTAAGTTAATTATGCGAATTAGGGTTCAGACAAAAAACGGCAAGTTTAAAGTCTATACCGTCAAATACCGCTGAATTAATTCATCATTCAATTCTGCCAATTCTCCCGCCGCAACGTGCTTGCCACGGTCTAAAATACAAAATCTATCCGCGACTTTGCGCACAAAGGGCAATTTTTGCTCAACCAATAATACAGTCAAGCCAATTTCCCGATTTAAACGGCGAATAATTTCCCCAATTTCTGCAACAATATTCGGTTGAATACCTTCGGTCGGTTCGTCTAAAATCAAGAGTTTAGGGTCAATCACCAACGCCCGCCCAATCGCTAATTGCTGCTGCTGTCCGCCTGATAAATCGCCGCCGCGCCGTTTGAGCATGGTTTTCAACACGGGAAATAATTCAAAAATAAAGGGCGGAATCTCGCGCTGTTGGTCTTTGCGAATCGGCAAACCAATTTGTAAATTCTCTTCTACCGTCAATAAGGGGAAAATTTGCCGTCCTTGCGGGACATACGCAATGCCCAGTCGGGCGCGTTGTTCGGCGGCGTGCGTTAATAAATTCTGTCCTTGATAGTCAATTTCTCCACTGCGCACGGGTAACAAGCCCATGATTGCATTCAGTAAAGTGGTTTTACCAACACCGTTGCGTCCCATCAAGCAAGTGCATTGCCCTGCGGTAACGTGCATGTCTAAATCCCATAAGGTGTGACTTTGACCATAAAATTGATTTAAACCTTTAACTGTCAGCATGTTACGCTCCTAAATATACTTCAATAACGCGCGGGTCGTTTTGCACTTTGTCCATATTGCCCTCTGCTAACACGCTACCTTGATGTAATACTGTGACTTTTTTGGCAATCGAGCGTACAAAATCCATGTCGTGTTCAACCACGACAACTGAATGTTTGCCAGCTAAGGAAGTTAATAATTCCGCCGTGCGTTCCATTTCTTGGTGCGTCATGCCCGCAACAGGTTCATCTACAAGTAATAATTTGGGCTGTTGCACTAATAACATGCCAATTTCTAACCATTGTTTTTGCCCGTGTGATAATAACCCAGCGGGTAATTTTGCATGTTCTTGTAATTCAATCAGTTTTAAAGTATCGCTGATTAAATCGCGTTGTTCATTGCTTAATTGGGCAAATAAGCTATGCCACACGCCTTTATTGCCGTGCATGGCTAATTCTAAATTTTCTTCGACCGTGTGGGCTTCAAACGGCGTGGGCTTTTGGAATTTGCGCCCAATGCCCGCCGCGACAATTTCAGGTTCAGATAAACGTAATAAATCAATGGTTTGTCCAAACCACGCCGAGCCTGTATCGGGTCGGGTTTTACCCGTGATAATGTCCATCATTGTCGTTTTGCCCGCGCCATTGGGACCAATAATGCAGCGTAATTCACCTACATCGATATATAAGGTTAAGCCGTTAATCGCTTTAAAACCGTCAAAGCTGACGTGTAAATTTTCTAAATATAAAATGGTGTTATGGCTAGTATCTAATTGGTTTTCATTGCTTAAAGTTCGAACATAACCTGATTCACTGGCGGAGTCATAACCTTGAAATTCGGTTTCATTTTCGGGAGCAGTTGGGGGAGTCGTGTTATTCATGAAACAATTCCTTTAGGCTTGACGTTGACGCAATTGACTAAAAAAGCGAATGCCCGCAATGCCTTTGGGTAAATACAAAGTCACCAGCACAAATAACGCACCGAGTAAAAATAGCCATGAATCGGGCATCGCACCCGTTAAGACGGTTTTGGCGTAATTGACGAGAAACGCGCCTAACACCGCGCCGTATAAAGTCGCCCGTCCACCAACGGCAACCCAAATGATAATTTCAATCGAGTTAAGCGGCGAAAATTCGCCGGGGTTGATAATGCCTACTTGCGGTACATACAGCGCGCCGGCAATGCCTGCTAAAATCGCGGAAACCGTGAACACCCAAGTTTTAAAATGTTCGACGCGATAGCCGACAAAACGGGCGCGATTTTCGGCATCGCGAATGGCAATCACGATTTTGCCCAATTTGGAAGTCACGATATAACGACAGAGCAAATAACCGCCTGCTAATGCTAAAGCGGAGGCGATAAATAGCGCGATGCGTGTAGTATCTGCTTGCAAGCTAAAACCTAAAATATCTTTAAAATCAGTGAGTCCATTGTTACCCCCGAAGCCCATTTCATTGCGGAAAAAGGCTAACATCAAGGCGTAAGTCAACGCTTGCGTGATGATGGATAAGTAAACGCCTGTGACCCGCGAACGAAACGCTAACCAACCAAAAATAAAGGCTAAAATGCTAGGGATAAGAATTATCATGAGCAAGGCGATGGGAAAATGATTAAAGCCGTACCAAAACCAAGGTAACTCTGTCCAGTTTAAAAACACCATAAAATCAGGCAGTAAAGGATTGCCATACACGCCGCGCTCACCGATTTGTCGCATTAAATACATGCCCATCGCGTAGCCGCCAAGCGCGAAAAATGCGCCGTGTCCCAAGCTGAGAATACCAAGATAGCCCCACACTAAATCGACCGCGACGGCGAGGAGGGCATAGGTTAAATATTTACCGAGTAAAGTGACTAAATAGGTCGGCACATGTAAAGGATTACTTTCTGGAATCAATAAATTGCAAATGGGGACGGCAAGGGTAACGATAGCTAACACCAGCAACATCATTTGTCCGCCACGGTCATCTTGTAAAATACGGGGAATCCACATTGTTATGCCTCCCGTCCTTTTTGTGGGAATAAACCTTTAGGACGTTTTTGGATAAATAAGATAATGAAAACTAAGACTAAAATTTTAGCTAATACCGCACCCGCCCAAGGTTCAAGTAGTTTATTGACTACACCTAGCGATAATCCCGCAACCAGTGTTCCCCATAAATTACCCACGCCACCAAATACGACAACCATAAATGAATCAATAATATAGGCTTGTCCTAAATTTGTGCCAACATTGGTTAATTGACTCAATGCCACGCCCGCAATGCCCGCAATGCCTGAGCCTAAGCCAAAAGTGAGCGCGTCGACACGCGCATCACGCACGCCCATTGCCCGCGCCATGGCGCGATTTTGGGAAATGGCGCGAACTTGTAAACCCAGTGTCGTTTTACGCAAAATATAGTACAGGGCAAAAAAGACAATTAGACAAAATAGAACAATATATAAACGGTTGTAAGTTAAGGATAAAACGCTGTTGATTTCCAGTGAACCAGACATCCATGCGGGATTAGAAACGGGGACGTTTTGCGGAGAAATGACTGTGCGTACAAATTGCTGCAAAATCAAGCTAATGCCAAATGTGGCAAGTAAGGTTTCCAGCGGGCGACCGTATAAATGGCGGATGACGGTGCGTTCAATCAAAATGCCGACGCTACCCGAGACGATAAACGCAGCAGGAATCGCAACCCATAATGAATAGTCGATTGCATTGGGCATCCATACTTGCACTAAATAAGTAGTGTAAGCACCAAGCATCATTAATTCGCCGTGTGCCATGTTAATTACGCCCATCACGCCGAAGGTAATCGCTAAACCGATTGCGATAAGCACTAATACTGAGCCTAAACTGATACCAAAAAACAGTGTTTCTAAACCATGATACCATTGAATTTTAAAGGCTATTTTGTTTAAAGCCGCTTTAGCAGCCGTGGCAATTTCTGCATCGCTATGGGTTTTTAAGCTTTCTAATTGAGTTCGTACAGCGGGATGAATTGAGCCGCTGACCGTTGTAATTGCGGCTAATTGGGCAGTTTTTTCGCCGCCGCTCATATCGGCTAAGGCAATCCCGAGTTCTAAAACCTCTTTGACTTTAGGTGCTTGCTCACGCGGGGCTAATGCGCGCCAAACCTCAGCAATTTCTGGGGTGATTTGCGTCAACATGTCGTTAGCCGCTTTTAAGCGGATGCTGACTTCTGGATGCGTTAAACTTAACTGAGCGAGTTGTAAACGGATGTATTTACGCAATTTATTGTTAGTTGTAATTTTTTTAAAATCGCTTTTTTGAGCAGTCGTCAAAACGTTTGCCGTGCGCAAATCGCTAATCACTTCATTTTTAATTTGGACAATTTCTACTTGCCCTTCACGATAATACAATTCACCGTCTAACAAGGCTTGTAAATAATTCACAATGTGTTTATCACCACTCGCAACCAGCGCATCAATCGCTTCTTGCGTTTTATCAAACGAACCCGCAGATAACAGCACAAAAGTATTATCCAGTGGATTCGCCGTTTCAGTCGCAGAGACTGGCGTAATTAGGAGACAAAAGAGGCAGAGTAATAGTTTAAACATACGAGAATCGCCAACAGACGGGAGAAAGCGAGAGACCTGATAGCCATAGCCATCAGGTCGGGGAGAATTAGGTCAACATTAAAAAATTATTCGTATTTTTGACCAGAGCATTTTTTGGTAACAACATTATAATTACCGCAAGGTTTGCCATCGGTTAATTTGCCTGTCCAGTCAGCAACGATGTCTTTAGAACCTTCTAAATAATCAGACCATGCGTCACCCGCAACTTCTGCTTTGGTTTTCCACACGGTTTCAAATTGACCATCTTCTTGAATTTCACCAATTAACACGGGTTTAGTGATATGGTGATTAGGCAACATTTTGGCAACACCGCCCGTTAAATTGGGCGTTTCTAAACCAATAATGGCATTAGCCACTTTATCGGTATCTGTGCTTTTTGCTTTTTCTACCGCTTTCACCCACAAATTAAAGCCGATAACGTGCGCTTCCATCGGGTCATTGGTAACGCGCTTGTCGTTTTTAATAAAAGCGTGCCATTTTTTAATGAATTCAGCATTTTCTTTCGCATCAATGCTCATGAAATAATTCCATGCCGCTAAATGACCGACTAACGGTTTAGTGTCAATGCCAGATAATTCTTCTTCACCCACGGAGAAAGCAACCACGGGAATATTTTCCGCGCTGATGCCCTGATTGGCTAATTCTTTATAGAAAGGTACGTTTGCATCGCCGTTGATAGTAGAAACCACTGCGGTTTTTTTGCCTTCAGAACCGAATTTCTTAATCTCTGCAACAATAGATTGCCAATCAGAATGTCCAAAAGGCGTGTAATTAATCATAATGTCAGCTTCAGCAACCCCTTGCGCTTTCAAATAAGCTTCTAAAATCTTATTGGTGGTGCGGGGGTAAACGTAATCTGTACCCGCTAACACCCAGCGTTTTACGCCGAGTTCTTTCATTAAATAATCCACAGCAGGAATGGCTTGTTGATTCGGTGCTGCGCCTGTATAGAACACGTTTTTAGAAGATTCTTCACCTTCATATTGCACGGGGTAAAATAACAAACTATTTTTTTCTTCAAAAACGGGCAAAACTGATTTGCGTGAAACAGAAGTCCAACAGCCAAAAGTCACGGCTACTTTTTGTTTTTCAATCAAATCACGCGCTTTTTCAGCAAACAAAGGCCAATTAGACGCAGGGTCAACCACGACCGCTTCTAATTTTTTACCTAGCACCCCGCCTTTTTTGTTTTGCTCTTCAATTAGCATCAACACGGTATCTTTCAATGTGGTTTCACTGATTGCCATCGTGCCAGATAAAGAATGCAAAACCCCAACTTTAATGGTATCCGCTGCATGAGTTAAAGCACTGATTCCTAAAGCACCAACCGTGCATAAGGTCAGTAAACTATGTTTTAATTTATGTTGAATTGACATGTCGTCTCCCTGAGTGAGTGGTGAATTAGCGACAAGATTGAAAAAAAGTCATTTGCTATAATGACATTAAAAAAATGACATATTAATAGAGCAAGGCTTATACCAAAAAATCAATTCCTTAAAAATCAAATTATTATCTATTAATGTGCCTCCTTATTTCCACAGATTGCACTCAATTATTCCCTCAATTCGCACTATTTAAGTGCAAAAATAAGCATAGGAATCTTTGACTTTTTTTAGGATTCCTATAATATATGGATATTCGTATATATGAATTTAAATATGACTTCACCCGATACTTTTTTTAATGCTTTAGCCGATGAAACGCGATTGCGCTGTGTTTTTTTAGTCGTGCATCAAACAGAAGTGTGTGTATGTGAATTAACCCACGCTCTGCAACTTTCACAACCCAAAATCTCGCGTCATTTAGCCACATTACGCGCCGCACAAGTTTTAAGCGACAAGCGCGAAGGCGTATGGGCATATTATCGCTTGCATCCTGACTTAGCTGATTGGGCAAAACAAGTGCTACAGCAAACCGTGAACGCACTCCAAAACCAAGCCCCCTTTGCGCAAGATTTAGAAGCCTTACGCACCATGCCCAATCGTCCTACTGCACGATGTCATCTTAACCCTTAACTTTTTTAACTTGTAAAAACTATGACATACGAATCGAATACACTTTCAACACCGCCCGTCTCTGACCCTTTAGGTCTATTTGGGCGTTATTTAACCCTTTGGGTTGCACTGTGCATGATAGCGGGCGTTGCTTTAGGCTATTTAATGCCCGACTTATTCATTTTATTAAGCCGCCTAGAAATTGCCCAAGTTAATTTAATCGTCGCCCTGTTAATTTGGGTCATGATTTATCCGATGATGGTCAATGTCGATTTTAACTGCATTAAACAGATTGGCGACAAACCCAAAGGCATTATTATTACTTTAGTTATCAATTGGTTAATTAAACCTTTTACCATGGCAGTGCTGGCAGTTTTATTCTTTGAATACCTTTATGCCGCTTGGATAAGCCCAGCCATGGCAAAAGAATATATTGCAGGTTTAATTTTACTCGGTGCTGCACCTTGCACCGCGATGGTGTTTGTATGGAGTACCTTAACTCGCGGCGATGCGACTTATACCCTCATTCAAGTCTCACTGAATGATTTAATTATGGTTTTTGCCTTCGCGCCGATTGTGGCTTTATTGCTCGGTGTGACCAATATCAGCGTGCCTTATTCCACGTTAATACTCTCTGCCGTGTTATATGTCGTGATACCTGTAGTTGCAGGCTATTTAACCCGCCAACAATTAAGCGCGAACTTAGACAAAACCGCGGCGGAAGCGAAAATTCATCACTTCACTGAATATTTAAAACCTTATACAATCATTGGTTTACTACTCACAATTGTTTTATTGTTTGGCTTTCAAGGCAATGTCATTTTGCAACAACCACACATTATCCTTTTGATAGCTATTCCTTTAATTATCCAAAGTTTAGGAATTTTTATCATTGCCTACTGGTGGGCGCACGCATGGCGCGTACCATTTAACATTGCCGCGCCAGCGGCGTTGATTGGCACATCTAATTTTTTTGAATTAGCCGTCGCAGTTGCCATTAGTTTATTTGGTTTAAATTCAGGGGCAGCATTAGCAACCGTCGTGGGCGTTTTAGTCGAAGTTCCCGTCATGTTGCTTGCCGTTAATATTGCAAATCGCACCCGTGATTGGTTCAGTTGGGATAAAGAAACTGTCGTTTCTTAAGGTAAAGAAACCCGTATAGCCTTTGTTTAAAACCTGTAAAAACTCAACTTAAGGAACTTAAAATGAATGTTAAGAAAAAAAATGTAATGTTTGTTTGTATTCACAACAGTGCCCGCAGTCAAATGGCTGAAGCCTATTTTAACCATTTTTGCAATGATGGTTTTGAAGCAGAAAGCTCAGGATTAGAACCAGGCGTTTTAAATCCTTTAGCAGTTACTGTTTTACAAGAAGAAGGCATTGACATTAGTCAAAAACCGACAAAATCAGTATTTGACCATGTTAAATCTGGAAAATTATTTGCTTACGTCGTCACCGTCTGCGACGAAACCAGCGCAGAACGCTGTCCCATTTTTGCTGGTGTAACTACCCGTGTACACTGGAGTTTTCCCGATCCATCTGCTTTGCAAGGTAGCGAAGAAGAAAAATTAGCCAAAACCCGCGAAATTCGCGATTTAATTAAAACCAAAGTTAAAGAATTTTGCGCAGAAATTGGCGCGTTGAAATAAAAACTATAGGGGAAAATTTTATATTTTCCCCTACTTTTTAGGCATTCATAACATGAACACTTTCATTAAAGACAATTTAAGCCTACATTTAAAAATACTCCTTGCTTTCATTGTCTGGTTATTGCTTTATAACAACTTACAAACCATTAGCCAATGGCTCACTTATCAAGCATTGGGTTTAAGCATCAATACCCATTTAAGCGATGCGATTGCCTTCTTTATTTTTGAAACCCCCAAAGTTTTATTATTATTAACACTCATTGTTTTTATAATGGGTGTCATTCGCTCTTTCTTTTCACCCGAATCCACCCGAGCATTATTAGCAGGACATTCTAGTTTTATCAGTCATGGTTTAGCTTCATTATTAGGCGTTGTCACTCCTTTTTGCTCATGCTCGGCAGTTCCTTTATTTATTGGATTTCTAACAGCAGGCGTTCCTTTAGGAATTACCTTTAGTTTCTTAATTGCTGCACCGATGGTTAATGAAATTGCATTAGGTTTATTATTTAGTTTATTCGGTTGGAAAATTGCTTTATTGTATTTAACGATGGGCTTAACAATTGCAATGTTAGCGGGCTATATTTTAGGACTGCTAAAAATGGAAAATCATGTAGAAGCATGGGTTTACCATATTAAAGCGAATAATGAAACAGAAATAGAAGCTCAATTAACTTGGCAAGAACGCATTGAGCAAGGCATCCAAGCCGTTAAAGAAATTTTAAGCAAAATTTGGCTCTATATTTTATTAGGCATTGCCATTGGTGCAAGTATTCATGGCTATGTTCCACAAGATTTTATGGCAAGCATTTTGGGCAATACTTGGTGGTCAGTACCTTTAGCAGTTATTATTGGCATTCCTATGTATTCTAATGCTGCTGGCATTATTCCCATTGTGCAAGCTTTATTAATGAAAGGAGCAGCACTAGGGACAGTATTAGCCTTTATGATGGCAGTAATTGCTTTATCTTTACCTGAATTAATTATTTTAAGAAAAGTCTTAAAACCAACTTTAATTGCGACTTTTGTAAGCATTATTGCCATTGGTATTTTAATAGTTGGTTATTTATTTAACTGGATTCTTTAAAGAACTTTTAAAAACAACTTAAAACAAGGAAATCACAATGCACACTATCATTGTTTATGGCCCTGGCTGTGCAAATTGCACCAATACCGCTAAAGTGATTAGCGAAGTATTGACTGAATTAAATATCCCTTTTAACTTAACAAAAGTCACTGACTACCAACAAATGGCACAAGAAGGCATTATGTCAACGCCAACGGTAAAAATGGATGGTCAGATAATGCCCAAAAAAAACAAAATCCCAACGATTGAAGAAATAAAAAGCTGGGTTAATCGTTAAACTACTTTAAAGAAAATAACGCTATTTTGCTTTAAAATAACTTTAACGCTGTTTATTTATCAGTATTTAAGCATTCACTGTCATAGCATCAGCCTATAAAAAATTTTTAATTTATTGGTTTTTTGCTGTGCTTTTTCGTTAAAATAAACTTCCTTTTTTTGCAAACAGCAAAATTTTTTTAAATATGACCCATAGGATGTAATAACGATGAATTTAGATAGAGTTGCAACAGGCAGCAAAGCACCTGATGAAGTTAATGTTATTATTGAAATTCCTGCGCATAGCGACCCAGTTAAATATGAAGTGGACAAAGAAACAGGCGCGATGTTTGTTGACCGTTTTATGAACGTTGCAATGCACTACCCTTGCAACTACGGCTATGTTCCTCACACATTATCCGAAGATGGCGACCCAGTTGACGTGTTAGTTATCACGCCTGTGCCTGTTATCAGCGGTGCTGTGATTAAATGCCGTCCTTTAGCTGTATTATTCATGGAAGATGAGTCTGGTAAAGATGCAAAAGTTATCGCAGTTCCTGCTGATAAATTATCCACTTTATACCGTGAAGCAAAATCTTTAGAAGATTTACGTCCTGAATTGAAAGCACAAATCGCTCACTTTTTTGAACACTACAAAGATTTAGAAAAAGGGAAATGGGTGAAAGTATCTGGTTGGGGCGGAGTTGAAGATGCGAAGAAAGAAATCGTTGATTCTATCGCTCGCTACAATGCTGAACCTACAAAACCTTGTTTCTAATCAGTACATTTATTGATTAAATTAGGTTAAAAAGAAAGGAGTGCTTCGGCACTCCTTTTTTATTGACTGTAATTTATAGCAAACGCACTTTAAATGGAGTGCAATCGCTTCAGCTATTGCCAGTGTCGTAATCGCTAAAGTAATGTTCAATCAAAAGGTTAAAAAGCAATAGCTAAAGCTATTGCACTCCATCTTAATCAATTTAAAATGCGGTTATTATAGTAACCGCACTATTATCTGAACCTTAATTCACTGTGTTTCCTGATTAACTTAATGAAAAAATTAAGAAAATTAAATTAATTAAGTAAATTAGGGTTCAGATTTCAGCTCAAATTATATTAATCCCATCATCTTAGGCAACCATAAAGATAAAG
>CAZKST010000067.1:12423-12682 GCA_964555395.1 uncultured Thiotrichaceae bacterium | reverse complement strand
CATTTTTAAATTTGTGATAAGCAATTTTTGCCTGTTTTCTAATCTCAATAGGCAACGCAATATACCCAAAACTTTTCAGTTGTATACGAAATCACAATTCGTCCAAATTTAAACGTTTAGTTTTTCCATCTTTATGTTCTTTTAAAGCTTCATTTGCTAGATTTGCTAAAAAATCCTCCGAGTCTGCAAATAAAGCATTCCATTTTTTCTCTACTAACAACTCATCAAGCAACCATCTTGCAATTAGATTTTGCTGCGT
>CAZKST010000067.1:0-12413 GCA_964555395.1 uncultured Thiotrichaceae bacterium | reverse complement strand
GTAATTGCGTCATAATTATTTCCCTAAATTTTTTGGTGAAAAGATGACATTGTAAATACACAGTATTAAAAATAATAATATCTGTACCTCACTATTTGTCAAACTCATCTAAAAATTCTAAATCAAATCTTTATGCAACCTATCACTAATTTTTAATAAATCAGTGGCTAAATCAATTTCTGAAGAAATCAAATTTTGCTGATTATTAGCTAACATTGCATTTTGCACCGCTAAATCAATTTGCGCTTCAATATGCAATAAATCACTATGAATTTCTTGCAAAGAAGTATGATGTTGTGCAAAAACTGCTTGCTGCTGTTGCAAAGCATTAATCGTTTCTTGCTTACGTTTACGCAAACCTTCCGCTAAATTCGGCGCAGTTAATTCTTTTTGCAAAATTTCAATTTGACGTTGCACTTGCACTTCTTGCGTATTGCTTTTTGTGCGCTGAATGTTTTGCTGCATAATTAACAAACGTAAATATGTCCACGATAATTGCTTTAAAGCTTTTTGATTATTTTCAATTAAATAATTCTCTAATTGATTGTGTTGTTGATAATTCAAAATTTGCTGCGTTTTATTCTCTATCGCTAAATAACGCTCACGACTAGAATTCGCTAAGTTTTGTAATAAATATTGGCGTTTCTCTATACTGTCTTCTCGCTGTTGCTCTAAAGACATGGCATCTGCCCATCTTTGAAAAGCAGGATTAGAAGCCAGTAAATATAAATAAATCCCTTCTAATCCCGCACCTAAAAACCAGATGCCAGAATGTCCAAACTTTATGAGCTCTAATAAACCAATCAATAAAAAACAAAAACAAATAATGGCATTGATTGGTACACTCCCCAAACTAGGAATTGCAATAGAGAGCCAAAAAGCCGTAGAAAGATAACGCCACATAAAAATTTAAAACTCGCAAAAGAAAAACTGAAAAGTAAATTAAAGCAAAACTAAAAGAAAGCTTTAACGTTGTACACGCTCTTTACTTAACACTTCACCCGCAATCGGTTTGCTATTTTGGTATTCTAAAGAATGGTTTGTATTTTGCCCTTCTTTATTTAAAAACTCGGCTAAAGCCGCATTTGCAAGCGCGTCTTGCTCTGCTTGTTGCACTTGAATTCCTTCAAATGCCATACTGTCTTGCAATGTATCTTGTGCTAACCGTGCTTTACCCGCCGCTTTATAACGTTCTTCTTCTACCATTTCATGCAAACGATTTAAAGTATCAGTAGAACTACCAATAGAAGAAGTTACGCCTGATGCCATTTCGTGCATTTCTGCCATGGCTTTTTGCATTTTGACATTGTCCAAACTACTTTTAATTGCATCAATCTTTGCTTTTGCGGCATTAATCGCTTGGTCGCGTGAAGTAATTAAATTGCGATAGGTTTGTTCAGCAATGGTCATTTGCTTACGGTTTTCTTCTAATTGTTGCTCAAGCGTTTTTAATTTGAGCGCATATTGTCCTGCTAAAGCTTGATTGCCCGCTTGCACATTCGCCATAATGCGGGTTTTCAATTCTTGATGTTCATTTTCTTGCTTTTTCACGGTCGCCATTAATTTCTCTGCCATGCCCGCGTGCATTGCAAGTCCTTCATTGTATTTAATGATGTTCTTGCGTAAATTTTCTTTTTCCAATTCTAATAAGGCTTCAGGATTTTTGCGCTCTAATCCCGTTATAAATAAATTAACAAATGCCTTTAACAAATTAGCAATGCGTTGAAACATAAATTTTCTCCTGCGTTAAATCAGAGTAACGTTTTTATTAAAACAGTTGCTTAAACAAAATAAGCAATTTTAATCATTAATTAATTTGGCTACGTTGCCAAGTGTTCATTAAATTAGTGATAACTTCATCATCAGGAATATCACACACAGCATTTATGTCAATTTTTAAACCCGTTGCTTGATTTTGCATAAAAGGACTTTGAGCATCATTAACAGGAATTTGAACATTGCCGGGTCTAAAACCATGTACTAATGCTTGTTTCTGCACATTTTCACTGAGTAAAAATTGTAAAAATGCTTCTGCCGCTTCCCGTTGTTCTGCTCCGCTCCAATTGACATCTAAAATGTAATAAGGGTTATCATTCCATAAGTTATGAGAAGGATAAACAACAGATAAACTTCCCCAACGTCCTTGTGCACTTTTTAAATAGTCTATTGCTGTATTTTCATACACAAACACAGCATCATACATGGAAGGCCCTTTTAAAATCATATCGCGAACTAAATTGCCCGTACTATTATTTAACCCACTGACACTTCTGGCAAAATCGCGTAGCCATTTTTGAAATCCTGCATCAATAATGTTAGCAACGCTTAATTTTTTACATTTCTTTTGATAATCATACGCCATTAAAATTAAAGTCGCTAATCCACTATTAGATTGTAAAGGGTGGGTTTGTCCAAATTTAAATAAACCCCATTCTGGTTTATTCGCAATCGCTGCCCATCCTGTAGGCTCTTGTAATGCTTGTGATATAGTTGTGAAATCCACTTGGGAGTAATGTTGCATAAACGCTTTATAACGGTCATTCCACATCACAATAACCATCGGCGTTAAAGCTAAAATTTCTTCTTTTATAATGGGATTTTGGGTTGAATATTTGGCTTGCCAATCTTGAATAAACATTTCTTTATACAAACTGCTGGCAGGACTCCAAACATGAATTTTTTGATTGCCGCTAATAATCGATTTTGCAGCTTCTAATGAACCCATTGGAATTAAATTGACTTTAATATTGGGAGCAACTTGCTTAAATTGCTCTACACTCCATTTTAGCCAATTTTCTTTTTCTGTGCCGTAAGCAATTCCAAATTCTACAACAGTGGAATTATTGGAAGAAGGGGCACTAAAAGGATGAGATTGGCTGGCAGGTAATAATGGTGTTCTAATAGTTGGCGTGCTTTTTTGAAATAAGAAATAATATGCACCATAAAAGCAGCCAGCAATCAATATAAAAACAACCAATTTTCCTAATAACGTTAATCTTGGTGGTTGAGAATCCATCTCAATGTTCCTCAAAATTGGATAATATTTTTTTAAATCAGTTTAAAAGAAAGTCGCGATTTCTTTAAATACGCTGAGAATATTTTGATTATCGCCAGCGTAGCTTTTGGCTTGGCTTGTATTGGCAATATCGCCTAAAATGCGCATATCTGCGTTTTTACCGTAACCAATGGTAAAAATTCGAACAGGACGACTTTCGCTATCAAAGTTAATATTTTTAATCAGTTGGTTAAAATCTACATAACGGCTATTAGTATCAGCACCATCAGAAAGAACGACGACGGCTGAAATTTTGTCGGGGTGCGGATGCGCAATTAATTCTTGATACGCGGTTTGGGTTGCGTCGTATAAAGCCGTGCCGCCTTGGGCAATCAGGGCGTTTAGTTGTCCGCGAATAGCTTCCCGTTGCGCGCCAATGTTGGCATTTTTGACAATCCATGTCAGTTTATTATTAAACGTCATGAGCGATAAAGTGTCTTGTTCGCCCATCATCTCTAAAAAAGCAATGGCACTTTTACGCGCATTGACAATGCGATTTTCTTCGGACATGCTGCCAGAAGTATCAATCACCATCACCACATGCGCAGGCTTTTTATAACGATGCCATAATTTAAAAATCGCATCTAATACATTGGCATTTGGGACTTCTAAAGTAGTTTTTGGCTCTTGCGGATTAACGCCGTGCGCACTGTCAAAAGGCGCGCTTAAGGGAATACTGACATCTGACGGACGGAAACCAAAACTTAAAGCCTGTTGCTGTTGGGGTTTATCAAGCAAATAATTGATGTAAATTTCAGCCGCTTGACGATGTGCTTCAGTCACCCATTCGCGCTCTACAACGCCAACAGGGTGGTCACTCCATATTGTGCCCTCTTTGGGGTAGATAGCGACGATAGGAAAGGCTAAATTTTGCCGTTTATAAGAATCAATGACGGCATTTTCATATAAAACCGCTGCACTGAGATACGCGGGTCCGTTGTCCATCATTTTATCGGCAAAAAAGCCTGTAGAGCGTCCATAATGCACAATGCTTTTTTGAATATTTGCCACATATTGCGCGACTGAAGGCTGATTGACTTGTTCTACAGTTAAACCACCCAAACGATTTGCACCCGCATAAACCTGCGCCAATAATGCAATTAAACCGCTATTGCTATATTCGGGATGTGTCTGTCCAAATTTAAAGCTGCCCCATTGCGGAAATTGATACGCTGCCCAACCTTGCGGGTTATTCGCTAAACTAATAATGTCTGCCCAGCCTACAGGTTTTTTACCCCAGCCAATCGCTTCCGCCATGGGTTGCCACATCGCAATAACTACAGGAGATAACACTAAATTTTGTGTGCGGCTTACTAAATCCTTTCCTGTTTTGAGTTGAGCTTGTGCATTAGCTAATTTTATAAATAACTCAGAGGCAGGACTGATTAAATGGGCTTGTCGTTGTCCGTTTAAAACTTCATCAACTAATTCACCCGAACCCATGGGAATGGCTTCTACTTGAATTTTTTCCCCACCCGCTAATTTATAATTTTCTTGGTTAAATTTTTGTGTAACTACTTCTAACCATTCTTTTTTTTCTGAGCCATAAGTAAACGTTAACTTAATAACGCGAGTCGGTGGGGTAGATGTAACGGCGGGAGCATTCGTAGTAGTTTTAGAAGCAGTAGCGGGTGATTTACCTTCATCTGAACAAGCCGTCAGTGCTAGACAGGCAAAACAATATACATACAATAAAGGTTTGAAAAATAAGTGTGTATATTTCATACAGTCTTCCTCCTTGCAGGAGAATAAGTGATATAAATGGCGGGTAGTTGGCGTTTTTATGCGGTTTCATACTGAAAAATAAAGACAGCAGAGATGAAGCGATTTGTGCGGGAAAGGGTTGTGTTATGAATGAATTTTCCTTTTGCTTTGAGATAAAAGCCAAATTATTTTGTAATATTACTGCAATACTATGAAGAAATGATGACGACAAAAAATGTAATCTCAGCATTATGCCGTAGGATTTACTTTTGCGGGTAAACGCATAGAAAAAATACTGCCTTTGCCGAATTGACTTTCTACCGTGATGTCCCCGCCCATAATTTCGCAGAATTGGCGCGTAATCGCCAATCCTAAACCACTGCCCCCATAACGGCGCGTTGAAGAAGCATCGCCTTGTGAAAAAGGTTGGAAGAGGCGTTTAATTTGTTCAGAAGGAATCCCAATGCCTTGGTCAATCACTCTAAAAATAATCCAGTCACTGCTTTCACTGGTTTCGCGGGTCACAATTAAGGTAATGGTGCTGTTATGTGAGAATTTATTGGCATTACTGAGTAAATTTAATAAATTTTGTCGTACTTTTGCTAAGTCAGCGGACATCGTGCCCAGCGCGCTTTCACAATCCATTTTTAAAATGTTTGATTGCTTTTCTAACAAGGGCGCGATAGTGTTGGCAACATCTTGAATCATGGGCGCAATATCAAAGGTTTCCAGATATAAATCTAAGCGGCTTGATTCAATTTTTGACATATCAAACAAGTTGTTAATCAAATCTAACAAGTGATAACTTGCGCCGTGAATTTTCTGTAAATCGGGTACAAAATCTTCTTGCCCATGCTCTTTAACGTCTTCTTGCAGAATTTCGGTATAACCAATAATGGCATTCATCGGCGTGCGCAATTCGTGGCTCATATTGGCTAAGAATTGGGCTTTTGCTTGATTAGCAGCTTGCGCTTGCACTTTAGCACGTTGCGCTTCTAGCTTGTATTTTTGAATTTCAACGCGGGCTTTTTGAATTTGTAAACGGGCTTTTTGTGCTTCTGCGCGTGAGTTTTGTGCTTGCAAGGTTACTTTATCTAGTTCAGTGTGAACTTCGTCGGTTTTCCTAACTTGTTCAGCGTAAGTATTTTGTAGGCTTTGCAAACGTTTTTGGCATTCGTTGCGCTCTTGCACGACTTCATTAATTCGATTAATCATTTGTTGAAACGCATAGCCCAAAATTTTTAACTCCATCACACTGCGATTCAAAAAGGCAATATCGGCAACTAAATTACCGCCTTGTCCAATATTCATCACGCGCCGAATGGGAATAAATAACAAATAATAAAGCAAGGCAATCATGGCAATTAATAATAAAACCACGCCAAAAAAGATAAGCAAGAATTCATGATTATGATTCGTTTTTAGTTCTGCGGTTTGTTGAAAAGTCACAATTGTCCACGGCAAACTATTTAATTTTTTAGTAGAAACAGTATAAACAATATTAGCTTTGTTTTTAATTTCTTCGTAATTGGTATCTTGTGTCAGTAATTCTTTCCATAAATTAGAGTTTTCACTGCTAAATAAATTGAAAGTATTACGATTTAAAGCATTGATAAAATCTAGTTGTTTAATATTATTTTTGCCGATAGAAGTTAAAATAATCCCTGATTGATAATCGGCAATAAAAATTCCGCCTGTATTGCCAATGCGCAACTCTTCAAATTCTTCAAATAAGGTATCTAATAATAAACTAATTCCCACAGAAC
Source organism: uncultured Thiotrichaceae bacterium (assembly GCA_964555395.1). Classification (GTDB taxonomy): domain Bacteria; phylum Pseudomonadota; class Gammaproteobacteria; order Beggiatoales; family Beggiatoaceae; genus CAZKST01. The sequence goes on along the minus strand of CAZKST010000067.1, from coordinate 5,888 downwards.
CTTGGAAATTACGATTATCATAAATGCCTTGTACAACACTGATTAAAGGCACTTTTAAGAAAGTATCGTCTAAATAAACAGGGGTAATTTGTAAATCACGACTATTTTTGCCGCGATGATACCAAAAATTGCGCGGGTCGCTGGTGTAGTTGGCATCGGCAAAAGATAAATTCACCATATTTTGCGGGCGGTTATAGCGTGTTCCATCGCGGTACGCTAAATTTTTATGGGTGATAAATAATTGCCCATCCTGATTGAAGAATTTACGCGCATATTCGGTTTCAAAAGCAACAAAAGCACTGTAATGTGAGCGGGAAAATTGCAAAGTTTCGGCTAACATTTGCTGTAAAAAAGCAACTTTTTCATCAGTAGCAGGCGGATTATCTTCTAATAAGGACAGATAACTGCGAAGCCGACGGGCATTTTGTTTTGCAAGGTCTATATCGTGGTCTAAACGTCCAACAAATTCAGTACAGGTTTTTTGTAAATTTGCGTAAATAATGCTATCGCTTAATTGTTGTTGCTGAAGCATAAGAAAAAATAAAGATGCACCCAACACGATGACAATGAGGCTCGTAAAAGCAATTAAAATTGTTTTTATACTCAATGCTCTATAACTCATGCAAACAATCCTCAGTCCTAGTGCTAGTTGAAATTCGTTTTCATCTAACGCCATCGTTAAAACATTTAATATGATGCTTAAATGTGAAAACCTATGATGAATATTTTTAGTTAAATGTCAGGGGTGAAACATACCCATACAATTTATTTTAAGACTCTCTGTTGTGTTGCTTTTGCTTATGAAATAGCCGCCACCGCAATACAACGTTTTAGCAAGCAATCATTATAAATTCTTGAGCGAATCATTGTCTGTTTTTTAAGGGGAGAAATCAGGGTTGTGTTGTTCATGGGGGGTATTTTAATATTCTAAACTATTCATTCATAATAGGTTGAATGGGTATCATGATTTTATCCGTTAAATATTGGTATAAGTGAAATCGCTTTGCTAATTTTATAGGGTTATAGCCATTTTACACAATTTCGACCTGCAGCTTTAGCAGCATATACCAATTTATCTAGACGTTTAAGCAGTTGGCTGATGGTTTCTTTAGGATGATAACAGGTTAATCCAAAACTGGCGGTCACAACGCCTACAGTTTCTAAAGGAACACGGTTAAAAGTTTCACATAAACGCTGAGCAATTAAATAGGCTTCGGATAAATGGGTGTTGGTTAATAAAATTAAAAATTCCTCTCCGCCCCAACGGGCGAAAATGTCAGTTTTGCGTAATTGTTCACGCACACGTTGTGCCAACTGTTGCAGCACAAAATCTCCAATATCGTGCCCAAAATGGTCGTTAATGTGTTTAAAATAATCAATATCAAACATTAAAATTGACAATTGATAATTGTGCATTGTAGTTTGCGTTATCGCTTGTTCAAGGCATTGTAAAAAATAATGCCGATTATACAAACCTGTCAATTTATCGGTCATGGCTAGATAACGCAATTCTTCTTCCATGGATTTGCGTTCAGTGATATTGGATAACACTCCATACATTTGTAAAGCGTTTTGTTGCTCATCTCTTAAAGTTACTTTGCCACGATCTAATACCCATAACCAGTGCCCTGCTTGATGACGCAGACGATATTCTATTTGATAAGGCTGATAACTGTCAGCTAAATGTGTATTTAATGCGGATTGAACCCGTTTTTGATCATCAGGATGAACGAAAGTATACCAATGCTCACGATGATAAGGTAAAGCATTATCGGTATACCCCAATAATGCAAACCAAGTTTTATCGAAAAAAACTCGATCTTGGGCAATATCCCAATTCCATGTTGCTAAATCAGCACTGTTTAAAGCCAGTTCTAAATGCTGCTGACTTTCGCGCAATTGTTGTTCAGCAAGATGCCGTTCAGTAATATCGTGAATAATAGAAAATAATAAAGTTCTACCTTGCATTTTTATCGGCGAAGAATGTACTTCTACGGTGCGAATTTCACCACTCGCAAGACGGTGGGGAAAAATAAAATAATTGCGCTCCTCTTGCGTCGCTTTACGCATTTCTGCTTGAACTTCTTCTGGGGATAAAGTATTGAATTCAGTAATCCGTGAAGTACACAAATAAGCTTCAGAATAACCATAAAACCGCGCCGCTGCATGATTTGCTTGTAAAATTTTTCCTGTATGGGGTTCAATTAAGAACATCACAGCATCATGTTTTTCAAATAAAGAATGAAATAATTCTTCATTTTGCCGTAAAATGAATTCAGCTTGTTTTTGCTCGGTAATATTACGCACACTAATGATCGCACGCTTATACTGATGTATTTTGACAAAAGACAAACGTACTTCAACCCAAAATTCATATTGACGTTGATGCAGTACTAACCATTCAAAAACTTGCGTTTCTTGTGTTTGTTCAGCTTGTTCCAACCAACGTCTAGCATCATCAATAGAATAGGGTTGACGTTCGGTACATAACAGTTTGATGCCCTTTTGCTTAATTATTTCGCAAGAATACCCAAATAATTGTTCAGCCCGACTATTAAGATTCATAATTTTATGATTATCAACATCATAAATTAAAATAGCTTCATAAATCGTATCCAAAATAGCATGGAAATAATACGAATTTTGTGCAAGTAGAGTCTCTAAAGGATAATTCTCTAGCAAAAATTGATAGGGATGGGTAATAGAGTTTGGTGACATATCCGTAAATTACAGCATTGTTTGATAACACAATTTAATATAAAGCAGTGTCCTCCTTGCTAACTTTCCATAGACTAACGGTTAGGAGTCTTAATAATCCCTTTATTAAGTGTGACACTCATTTTTGTTATAACTTTTCCTCAAAAAAACTAATTTTATGCGAGCGTCCATTAGCTCACATAAATACTACTATCAACCAGTTAACCTTTTGATATATAGCAATGGATAGTCAATGAATACGCAGCCCGAACGCCTCAAAAAGCTAGGATTAGCCGTAATTGAAACAGAAGCCGATGCCGTATTAGCCCTTAAAACGCGTATTGATGACCAATTTGTAAACGCTTGTCATTATTTGCTGCATTGCGAAGGACGTATCGTTGTTATCGGCATGGGAAAATCAGGACACATCGGACATAAAATTGCCGCTACCTTAGCCAGTACGGGAAGCCCTGCATTTTTCGTGCACCCTGGCGAAGCCAGCCACGGTGATTTAGGAATGATTACCGCTAAAGATGTGGTATTAGCCTTGTCTAACTCAGGTGAAACCGAAGAAATTTTGACTATTCTGCCATTAATTAAACGCTTAACCATTCCGTTAATTTGTCTAACTGGCAATTTACAGTCAACGCTTGCCAAAGCTGCAACGGTGACTTTAGATGTCAGCGTACAAAAAGAAGCTTGTCCTTTAGGCTTAGCTCCAACGGCGAGTACAACCGCTGCTTTAGTGATGGGCGATGCTTTAGCGGTAGCTTTATTAGAAGCACGCGGTTTCAGCTCTGAAGATTTTGCCCGCTCTCACCCAGCTGGACGTTTAGGACGACGTTTACTTTTACAAGTCAGTGACATTATGCACACTGACGACGCAATTCCTAAAGTCTCTCCCCAGACAAACTTACATGATACGCTGTCAGAAATGTCTAAAAAATGTTTAGGAATGACCGCCATTGTCGATGAACAACAGCACATTTTAGGCATTTTTACCGATGGTGATTTGCGCCGTGCTTTTGATAAACCTTTAGATATTCACCAAACCCCTGTCGCCCAAGTGATGGGACAACGTTGCAAAACCGTTTCAGAACAGACTTTAGCAGTAGATGCCCTGAATTTAATGCAACAGTATAAAATCAATAGTTTATTGGTTACTAACGCACAACAACAATTAGTGGGTGCACTTAATATGCACGACTTATTAAAAGCAGGTGTGGTTTAAATATACTAAACGTACCTTAAATTGCATAAATTGGAGTGCAATAGCTTTAGCTATTGCTTTTTAACTTTTTGATTAAAAAGTATTTTATCTATTACGATACTAGCAATAGCTGAAGCTATTGCACTCCTTTTAAAGTGCGTTTGCAATAATAGAAAAAATTGAGTTTGGTAAAATCGCCAGTTTTTTAATCTGTGCATAAATCTGTCAATTCTCTATGGACTGGCAGACCTAATATAAGTCACTGAGTTTTAAAAATTTATTTGCCGAACTCACGTTAATTACGTCGCTGTTGTACTGCTAATTCTAACTGCGTGATTAAATGATTAATCCGCTGATGTTTAATTTTCATTGAAGCTTTATTCACCACCAAACGTGAACTAATAGGCGTAATCAACTCCAAAGCCTCTAAACCATTAGCCCGTAAAGTATTTCCTGTATCAACCACATCTACAATACGGTCAGCCAATCCCACTAAAGGCGCAAGCTCCATTGAACCATATAATTTAATGATTTCAACTTGAACCCCTTGTTCTGCATAATAACGCTCAGTGGTTTTTGTATATTTAGTGGCAATCCGCAAACGATGTTTAGGCAAAGGCGTATTCACAGGCGCGGCGACCATTAAGCGACATTTAGCGATATGCAAATCCACAGGCTCATATAAACCTTCGCCACCGTGTTCTAACAACACATCTTTACCCGCAACGCCTATATCTGCCGCGCCATATTCCACATAAGTTGGAACATCTGTTGCGCGAATAATCACAAATTGCACATCAGGCTGATTAGTTTCTAAAATTAATTTACGCGATTTTTCAGGGTCTTCCAGCGGATAAATGCCCGCTTGTTGAAAAAGGGGTAAAGCCTCTTCAAAAATACGTCCTTTGGACAAAGCAATACGAAGCATAGCGTAGAAATATCAAGTCAAATAAAGAAAAAGAAGCACTTAGCATGTAAAAAAACCTTTATTTTTTACAGCTAAGACAGGATTCAGTATAATAGCAAATTAATTTGCTTTTGAATCCTTTATTCATTGTCAAGCTACAAAAACAAAGCGACACTTTGAAATAAATATCAGGTTTAACCTCGCTTAAACACATAAAGCAAAACCGTATTTCAGTTTTTAGGAGAAAGGTAAAATGGCGCGTGGACTTAACAAAGTTTTATTAATTGGACACTTAGGAGGAGACCCAGAAGTACGTTACACTCCCGCAGGATTAGCGATTGCGAGCCTTAATCTTGCGACCAGTTCTTCTGTCAAAAATAAACAAACGGGACAATGGGAAGATGCAACAGAATGGCATCGAGTAGTACTATTTGAACGTTTAGCCGAAGTGGCGGGCGAATTTTTACGCAAAGGCTCACAAGTCTATATTGAAGGACGTTTGCAAACCCGTAAATGGCAAGACCAAAACGGACAAGACCGCTATACAACTGAAATTGTTGCCAATGAAATGCAAATGTTAGGCGGACGTGGCGCAGACAATGCCAATGCAGCAACAGCCAGTATGCCCAGCTCAGCACCAGCCCCTAGCAATTACAATGCACCCGCTGCCCGTCCTACGGCTTCCGCCCGTCCCGCAGCAGCACAACAACCCAGCAGTGCGCCTGCTAATTATTCCCCCGCTGCATCTTCTGCTAACTTTGATGATGATATTCCTTTTTAAATATTCATCATTGTCTTAAAAAAAACTCCCAAGTTTAACTTGGGATTTTTCTTAATTTTTACCAAATTTTGCTAAAAGCCCAGTCCTAGATTCAACGAATTTAGCGTTTGCTATAGTAATCGCACCTTAAATTGCGTAAATTGGAGTGCAATCGCTTTAGCTATTGCTTTTTAACCTTTTGATTAAACAGTATTTAACCTGTTACGACACGGGCAATAGCTGAAGCTATTGCACTCCTGTTAAAGTGCGTTAGCTATATACTTTTATTACTCACTATTCTTCATGCTCATGTT
>CAZKST010000066.1:0-12759 GCA_964555395.1 uncultured Thiotrichaceae bacterium | reverse complement strand
CCCTAATTTACTTAATTAATATAATTTTCTTAATTTTTTCATTAAGTTAATCAAGGGAATTAAGCGAATTAAGGTTCAGACAATTTTATTCAAAGGTCTGTTAACAAAAAAAGCCCAGTGACTTTACCAAAACCCGCCTTCTAAAGGAGAGGACGCACTGGCATAGCGTTTACGCGGCATTCTACCCGCTAAATAGGCTTCACGCCCTGCTTCAATTGCTTTTTTCATTGCTGATGCCATTAAGACAGGTTCACGCGCTGCTGCAATTGCGGTATTCATCAACACGCCATCACACCCTAATTCCATTGCAATCGCGGCATCTGAAGCTGTTCCCACGCCCGCATCGACTAAAATTGGCACGGACGCATTTTCAATAATAGTCAGAATATTTAAAGGATTGCGAACGCCCAAACCTGAACCAATCGGCGCAGCCAAAGGCATTACTGCAACACAGCCCAACTCTTCAAAACGTTTGGCAATAATGGGGTCATCGTTGGTATAAACCATCACTTCAAAATTTTCTTTGACCAATTGCGCGGCGGCTTCTAAAGTAGCAATGATGTCTGGGAATAAAGTTTTTTCATCACCTAATACTTCTAATTTGACTAAATTGTGTCCATCTAATAATTCACGCGCCAAACGACAAGTGCGAATAGCATCTTGTGCTGTATAACACCCCGCAGTATTTGGTAAAATTGTGTAGCGCGACGGGGGCAATATATCGAGTAAATTGGGCTGTTTGGGGTCTTGTCCGAGGTTAGTGCGGCGCAAAGCGACTGTAATAATTTCTGCTCCACTCGCTTCAATTGCCTGACGTGTTTGCTCAAAATCTTTATATTTTCCCGTTCCAACTAATAAACGTGATTGATAGCTTTTACCCGCAATGATTAATGGCTTATTATCAGCAGGTAAAACAAAAGAGGCTGTTGTAGAATTGCTTGTCATAGATAATTCTTTAAATAAAGTGGTGTTAATATTTTACCTGAATTTTGAAAAAGCGGTTTTTCAAAAATATATTTTTATTGTAACTACATTCAGGCAATGAATAGAATTGTACATTTTTGTTTAAATTAAATGACAATTTAAATTAATAAATACTGAAAGGAAAATACTTTGCTGTAATTTGTTGATAAGTGCCATCGCGCAAAATTTCAGCAAGGGCTTTATTAAATGCTTGAATGAGATATATATCATCTTTGCGAAAAGCAAAACCGATTTTATCGCGAATATCGATAGCATCGCCTAAGAAAGAATAACTATTGCCTTGATGATTTTTTAACCATTCATAAGCAATTAATCTATCTGTTAAAACGGCATCTACTTGACCCGTGGTTAAAGCCAACCAAACTTCTTCTTGAGTAGGATACTCTTTAACACCCACTAAATCAGAAATGCCTTTAAGGTAGGCAAAACTCACAGTAGAACTTTGAGCAGCAACCACTTTATTCTTCAAATCGCTTTGAGAAGTGTAATGCTTTTGCTTAGTTTGTTGCACAACAAAGGCTAACTTATTCGAATAGTACGGGTCAGAAAAACTATAATATTTTTGCCGTTCTTCTGTAATCGACATGCTATTAACAATAACGTCATATTTTTTAGTCAATAAACCGGGTGGAATATTATCCCATTTATCTACAGTTACAATACATTTAATACGTACACGGTCACATAAAGTATTGGCTATATCAATATCAAAACCAACGGCTTTACCACTGGTATCTAAAGTGTTAAAGGGGGGGTAGGTTGCTTCAGTCACTAAGGTTAAAATTTGTCGTCCTGCCATAATATTCCATTGGGAGGATTGATAGTGGTAGTAACCTACACCAGCACCGACTAAAAGACAGATAGCAATTATAGAAGAAATAGTGCGTATATTCATAATAACTCATGAAGCTCAAGAAACTAAAGAAAAATGACCAAGATACTTTATTAAAATTTTAAACTCATTTAAAAAAACACTTTATATTAAACTGCCTTACTTTTTTAATTTTTGTTTTCATTTTTTTCCAAGCATGACTAAATTACAAGATTATTTTACCCATTTATTTTCAATTCGCACAGGCGAAGGTTTTGCTGTAGGGCTTTTATTATTACATTCTTTTTGCAAAGGAATTAGCGTTGTTTTTTTTGAAACCTTAGCAAATACCTTATTTTTACAAAAATACGATTCTACTATTCTGCCTTATGTTTATATTTTTACTGCCCTGTTTTCTGTCTTAGTGGGTTTAATTTATACCCGCTTGGAAATCAAATTTACCCCGCATCAATTCCTACCCAATTTATTACTTGTTTTAATTATAATTCAAGTGCTACTTTATTTATTACTTGTCTATTCCCAACATTGGTTGCTTAGTTCTGTTTTAATTTTCATTATGATGATATGGAAAGGAATGCAATGGATTTTGCTTAATCTTCAATTTTGGGCAATTGCAGGTCTATTATTCAATATTCGCCAAGGAAAACGTTTATTTGGTCTAATCTGTGCGGGTGAAATTATCGCGAATATTATAGGCGGGTTATTAGTTTCATCATTAGTTCATTGGTTGGGACTTAATAATTTATTATTATTTTCCTTAAGTGGACTAATTGCGAGTTTCTTTATTCTATTTTATCTATTACAACTGTGTTCAACTAACAATACACACCTCCAAACGACTGCAACAGCTAATTACAACAATGAACGGCGGTCATGGCAAGAATTATTTAATAACAGCTATATTGTATTATTTTTTGTATTATCAATGATTACATCTATCGGCTATTATTGGATAGATTTTATATTTTATGACAGTTTATCTCAATACAACCAAGGAGAAGAAAGTATTGCCCAATTTTTCGGCAGCTTTTTCATGATACTTGGATTTGTAAATTTAATTGGCAATACATTATTATCCGCTCCTTTGTTATCACGTTATGGTTTAAGTTTAGGTTTAATTGCTTTACCTGTTGTTATTTTGATGGGGATGAGTATTGCTCTAATGATTCATCATGCGGGCTGGGGGGTAAATCCGCTTTTTACCTTAATCATTATAATGAAACTTGCGGATGAAGTGCTACGCACCTCATTAGAAACGCCCACTTTTAGAATTCTCTATCAACCGTTACGCATTCAAGAACGTCTTAATATTCAATGGATTCGTGAAACGATTATTGAACCTTTTGCAATTGGTTTGGCTGGGGTTTCTTTATTAATTTTCAATCAAATTTTTGAATTTAAACAGCTTTACAGTGATGTTATTGATAACGCGACAGCCGCGTTACTGCTCAGTGCTAAAACGGCAAGCATGTTATATTTAACCTTAGCACTCAGTATATTATGGCTATGTGTTGCATTACTCCTTAAATGGCGATATACCTTTGCCCTGTTTAATGCTATGAGCCAACGGCGGCTTGATAATCATGTTTTGCTACTAGAAGATGCTTCAAGCTTGCCTATTTTACAACGCGGCTTAGAGAGTCACAACGCAGGAGAAGTCATTTATTGTTTAACCATGTTAGAAAATGCTGAACATACTTCGTTAGAACAATTTATGATTCGGCTGCTAGAACATCCTCACGCGGGCGTGCGCACACATGTTTTACAACGTATTGAACAACTTAAATTAATTAATACCATGATTGCCGTTCGCCGACGGATTAAAGAAGAAAATGAGGCGACCTTAAAAGGCTTGGCAATCCGCACTTTTTGCGCATTAGCAGAACACGAATCTTTTGAATTAGCTGCCCATTATAGCGAAGATAATCAATTAGAAATACGACGCGGCGCATTAGTTGGATTATTTCGCAGTGGCGGGATTGATGGCATTTTAAAAGCGGGGGAAAATTTAACGACTTTATTAAACTCCACTAAAAGCCAAGACCGCGCTTTTGCCGCCGAAGTATTAGGCGAAGTGGGTATTTATAATTTCTTTCGCCCATTGCTAAAATTATTAAATGACCACGAAATTGAAGTTCAACAAAAAGCCTTATTAGCGGCTGGCAAATTAAGAAATCCAGAATTACTCTCTTTTTTACTAGAAGCTTTAACCATTCCACTGTTGCGAGAATATGCAGCAACGGCATTAATTCAATATCATGATAATGCTTTAAGTGAAATTGAAAAGAATTTTATTTTAAATGAGCAAAATCTTAGTTTAAGAATTTGGTTAATTAGAATTCTTGTGAGAATCGGTTCGCCGCGTGCAATTAGCATTTTAAAGAAATACCTAGATTTTCCAATTAATGAATTACAACACCATATTTTACAAGGTTTAGTTTATTGTCAATATCAAGCCCAAGCCAATGAAATCAATATTATTAAACAACTCCTTAAACTAAAAGTAGAGCAATTAGTTTGGCTGATTGCAACTTTAGAGGATTTTAATAATAGCAAACAACCTTTATTAGAACAAAATTTATTGATTAATGCACTGAATTATGAAATTCATCAATATCAATCCATTATTTTTGCTTTGCTCACATTTTTATATCCCACTAAATTAGTGTTAGGTATTCAACAAAATATTTATCATGCAAGTTTAGAAGCGCGGGCAACTGCGTTAGAATTATTAGAAACTATCGTTGAACGCGATTTAAAAAATCTACTCTTACCTTTATTAGAAGATTTATCACCCGCACAAACTTTAACCCGTTTAGCTTTTTTCTTTCCACAAACCCGCTTACTGGTTAATGAGCGTTTAAAAATGTTAGCCAATCGTCCAATGGATAGCTCAGGCATTTGGATTCGAGCAATGACTTTATATTTAATGGGTAAACAACCGCATCAAAATTTCTACAGTTGCATTGTAAATCATTTATCTTCTTCCGAAGTCATTTTAAGAGAAACGGCTGTATGGGCATTAGTACATCTCAATCCAGATGATTTAGTAGAACGTTTGCAATTTTTAAAACAAGACCGTTCACCAGCGGTTAATCATTTAGTGCGTAAAGTTTTTAATAGCTTAAATCATTATTCTTTGACAAATGATGACTTATATCACCATATTCCAAAAAATCAACAATTTAGAGTGGAATTTCAAACTTTAATTTTAATGGATGAACAAGAAAGCATAGAGCGTAGATGTCAATCTGCCCGTTTATTAGCAGCAGCAACTCATGATGTCAATGCTAAACATGCACTTTTACAAGCTTTAAATACCACACAACTAACTGTATTTAAAACTGTGTTAGAAGAGTTGATTCCCTTAAAACCTGTATTAAATGCAGATGATTGTCAATTATTAGTACAACGTTTATTACATCATTTAGAAACAACTAAACAAATTATTATTGTTTGGTCTGAATTACAGCGTTTAAATATTGGTAAAAATTTAATTAGCAGTTTACAACAAGAATTTAAAGAACAACGTGCTTTAATTTTGTTGATTATGACCGTATTAACCTACAATCAACACTATTCATTATTACAATATTGGTATATTCGTCATTGGCAATCTTTAGTGAACCAACAAATTGCTGAGCACTTTAAACAATTAATAGATGAAATGCTCAATTTCATTACTATAGATAAACAAGAAACAATATTAATGATATTCCATTATCATCACCCCGCATTGTTAATCGATAAATTAAAATTAATGGCGTACAATTACAATATAGAATCATTGCTCTGTACTTTAATTAGTAATACAGAACTGGTTTTATCTACATGGACTAAAGCATGTATTGTTATGTTATTAGGACAATTAAAATGTTCTACTTGTTTAAGTGATTTGGTAAAAATTTTACACAGCACTCAAAATCAATATTTACAAGAGACTATTTTATTTACTCTTAAGCAAGTTGACCCTTTGTTGTTTGAACAACAATTACAATTACTGTCACAAATTCGTAAGCCCGCCATTCGTGCGTTAGTAAAACGTTTTAAACCGACTTAGGTAAGCATAAATTATGTTATTGACTTTAGAAAAAGTATTATTGTTAAAGAAAGTGAGTTTATTTGAACAAGTCGCAGAAGAATGTCTAATTGAACTTGCTTTACAAGTTGAAGATACTTTACTTAAAAAAGGTGAGGAATTATTACAAAAAGGGGATATTAATAACACCTTGTATATTATCGTACAAGGACGATTACAAGTGTATGATGAAGGAAAAGAAATTACTATTTTAGAAAATAATGCCATTTTTGCCGAATTGAACGCCTTAGACCCGCGTCCTAGTCCTGTTTCTTTAATCGCCCTAGAAAATACCCATTTATTAGGCGTAAATGATAGTTTATTGTATGAGTTAATTAGTGATAAAACGGCAGTTGCGCGGGGAATTATGCAGGCTTTATGTCAACGTTTAGAACCTTTATAATTTTTTGAACAATTTTTTCATTGACTTCTTTAAATCAATTTTTAACTCCCTACATAGGGATTAACTCATAAATCCGTGCATATAAAAATAAAATAGACTATATTAAAATTAACAGTGTGTTCTACACGGTCTCAAGATTTTGACTATACTAAAAGCGCTATTACGATAGCGTGTGAGCAATTATTTAAACTGAGTTATTAAAGGCATGGCGCAAAAACTTTATATTAAAACCTTTGGCTGTCAGATGAATGAATATGATTCTTCACGCATGGCAGAGGCATTGAAAGTGGCTGAAGGTTTGGAATTAACTGATGACCCACAGCAAGCAGATGTTTTGTTGTTAAATACTTGTTCTGTGCGTGAAAAAGCACAAGAAAAAGTGTTTTCACAATTGGGAAGTTGGCGTGAATTGAAAAATGAAAAACCTGAGTTAATTATCGGGGTGGGTGGCTGTGTTGCGAGCCAAGAAGGGGAGGCGATTCGGTCGCGTGCGCCGTATGTCGATATTGTGTTTGGCCCTCAAACTTTACACCGTTTGCCAGAAATGATTGGCACGGTGCGCAAAACGCAGCAAGCTGCCGTTGATGTTTCTTTTCCAGAAATTGAAAAATTTGACAAGTTACCCGAGCCTAAAGCGGATGGTGTGACCGCTTTTGTGTCTATTATGGAAGGTTGCAGTCGTTATTGTACTTTTTGTGTCGTTCCTTACACCCGTGGCGAAGAAGTTAACCGTCCATTTGATGATGTGATTGCCGAAGTAGCGCATTTAGCCGCGCAAGGTGTGAAAGAGGTCACCTTATTAGGGCAAAACGTCAATGCGTATCGCGGCAAAATGGCAGATGGCGAAGTGGCTGATTTAGCTTTATTAATCACTTATGTTGCCGCAATTGAAGGCATTGAGCGCATTCGTTATACCACTTCACATCCTGTCGAATTAACCGATAGTTTAATTAATGTTTATGCCGAAGTGCCCAAATTGGTGAGTCATTTGCATTTACCAGTACAAAGTGGGGCTGACCGTGTGTTGGTGCGGATGAAACGCGGTCATACCGTTTTAGAATATAAACAAAAAATTCGCCGTTTACGCGAAAAACGTCCAGATATTACCATTTCTTCAGATTTTATCGTTGGTTTCCCCAATGAAACTGAAGAAGAATTTGAAGCCACGTTGAAATTAGTGGATGAAATTGGTTTTGACCATTCTTTTAGTTTTGTGTATAGCCCGCGCCCTGGTACGCCCGCCGCAGATTTAGAAGATGATGTGCCGTTAGAAGAGAAAAAACGGCGGTTAGCAGTATTGCAACAACGGTTACTAGCCCATGAACACGCCATTAATCAAGCGATGGTGGGCACTTGCCAACGAATTTTAGTTGAACGTCCTGCGCGTAAAGACCCTGAAACGCAATTTTCAGGACGGACGGAAAATAATCGTGTCGTCAACTTTGCGGGCACAGAAGCACTGATTGGGCAATTTATCACGGTTAAAATTACGGAAGCATTACCTAACTCATTGCGCGGCGAAGTGATTAATGCGCCATAAGCAATTCCACACATGAAATTGTCGATATATTGGGTTTTTGTTTTACTTTAATTTTTGAAGGACATTCATGCTAGCGCATCCTCATGCTGAGAAAGTAGTTGATACAATTTCTAGTGATTTCACCCTAGAACCTCTTGATAATCAACGTCTTGTTAATTTATGTGGTCAGTTTAATCAGCATTTACGTCAACTTGAAAAGCGATTTTCAGTAGAAATCAATAATCGTGGTCATCAATTTCGTGTTGTGGGGCAACAAAATAACGTGCAAAGTGTAAAACAAGTGTTAGATCAATTATATCAAGCCACACCGACGGAAGAATTAAATCCAGAGCGGGTGCATTTATTTTCACAACAAGCCATTGCTGATGCTTCGGCTGAAATTCAAGTCGATCAACCTGAAGCTGCCGACGTAGTAATTAAAACCCGTCGCGGGGTGATTCAGGGGCGCGGCACGAATCAAAAACGCTATTTATTTAATATCTTTCGTCATGATATTAATTTTGGGATTGGTCCCGCAGGCACAGGCAAAACCTATTTAGCGGTTGCCAGTGCAGTAGAAGCGTTGGAACAGGAGCGGGTGCGGCGGATTATTTTGGCGCGTCCAGCGGTAGAAGCAGGTGAGCGTTTGGGCTTCTTACCTGGTGATTTATCGCAAAAAGTTGACCCCTATTTGCGCCCCATTTATGACGCATTGTATGACATGATGGGCGTGGAAAAAGTCGGTAAATTGATTGAACGCGGCATTATCGAAATCGCGCCATTGGCTTATATGCGTGGACGGACGTTAAATGAAGCTTTTATCATTTTGGACGAAGCACAAAACACCACCGTTGAACAAATGAAAATGTTTTTAACGCGGATTGGTTTCGGTTCAACAGCGGTGATTAATGGCGATATGACACAAGTTGATTTACCGCGTCATAGTCAATCAGGTTTAAAACATGCGGTTAATGTGTTAAAAAACGTGCAAGAGATTAGTTTCACCGTCTTTGATTCTAAAGACGTTGTACGTCATCCTTTAGTTGCACGCATTATTGATGCTTATGAAGCGGCAGAAAAAGCGCAGAGAAAAGCAGAGAAAAGTACAGAAATAGAAGAAAATTCTGTTCCTGATACAGCGTGCAATGTATAAAAATAACAAAAACGGCGGACATTAAAGTTTGCCGTTTTTGCTTTTAATGATACTTATTTTTTAGCGTTATCTCGTTCCTACGCGCCTGTGTCACAGCTATTAAATTAAGCAAGCAGGGAAATTGTAGGGTGGAATAGCGTAGCGTATTCCACCACGACGTTCCGCCAAAGCTGGGCAAAAACAAATTATCCTCGCTAAGGACGAATACTCATTCGCCCCTACTGCATGAGGGAATAAGCACAATTTTGTTTTTACTATTTTTTTGGATTTTGGGGTATTTCATGGTGGAATACGCTTTGCTATTCCACCCTACAAACGCCTTTTAATGGCTTTGACGCAGAAGCATGGGAACGAAATAAAACATCTTTTTTGTGTAAATTAAATCAATTTGTGGTTCAAATAAAAGTGAACTGCGTCACTTCTAACTCTTAATTTTTAGCGTTATTTAGCATAAAACTTATGATTTTAAATTTAGATTTACAATTAGCGTATGAAGCCAGCCCCGTCCCCAGCTTTGAAGAATTTGAACATTGGGTGCGGGCGGCTTTAGAGCATCCAGCATTAGAATTGGAACTAGAAGAAGCAGAATTAACGATTCGCTTAGTAGATGAAGAAGAAGGAACGGAGCTTAATGAAACATGGCGACAAAAAACGGGCCCTACTAACGTGTTATCGTTTCCATTTGACAGTCCGCCCGAAGTTGACTTACCGTTGTTAGGGGATATTGTGATTTGCGTCCCCGTTGTTGAGCGTGAAGCGGCGCAGCAGCACAAGGCAAATAGCGCACATTTTGCGCATTTAGTGATTCACGGCGTTTTACATCTTTTAGGCTATGACCATATCGAAGAGGCTGAAGCTGAACAGATGGAACGTTATGAAATCGAAATTTTAGCAGGTTTAGCTTATCCTAATCCTTATTGTTAATTGACAACCATACTTTTATGAACAGTGACAGTAGTAGTCCCTCGTCTTTTTTTTCTACGACCTTTTTAGAGCGTATTTCCCATTTTTTATCGCGTTCTGCGCCTAAAATTGACAAAGAACAACTGATTCAAAAACTCCGCGAAGCTCAGCAACTGGGTTTATTTACACACGATACGCTTAGCATGTTAGAAGGCTCTTTATTAGTTTCTGATTTGCATGTGCGTGATGTAATGATTCCGCGTGCACAAATGACAACGCTAAAAATCAATGATGGACTAGAAAGTTGGTTAAAAACCATTGTCGATTCAGGACATTCAAGATTTCCTGTCGTGAATGACAATAAAGATGATATATTAGGCATTTTTTTAGCCAAAGATTTATTAAGTTACTTTGCAAGCGGACAAAAAGAATCCGCTTTTAATATGCGGGAATGTTTGCGTCCAGCGGTTTTTATTCCAGAAAGTAAACGCTTAAATGTTTTGTTGCGGGATTTTCGCAGCAGCCGCAATCACATGGCAATTGTCGTGGATGAATATGGCGGGGTAGCGGGTTTAGTCACAATTGAGGATGTGATTGAGCAAATTGTCGGTGAAATCGACGATGAACATGATGCAGATGACCAAGTTTTCGTGAAACAATACGATAATGAAACCTATTCTGTATTAGCTATGACCCCGATTGATGAATTTAACGAAACTTTCAATACGCATTTTAGTGACGAAGAATTTGATACAATTAACGGCATTATTTTACAAGCCTTTGGTCATTTACCCAAAAAAGGGGAGACCATTGAATTAGAAGGTTTACATTTCCAAGTTGCACGGATGGATGGACGGCGCATTAAATTATTGCGCGTTAAACAACTTACACCCCCTTCGTCTCCTAGTACCTCTCTGTTAACAGTACAAAAATAGGAGTATGTGATACACATTACTCACGTTAAACAGTAAAGTATTCAACGAAGCCAACCGTATACATCCACACTGTATGCTAACATCTTAAAAACCGTTACACATTATTGTACTTATGCCACCCACTGTGTCCTTTACTTCAGAAGCGATGAGCACGATGGCTCAAGCCCATGCTGAATTATTACTGAGAGATGCGCCGTTATTTGCTGACCGTTATCAATTGCAAACGGTATTAAATACGGGCGTAAATAATATTCTGTATTTAGCTGTTGACCTGCATAGCAAAACTCAAGTGTTGCTAAAATATTTTGCAGAATCAGCTTATTCAGCATATTTGCGAGAGTTAGCAGCGGTAGCTGACTATCAACATCCTCATATTATTCAACATTTAGCCCATTTTGAAGTTGCGCCGCAGCGCGGGTGCTTAGTGTATGAATATTTAAGTGGTGGAAATTTACGGCAATGGCTCAGCTCAGGGCATCCCTTAGAATTACAAACCGTTATTGAAATTTTACGGCAAATTCTAAACGCCTTGCAGCATTTACATACCCAACGTAATGTCATCCATTGCGATATTCGTCCAGACATAATTTTGACGCATGTCAATCCTAACGGCGAAGCAGTTTTTATTATCAATGATTTAAGCTATATCTGTCCTGCAAAAAACGCTAAAGCAGAAGAGCCTTATCACGTTAGCAATCCGTGTTATAGCGCGCCTGAAGGTTTTTATGAAAAAGCGTATTTTAACAGTGATTTATACAGTTTAGGCATTATGACGTATGAATTGCTGACTTCGGCGCGTCCGTTTCTGGGGACAGCGGCGGAAATTGCGCGAGCACATTTAGCCCAACGGGCGGAGTTATCGCGAATTAATTATGTGCCGTTGCGCGATTTTGTTGGGCAATTATTAGTCAAAAACTCCCGTTTACGCATTGAAACCGCAGAAAATGCGCTAGAGTTACTAGAAAAGCTGCTACGCGGGCACGCGGTAGAGGTCGTTTTAGCAGAAGAGCGCGGTTCTGGTCATGCGTTTTTCTTAGATGAAATGCTGCAAACGCCTTTGCAAATTGATGTCAATTATTTTAATGAAATTGGCTATTTACCACTAAGTGATTCAGTACATCAATTATTTACTTTACATGCAAATAATCAACCCATCGTTGGGGTTGCTTATGACACGCACACCGAATTTTTAACCCCCACGCCTGCAAATCAAGTTTCTCACATTTTAAACACAGTGGATTGTGTGCAATTGCTCAGTACACAACACCTGCTTTACGCCCAAAAAGGCGGTTTATCAACTCTTAATATTAATACGCTGCAAACCACGCACTTACATCAATATGGCGCGCAAAATCTATCCGCTTGCTGTTTTAACGGAGATTATTTGCTATGGCGTACTCGTGACGAAGTACATTTACGGCATTTAAGCAACGAAACAGAATTAAGCTACCGCGTCAGTTGTTATGCGTTTAAACCACAATTGCATTTACTGCCCAATGGTTATGTTTTCACCAGTAGTGGACAATATAATCAAGTTGTGCAACTTCGTGATTTAAATATTAATGTTTTAGATGAATGGAGTTTAGATGGCCCCGTTTTAGAATGGACAGATGAAGACAATGTGATGCTTGCCATTACGCTGAATTTTGCCCATCATGAACAATATTCTTTATGGCGATTAGCTCTTGACCGTGACCCGCGTAAATTAGCGATTCCTAACGGGGTTCGACATTATGGCTGTACTAAAGGGCGCATTTTCTGGCTGACTTTTGATAATGAATTGTATTTTTGTGGTCCTGATTTACAACCCTATTCTGCGGGCAAAATTCCTTTACCTGTCGATTTAATTCAACCCAGTTTAGACCACCGTTTTATTGCCGCAACGGTATTGCCGCGCAATCAACGCCCATGCGTCGTTTTTTGGCGTAATATGTTAGGCGAGTAGTTTAATA
>CAZKST010000065.1:0-12888 GCA_964555395.1 uncultured Thiotrichaceae bacterium | reverse complement strand
AGCCAGCCGCTGCCGTATGCGCCAATTGCGCCGCCTGCGCCGTAACTTACTGTGCTAAATAATGCTTGTCCTTGTCCTTGCAAGCGTCCTGTAAAATACTGTTTGATAAATTGCACCGCGACAACGTGATATAAACCAAAACTGGCAGCATGAAATAATTGCGCAATAATCAATAATTCCAGCGATTCTACC
Source organism: uncultured Thiotrichaceae bacterium (assembly GCA_964555395.1). Lineage (GTDB taxonomy): Bacteria > Pseudomonadota > Gammaproteobacteria > Beggiatoales > Beggiatoaceae > CAZKST01. Next base: position 12,696 of record CAZKST010000065.1, on the reverse strand, counting down.
CAGTAGCCAATGACACTCCAGCGCAAGGCGGCGAGCAGTAAACTCACCGCAAATAATTGACGGAGTGGAAATTGTTTTAATAGCCAAGGTGTGCAGAGAAATAGCACAATTTCCGCGACTACGCCTAACGCCCATAATTGCCCAATGATGGCGGAGCTATAGCCATGTTGTGCGAGGTAAATAGAGTAAAAAGTATAATACACGCCGTGGCTGGCTTGATTGAGTAATAAGACAATAAACAGTGCAATAACAGATGTTTGACTGATAATATCCCATAGCCCTTGTGCATTTTCACTGTCATGTACAATATGTTTTTCAAAAACTAACAGCGAACTGAGCCAGCAGCCGATTAATGTAGCGAACATAATTGCAGGCAGCCATTGATTGGACACAAAACGTAGTAAAATGCCGACCATTAGCACCGTGACAATAAAACCGATAGAGCCCCAAATGCGTAATTGGCTGTAACGGTGCATGTTTTCTGTGCCTAAATGGTCAAATACAATGACTTCCATTTGTGGTGCGAACGCATTCCAAAACAGTCCAAAAAAGCCCATCATTACCGCTAATTGCCAATAGCCTTGCGCTAACCATACGCCAATAAAACTTATTGCCGCGCCCAATGCGCCGAGTTGTACCCATTGCAAACGGGAAAAACCAAGATAAGCGTGGTCAATTAGCCATGCCCAACTATAAGGCGCGACTAAGCGGGTGAGCATTAAAATTGCCATTAAACTCCCGATTTCACGGGCATCATAGCCAAGGGAATGTAAAAAAACTGTCCAATACGGTAATAAAATACCGACTACACCAAAATAACAGAAATAAAAACTAGAAATGGCAAAACAAGGGATTTTTTGCCAATGGGGAGCGGAATATAACATGCAGTCTCAACTAAACGACAAATGCGCAGGCGGTTGCGCGATTGCCTGAAAATAAATTCAATAAGCAGTTTATTTAAACCACTCGCTATTCAGAATTCAGACAATGCGCATTTAAAAATCAGCGGTATAATTTTTGTTCTTCAATCACTTTCACAACTTCAGACGGCAATAAATAGCGGGGATTGCGCCCACTTGCTAATAAAGCGCGGATTTGAGTAGAGGAAATCATTAACCCCGGAATTTCTTCAACAATAATCGATCCAGCAGGTTGTTGCGTGGCGGGATGTTCAGCGTTGACTTGGCGCAAAGTTAAAAAATCGCGCATGGTGTGCACCATCGGCAACAAGGTTCCAGGGCGTTTCACTACAATTAAATGTCCCAGTGTTATCAATTTTTCCCATTGATACCAACGCGATAGCCCCATAAACGCATCCATTCCCATGATTAAAAACAAAGGCGAATCAGGATTTTCTGCCCGCAATTCTGCCAAAGTATCCACCATGTAAGAAGGACCCGTTCTACGCAACTCGCGCCCATCAGCCACTAAACCCGCGACATTTTTAATTGCCGCTTCCACCATCATCAAGCGGACTTGACTACTTGCCATCGGCTGATTGCGGTGCGGAGGATTGGCAGAAGGAATTAAGCGCACTTCGGACAAGCCCATGCGCTCATAAATTTCAACCGCTAACCGCAAATGTCCATGATGAATAGGGTCAAACGTCCCCCCTAAAATGCCAATGGCTTTTTTTGCAGGGGCGGTATCATCAGCCGCGTTTAAATTCTGCTGATTTGCTGCATCGCTATTATTCATGTTGTACTTGCCTTCGCGTTATTCTGTCAAATTCCTATATTTGCCAATATTTTATTGGCGAATATGTCCATCACCTAACACAATAAATTTTTGTGAGGTTAAACCTTCTAAACCCACAGGTCCCCGCGCATGGAATTTATCGGTACTGATTCCAATTTCTGCACCCAAGCCATACACAAAACCATCTGCCAAGCGCGTCGACGCATTGACCATGACCGAACTTGAATCGACTTCTGTTAAAAAGCGTTGCGCGTGTGACCAATCTTCCGTAATAATCGAATCGGTATGACTAGAGCTATGAAGACGAATATGTTCAATCGCTTGCTCAATTCCTGAAACGACTTTAATCGACAAAATCGGCGCGAGATATTCCGTATCCCAATCTTCCGCCGTGGCTAATTGCACAGGAATTTGCGCCGCTGTCAAAATCTGCACCGTTTTATCACATCCGCGCAATTCTACGCCAATCGTTTGATAGTTTTTAGCCAATTCGGGCAAAATTTGTGCAGCAACGGATTCTGCCACCAGCAAAGTTTCCATTGTATTACAAGTGCCGTAACGCTGTGTTTTTGCATTAATTGCCACTTTAAACGCTTTTTCTAAATCAGCTTTATCATCAATATAAACATGACAAATTCCATCTAAATGCTTGATAACTGGCACACGCGCCTCACGGCTAATACGCTCAATCAAAGACTTACCACCGCGTGGAATCACCACATCTACATACTTATCCATACGGATTAATTCGCCGACAGCTTCGCGGTCAGTGGTTTGAATAATTTGCACCGCAGAATCAGGCAAACCTGCAACGGTCAAACCTGCTTGAATACATTTTGCAATTGCTTGATTGGAATGAATGGCTTCAGAGCCGCCGCGCAAAATGCAGGCATTGCCCGATTTTAAACATAACGCCGCCGCATCTACTGTTACATTGGGGCGCGATTCATAAATAATACCAATTACGCCGAGCGGCACGCGCATTTTACCGACTTGAAAACCTTCAGGGCGATAGCGTAACTCATTGATTTCACCAATAGGGTCAATTAATGCAATAATTTGGCGCACGCCTTCAATCATGCTATCAATGACTTTATCGCTTAAAGTTAAACGGTCGAGCATGGCGGAATCGAGTCCGTTGGCTTTGCCACTGGCTAAATCGAGCGCATTGGCTTGTTTTAAAGTTTCACGTTGTGCAGTTAATTGATTGGCGATTTCAGCAAGGGCTTGATTTTTTTGTTGTGTTTTAGTGCGGGCTAAAATCACCGCCGCTGCTTTGGCTTGTTTGCCAATTTGTAACATGGTTTCTGTGAGAGAGGTCATATAAATTCCTATTTTTTGTTTTTATTGATTTATAAAAGTATTAATTAATATTTTCCAAGCGCGGCGAGTTTCAAGTGGAAGATAAGAAAAAGAACGTTATTTTGCCCATTCGCTAAAAGGTTTTTGACTATGTTTAATTTTATCTTTAATTGCATCAAGTGGGTAGTCTTAAATAAATAATGATTTTAGAAGTTACGCCATTAAATGAAAGAAAGCGATAGGATGAGTTGACGGTAGGAAGTCCATCTAAATGAAACCGTGATAATGAGCAATATACAAAAAAGTGGGCAATTATCAGCCTATTCAATTAATTTTAATGAATTTACTGCCAAAAATCGCGTTAATTAAAATACTGCACAATCCCTTTCATAATTGCTTCGGCGAGTTTGCGGCGATATTCTGGGGTATTTAATAATTGCTCTTCAGAAGCATTGGATAAATATCCCGTTTCAATCAACAACGAAGGAATATCAGGCGAGCGGAGCACCATAAATGCCGCTTGTTGAATTTTAGGATAGTGTGATTTGCCAATTGCTTTGAATTGATTTAAAACATAATTCCCAATGCGCGCACTGGCTTCTAGCGTCGCGCTTTGTGATAAATCCAATAACACCGACGCAAGCAAATCATCTTTATTATTCAAACTCACGCCGCCGACAAAATCCGCCGCGTTTTCTTTTTCCGCTAACCACATCGCCGCTTCACTGCTCGCGCCTTTGGGCGAAAGCATATACACCGACGCGCCCGTCGCGGCTTCTGAGGAATACGCATCGGCATGAATGGAAATAAATAAATCGGCTTGCATTTCTCTGGCAATATCAATGCGTTGTCGTAATTTTAAAAAAGTGTCATCCGTGCGGGTTAAACGGGCTTTAAATGGCGTTTGTTGATTAATTAAATTTGCTAATTCTTTTGCAATTTCAAAAACAACCGTTTTTTCTTTTGTGCCATTTTTGCCAATGGTGCCGGGGTCAATGCCGCCGTGTCCTGCATCAATCGCTATCACAATCCCGTCTGCAATGGCTGATTCACTGGTAAACGGGCGGCGGCTATTGTTCTCCGTATTCGCAGTAGGTGGATTTTCGGAAGGTATCGCAACAGGCGCGGTGGGCGGTTCTTGTGTTAAACGGCGGGTTAATGCAGAAAGTTGTTCTTGCGCTTCGTGCAAGCTGTCTTCGCTCGGTGATTCGGCGGCGGTGGGGATTTCGGGAATCGGCGTTGTTAAATATTCATTGGCATTTGTGGCTTTTTTCAGGCTTAAAACATCCACTAAAAAACGCGGCGGCTCGCTACTGGTCGCGGCAAGTTGGCGGGTTTGTAATTGTACAGCTTGCTTTAAATCTAGCGTAATGCGCAATGTGCCGTTATCTTGGCGATTTGCGCGTAAGTTTTTGAAAAAAGGATGGTCTGGCGGCGGTAAAGCTAAAGGCTGTGTCAGCTCTGTTTGTTGAAATTCTAAAACTAAGCGCAGGGGTTTATTGGTAATTTTTGCTTTAACTTCTGTGGGATAAGATAAATTAAATTGTAAATGGGAGCTGGTCGCGGTTTCTTTCCAAAATTGTAATTCCAGAATTTTAACCGTTTGCGCCCATGTTAAAGCAGTATAAAAATAGAGAAAACAAAAAATTAGAAATTTTAATCGCTTCACGTTATAAAATTTCTCCTAATTCAATTTTTTCTAACGCCACCGCCGCCGCCCGTCGCACCACTAAAGCATTGTCTTGTAACAAGGTTTGATATAAATGATTGACCGCTGCTAATTGGCGTGTATTGCCTAAAGCTTGCACAATGCGCCAGCGTATCCATTCATCACTGTGATTGCGTAAGGCGTGCAATAAAATTTTAATCGCTTCAGGATGGCGAATTTTGCCCAATGCTTCTGCGGCGCGCCATTGCACCCACTCGTCGGTGTCGTGATAAATCGCATTGGTTAAGGCATGAATGGCGGGCACTTCATTAAAAAAGCCCAGCGATGCGACCGCTTGCCAACGTACCCATTCATTTTTTTCGCTTTTTAAACAGTGAATTAACGGTGAAATTGCTTTAGGCGTGCGCAACATGCCCAAGGCTTCCGCCGCCGCTTGCCGCACATATTCATTGGGTTCTTGTTGAATAATTTGCGTCAAGGTATCTAATACAACAGGTTGATTTAATTGCGCTAAAATTTTTAAGGCTTGAATTCGCACTTCGGCATCAGGATGTTGTAACGCGGTTTTTGCCAAAGGCAAAGCGGCACGCGGTTCTTGTAAACGTCCAAGCGATTGCATTACGCGCCATAACAAACTGTCGGCGACTTGGGGACTTTGTAAAACTTGCAATAATACTTTTATCGCGGCGGGATTTTGTAAATGTCCCAATGCTTCTACGGCGCGCCATTGCACTACTTCGTCGGTGTCTTTAGTCAAGGCTTGAATTAAGGCGGGGACGGCACGGGAATCTTGCAAATGACGTAATGCCTCTGCGGCGCGCCACCGCACCCAAGCATTGTTATCATGGCATAAAGCATGGCTCAGCGCATCGACAACGGTTGTGCCTTTAAAGCGGGCTAAAGCTTGCGCGGCGCGCCAACGCACACCTGCATCTGCATCATATTGTAAAGCTTGCAATAATGCAGTTTGAATTAAATGCAAAGATTGCGTGAAAAATAAATGGTAATAATGAAACGCTTCACACAAACGGCGACGCACTAAATGGTCTGGGTGTTGATTTAATTGCTGCAATAGATTTTTGAGCACTGCGGCATTGTGTGCTTTGCCTAAGGTTTGGGCGGCGGTTTGGCGAATTTGGTCGTTTTCTTCAAATTGCAAAATTTGCACAAGCGTGTCTAAAGCCTGCGGGCTTTTGAGTTGTTGCGCTAAGCCATTGACCGCCGCACAGCGCAATTCAACAGGATATAAAGGCTGTAACACATGCAGTAGTAAATTTAAACCGTCAGCACTGGCATGTTTGCCGATGGCTTCTAACACTAAACGGTGCGTTTTAAAGTCATAGGTCAAAGTATCATGCACAGAGCCAGTGCCAAGTTGTTCCAGCCAATGGCGATGCAGTTCTAATAAAACGCTCACGACTGATTTATGCCGAATTTTGCCCAACGCATCAGCGGCAGCTTGGCGCACCGCACTTTCAGCATCATGCAAAATGCTGTGTTGTAATTCGCTCACGGCTTGGCTGTCGTTTAACATGCCCAACGCCATCGCGGCACTGATGCGAATCGGCTCATCAGGGTCGTCGCGCAAATATTCGCACAGCAAAGTTAACGTCGTCGGTGAAGGTAAATATGCCAAAGCTTGCACGGCATAATGGCGCATGTCAGTCGTCAAACGCGGCGCGGCGGTGAACAATAAACGCAAAGTATTGTGTTGATAACGTAAGGGCAAGCCGATACGGCTTAATAAGGCGACTAAGGACGGGGACAGCGCGGGGAAACGAATAAAAACTTCAATCCAACGTTTTAATAGCTGATTAGCAGTATCGAGTTTTACCCGCGTTTCACGCAAACACATGAAGGCAAAGCGGAAACTATAATGCAATTTGACATCACGCGGGTGGCGGTGTTGCACATATTGCTCAATCACTTCGCTGCCCAACTCAGGGCTAATACTGCCTTGATGCGCGGCGGCAAGTCTAAACACTTCGCGCCAGCGGCTATCGAGCAAGTAATAATCTACATAATGTTTAAATTTAAGTTTATTGCGCAAAATCGCTCGCGCCGTCAAATATTCCTGCAATGACAAATGGAAAAAACCATACACCTCATTGCCGCGTTCGTTTAACAGCCCTGAGACTTCACGAATTAACCGCACCCATTGCTGCGCTTTTTCCTCAGCTTCTTGATTATCCATCCCCACTTCAGTTTTTAAATAATGCTCAGTGACTTGCAATAAACTGTGGGCAGAGGAGCGATTTTCAGGACAATGCTCTTGAAAATGCAAAGCAATCACTTCTAGCACTTCCTGCATTTCTTCAAACGATAAAGTAACATGCGGGTCAAAGTGCCGCCGTTTATGCGATTCCCAGCTATAGGTCAACGTATCAACACAAACTTTATACAATTGCACCCGTTGCGTCGGCAATGCGCCTTGTTGCTGATGAATCAAGCCAATGATAGTACAAAAAAGCGGATTCGTTGCCAGCTCGATCACACCGGGGGCTTGTTCAATTTGCTCGAGTACGCTGTCCATTTTATCCGCAGCAAGCTGTTGCAAAGCTTCCGTTTGTACTGTCGGGTGGTCAGCTTTAGCAATTGCCAAACTCCACAAATAAAAAAATTCGCGGCGTTGCGCTTGATTAAATGGCTCTAAAGTCGCCAGCAAAAAACCGCTATGCAAGGGCGCGTCGTGATAACCCAAACTGCGCGAGCTAACCAGACAACGATTAGCGGGATAACTTTGTAAAATCGCCTCAATGGCTTCATTGGTACGATGGCGGCGGTGGCGATGCGAATGCTCATCGAGTCCATCTAATAACCATAACACGCGCATTTCTTGCAGTGCGGTTAGAATCAGTTCGCGGAGTTCAGACTGAGCAGTATTTGCATCAAATTCAAACGGATAATAATGTTGCCATTGTAATTCCTTTAAGCCATCGCTTAAAAAATATTCCAACAGTGCATTTTCAGTTGTCCAGTCACTGTGCTGTTCCCAACTGTGCGCAAATAGGCGTAGCGTAATGGGAATCGGCAAAAAACCAGCAAGATAACTGGGCAGATTATCTAATTGTGAATTCAATAAATTTTGCGCCGTACTGAGAGCGAGATGTTTTAACACCGTCGTTTTGCCCGCACCAGGGTCGCCTAACAGCACCCAAATTGAGCCACGTTCCCACAATTGGTCTATATTAATTTGCGGTTCAGTTTTCGCAGTTGCTTCATTTAACCAAACGCCTGCATGATGCGTTGTATTTTCCTGTCCTGCAAGCTCATCCAAATGTGCCATTGCGGGTTGATAAAGATTTGCCCCTTGCTTATCAAGCCGCACTGTCAAACCAACATAAATATCATCTAAGGTTAATTGAATCAGCCGTTGCATTTGCTGAATGCCACGCGCATCCACAAAGCGACTATTTTGGATAAGACAATGTAAATAAGCTTGTAGAATTTGACTCATGCGTATCTACTGTAAAAGAAATGGGAAAGGAATAGAAAAAATTGAAAAATGACACGCTCTAGCAGTCTTTTATTTTTAAACCCGTTTAAAACATTTGCAACTGCTGTTTTAATACTTGCACTTCTTTGGTTAAACGCTGTTCTTCCGCTTCATATTGCTGAATTTGCGTTGAATTATTCGCGCTCGCGCTGGCTGTTTGTAACTGTTTTAGCTCTTTACGCAACTGTTTTTGTTGGGTCATTAACTTTTGTTTTTGTTTAATCGCCACTTGTGTTTTAGCTTGTTGAGTAGCGATTTGTTGCTCAATCGTGTTCAATTCGGCATTTAGCCGCGCATTTTGCTGTTGCAAAGTCGCTAAACGGCTTTGTAATGTTGCTTTTTCCGCGTTTAAACTTTGATTTTCTTGCTCACTACTCGCTTGCGCTTGTCGAATTGCAGCTAAATTTTGTTCACGCTCAGCAAGGCGACGGTCATATTCGCCTGTCGTCAATCCTTGCACACCGCCAATAAAACCGCCTTCGTGCGGATTCGTTGAACATGCACTTAAACCCAATAAAACCACATACAGCCAATAACGCATGTTTATCTCCCTTTTATTCCTGAGCTAAACCTAAAGTATTCAATAACCGTCCTTGACTGCCTAAAACTCTATACATGCCCAACAATTCAATAAATTGCCCAACACTTAAAGAGGAGCGTGCATTAAACAATTCATTTTCAGCATCTAAGACATCCAATAAATTACGCTGTCCTAATTTGAATTGCTCGCGATAAGCTTCTACGACTTCTTTAGCAGAATTCACATGGTCATTTAAGTACGCTAAACGTTCGCGAGCTGTTTCTAAACTGTTCCAAGCAAGGCGAACCTCTTCTTCAATTAATCGCTGGGTGCGCACAATGTTTTCTTGTGCAATATCAATTTGATGACTTGCGGCTTGTTGGCGCGCACGGTCAGCTCCCCCATGATATAAGTTATAACGCATCCGCAACATGGCTTGCCAATCATTGTTTTTGTCGTCCACACCATCTAAATTATCATTGCGTGAACCTTCTAATTCTAAAGCAATTTTTGGCATAAATGCTGCCTGCGTGCCCTCTTTTTCAGCTTGCGCCGCGTTCAAGTCTGATTGGGTCGCTTTTAATAGCGGATGTAATTGCAGTGCATCCTCTAAAGCTTGGTTTAATGTTTGAGGTATTGCGGGCGTAATTTGTGTTTTTTCTGGATGCTCTAATGATTGTGCTAATTTACCAACAACCCGTTGATAAGCAATTTCAGCATCGCGCAAATTGCCTTGTGCATTGATTAACGTGGCTTTTGCTAATGCTAAACGGCTGGTTGTTTGTTGCAAATCTGCACGCCGCCCTGCACCACTTTCTACCACTAAACGAATTTGTTCCAGAATCTTTTGATGCACAACTAAATTATCTTTGGCTAATTCTAATAATTCTTGCCGCCGTAAAACCTCTAAATGGGCTTCAATCGCATTTAACGCCGTATTTTCGCGGGTACTCGACACCCGATAATCCGCTGCTTTAAAACGGGCTAATTGTTGATTAACATTAGCCGAAGTTGCAAAACCATCAAATAACATTTGGGTGAGTGATAAAGATAGCTCACTGCGATTTAACTGCACATCGCCGCCATCATTAATATAACGTTGATGTGTTGTCGCATTTTCGCTAAATTCGCGCCCATACCCTGCCTGCAAATCAACACTGGGCAAATAACCAGCACGCGCTTGTTTTACTTGTTGCTCAATCACTTGTTTAGAAGCTTGACTACTTAAAACATCTGGGTGGGTGTCCAAGGTGGTTTTTACGGTTTCTAAAAGGCTATTCGCAAGAGTGGGCGGTGATAATAATATCAAAGCAATTAATAAAGAATGCGCAGATTGCCTAAAATCAAAAACTTTCATGGTATAAAATCCTATGGACTCCAAAAACGGAAGTGCTTATTTGGTAGGGAATATTTGTTAATTTAACACAAAAAGGAAAGATGATGCCCGTTGTTTTACAAACTTTTATTTTATTAACTGTTGCCAACGTTTTTATGACATTTGCGTGGTATGCGCATTTAAAAAATTTAAATGGACATGCTTGGTATATTGCTGCCTTGGTAAGTTGGGGAATTGCATTGTTTGAATATTTATTACAAGTACCAGCAAATCGCATTGGTTACACAGCAATGACGTTACCACAATTAAAAATTTTACAAGAATTTATTTCACTCGTTGTATTTATTCCTTTTGTGATTTTTTATATGAATCAACCCTTAAAATGGGATTATGTGTGGGCAATGTGTTGTTTATTGGGTGCGGTGTATTTTATTTTCCGTTCATAACGCGCTTTTAAAAACTGTTACAGTTACTAAATTTTAATTAAATGACAGTAATTTATTTAATTGTCCTATCTTGAGTAGTGTTTTTATCAGCCTAATAACGCATTAGGTGTTACATTTATTCATATCATAAGTAATTATTTTCAGAGATTTTTGAATGAGAAACTTTACTATCGCATTTTTACTCTTGTTAAGTTTAAATAATAGCGTTTTTGCCCAGCAAGCCGAAAAAAAACAAATGGACAATTTGCTCAGTATGAATCTTGAAGAACTCATGCAAGTTGTTGTTACGGGCTCAACCTTAACGAATGAGTCTTTAGTCTCTGTCCCGTCTGCTGTTACCGTTTTTAACCGTGCGCAAATTGAACGTTTAGGTTTTGACTATCTACATGAATTATTAGATTTAGTGCCTAGCTATCAAACCCAGCGTGATGCGGATACACCCGCATTTTATCGTTTTTTCAGTTCACGCGGGCGGCGCAATATTTCACAAGCAACAGAAGTTTTATTGCTCGTTGACGGCAAAATTCTGAATGATTCTCTCTCTGGTGGCGCAAATATGGTCATTCCGCTATCTCAAGTTGAGCGAGTGGAAATTATTCGCGGACCTGGTTCTGCTTTATATGGTGCAAGTGCGCATAGCGGCGTGATTAATGTGATTACTCGCCAAGGACAAAATGAAATTGGCATTGCAGCAGGCTCATTGGGACGTTGGCAAACTCATGTTTTAGGGAACATGAAAAAAGAGGATTGGCAACTAGATGTCTATGCACAAATACAAAAAGAAAACGGGCAGGAATATCAAGGAGAAGATATTTTTATGCCGACGACCCGCCGCCCGATTAATGATGCTACCCAAGCCAATGATTTATCAGTTAACTTACGTTATCAAGACACTAAGCTGCAATTTACACACAAACAACGCAAAAGTAACGATTTTTATGTTGCAGAGCAAATTTCCGATGATTTTAACAGTGCTGACACGCAACTAACTCAAGTCAGTTTAGAACAAAGTATTCATTGGGCGGCACATATTCAATCACATTTGCTTTATAGCTGGTCGCAAAGAAAAGGCGGGGGAACGCTTGAATTATTTCCTGCGGGTAGGTTTGCAACCACAAGTTATCCTAGTGATGACTCAGCAGCTTTCAGCAAAAATACTTATAAATCCCGTTTACAGCAACTAAAAATCCATACAGATTGGAAATTAACAAATCAGAGTAGCACGCAATTTGGCGTGGAATGGTTGAGACAAGAAGTGACTTATGCTGAAGGTTATAGCAATTTTAATTTAATACAACTTGCAACGGGCACATTCCCAATCGCTTCATCTAAAGATATTCGTTTTTATATGCCGTTGATTATTCCAGAAATGCGCGATTCAATGGGTCTTTATGCTCAGTATTTATACGATTTTAACGAAGACACTCATTTAACTTTAGGAGCACGTTATGATGCTTATGAACATGAAGGCACACGTTTAAGTCCGCGTATCGCTTTAGTCCACATGCTTTCACCAGTTCATACTTTAAAAATTTTATACGGTGAAGCATTCCGTGTACCTTCGTTAACCGAACAAAATGTAATTAATAATCCAACGTTAGTGGGTAATCCTAATTTAAAAAATGAAGTGGTTAAAACCTTAGATTTAATTTGGTTAATCAACACGCCAACATTTAGTAGTAGTTTGGGCTATTTTTTTAATCATTATCAAAACCCTGTTGAAATTCAAAACCTATCAGGTGTAGCTATTACTTATACTAATCATGAGGATAGCAATGCTCAAGGTTTTGAGTTTGAGGCTAATTATCAATTTGCGCCGCACTGGTTAGTGCGCGGCACACTGACTTATTTTTCTGAGCTACCAACCGCAGCATTTAGAGAAGCTGATATTTTAGCGAGTTTGATGCTCAATTATGAAGCAGGGGCGTGGAATTGGAATTTAAGCGGCATTTATCATGGAGAACGTGAAATATCAGTGATAGATACGCTACATACTTTGGATGATTATTGGTTATTTAACACTAAATTGCGTTATCAATTTGATAAAAATTTAAATACTTATTTACAAGTTAAAAATTTATTGGATGAAGATTATTACACTACATCATTGCACAATTTCTTAACAGAAGGCATCCCCAACCGTGGGCGGGAGTGGTTAATAGGCATTGAGTATCAGTTTTAATCTGGGGTTGTGGATAATGTGAGTTGTGAGTAAGGAGTGCATTTGCT
>CAZKST010000064.1:3551-12897 GCA_964555395.1 uncultured Thiotrichaceae bacterium | reverse complement strand
TAATAGTGCATTGCATAACTTCTAAGATTTTATGAATTTATTTTTAATTGTGCTTTAAGTTTTTGTAAAAACAAATAACTTTGAGTCTGTAAATGATTAAACTCGCTCAATTCTAAACCGCGTGGGTCAAAACGATAACGTTGATGCCAAATTAACAGTTCTTGTAATCCATGCGTATCCAATTTATCAGAATGAATGCGTTGTAACCAATACCCCAACGTTTCGCCTGTTTGGCGATGAAATCCTTGTTTTTCTAAAAACTCGATTATTTGATAAAAAGCAGAATCTTGTCCTTGTCGAGCATAAGACGCGGCGGGCTGATTGATCTGTTGCCAAATCTGCTGAATGCGTTTTTTTAAAGCCAATCGCCAAATTAAAACAATCACTAAAATCCATAAACTTATCCAAAGCCATTGCGTATTATGTTGTCCTAATTGCCAGCGTTGAAAGCGATAATAAATAAAAGAAAAGCTGTCAAATAGCGGTTGCCACCCACTACTTTGTTCTTTTTCTTGCTCCATCCATTGCCATGGCGTGGTATCTATTTCTTGCCAAGCATTGTCGATATAAGCCAAGCTCCACGCATGGGCGTGACGTTTGCGCACAATATAAGCATCCTCTAATCTGCTAAATTCTTCAACGGCAAACCCTGCGGCATAGCGGGCAGGAATGCCTGCGGCTCTTAACAGTAAAACGGTCGTGGTGGCGAAATATTCACAATGTCCCGCTTTTTTATAACGCACAAAATTTTCTAAAGGGCTTAAAGTAGCTTCCGTCGGTGCGCTCAGCAATAAAGAATAACGAAAGTCTTTAGCAAAAAATGCTTCTATTTTTTGCAAAATTTGTTTTTTAGATAATTGAGGGTCTAATAAACCTAATTCTTGAGCAAGTTGCTTAAAAAAGAGCACTTCATTAGGTGGAATATCTAAATCTTCATCAGCATAAGGTGTGGGGTCTAGTGGCGTGGCTTTATCAAAATAATCGACTTTATAATGCACTAATTTAGGAGCTTGCAGGGTTTTAAATGTACCTAAAGTATTTCTTTCTAACTCGAATACATTTAAATCTCTAATTTTAAAACTACCCAATGGTAAACTTAAAACGGCTTTTCCTTGAGCAGTAGTTGCAAAAATTTCTATTGTTTGCGGAGAAAACTGCGTGAGTAATGGATTAAGTTGTGTATTTTCTATTAAATTCCAAGTTGTAAGATTTTCTGCGGTGGGTAGAATACTATCAAAATTAATTCCATTTCTAGCTTGCCAAGTTCCTTTAAAATAATGGGTATAAGTTGCTTCACGCAATAATAGAGGAGTGTTTGTTTTAACTCTTAAAATAATTTGTTCTGAAGCTTTTAATTTTCCAATTTCTCCAATCGCAGTATTTTGGCGATAAGGGTCGCGGGGTAACCATAACTCTTGAAACCAATCAACAATGAAAGATTCCATTTCTAATTGCAAAAGATGCAAACTATAATGTCCCGCATTTGCAACAAGATAAGCGCAAAATAAGAGAAATGCCCAATAACGCCGTGGATAACGCTGTGGGCGAATATTCCATAATCCCCAACAAACCAAAATAAAACTACATTCAAAGAATCCTTTCTTATGATAGGCTTCACTTGCTGATAATAAACAGAGAATTAAATAAGGATAAGCAAGATTAATGCGATAATTGGCTTTTTGTTTAATCCATTGGGCTAGATTAAAGGATTCACTGGGTTTTACTTTTTCTAAATGACGTAATGATAGAAATAAACTACTTAATTGAATATTACCCACTAAACTAAAATATTGGCAAAAAATAAGCGGAAATAAAATAATGGGCGACCATTTTAATAATGTAAAGAGTCCTTGTAAGGATTCTTGATTAAAAAAATACAGTGCAGCCCCTACTAAAGCAAACCAAGTTGCATCACAAATCCGATTAAATTCTTTATCTGTTAATTCCCACCGCCATGTAAAAAAATGATTTAACCCTAATGCAAAGCTCATAGGAATGGCAAGCCATAAAGATTCGACTTGCCATCCCCAAAATAAAAGGGTGGCAATAGCTAAAGCATACGGGGGGTAATACAGTTTTTCAGACATGAAGCTACGGTAATAACCATATAGTCGTTAATAAATGGTTTTCATGAAGAACTTCTATAAACTCAATAATCCCAACTAACCAGATGAACCATAAAACATCAATCATAGTTCTTCTAAATAATTTAGGATTGACTAAATAAGTTTGTGGTTCATTAAAACCTTTAAAATTGGGAAAAAAACTTGGTGTTGTTTGGCAATAATGCTCATAAGTCGCGCCAAATATATCTCTCAAAACTTTTTCTTCTTTTTTAATCACAATTGGATAAAAAATAGCAAAAAATAATCCAAAGAAAATAGCAAAAGTTAATGTTTCTGTTATGAAACCAATCCCTAAAAATCCTAGAAAAGAAAAAAAGTAAAGCGGATTACGACAAATAGAATATGGCCCCGCCGTAATTAATTGTGAATCTTTATAACCGCTGATATAAAGCGAGCACCACAAACGCCCAACGGTTGCAATTCCTACTAAGAAAATTCCAATAAGAAATAAAATATCATCTACCATATTAGCTTCTTCATTAGTTTTACTAAAAAGTAAAATGAAGAAAAAAATGACCGCAAAAATTCTAGAAATCAAAATCCGATTGGAAGAAACAAATGTCATCGCTAAAACCTCATGCAAAAGTTAAAAGCACTATTTCACAAAAAACATCACAATAGGTGTTTCTAGTTGTTTATCTTGCGCTTCAACTATTTCATGTGTTGTATCGTCAACAATATTTTTAGGTTGCTCTAAAGTAATTTTCGCCTGCGCTAAATGTGTACCTTGTTGCACATTCCATAAAAAACGCGGTTCGGCGAGCGACGTTTTTCCCACTGTTTCCCCATCTATCAGCCATTCAATTTGCCCTTGCCATGTGCGCAGCGCAGCAGTGTCATTTAATACCAGTGGAAAAGCTTCTTGTGCATCAGGAATGCGCGGGTCAAGGGCTAATTGCAAGCCATCTACAGGTTGCTTGAGGTAAACACTGGTTGGCACACTGACAGTGGGCGCATCGTTAGCGACGGTTTGCGGCACAGTCCCCGCAATAAATAATTCTGGGCGACTCGCACACGGTTGTTTATCGGGATGCGAACTAAGCGCGACGGGTAATCCTGTATCACGACAAATTTCAACTTGTTGCAACTGTGGACTGCGTGGCAGTTCGCGGCTTTCATCAAAGCGATTTAACTCTGCAAACACGGTGCGCAACACCAATGCGGGTCCAATTGAGCCAGAAACTTCGTGCATAGGATGTTGGTCTAAATTGCCTAACCAAACGCCGACAACATAATGATGATTGAATCCGACCGCCCATGCGTCGCGATAATCGGTAGATGTCCCTGTTTTTACAGCCGTTTGCACTGGAAAACGGAGTAAACCTGAGCGACCAAATTCTAAACGGCGTGCATCGGCATCGGCTAAAATATCGGTGATAATACTGCTAATTTCTTCACTAAAAACCGCAGGTTGCTGTTTAATTTTTTCGGGCGTTTCGTTTAAAATGGATTGGAGCGGATAAAAATGCCCTTGATTGGCTAACGCGGCATAACCTTGTACTAATTCAAATAAAGTGATTGCGCCATTGCCTAACGCTAAACCATCACCGTAAAAACTGGCTTGTGAATCAAGGCTTTTCATGCCGAGCTGGCGTAATTTGCGTAATAAATTGCCCGCCCCCACAAATTGGGCAGTGCGCACAGCGGGGGTGTTTAAAGAATTGCCCAACGCATCGCGCAAACGTAACCAGCCATAATAACTGCGGCTGTAATTGCGATAGCTGTGTAAGCCCGTGCCGACCGATTCTATCAGCGGCGCGTCGTTAATCAGCGTGGCGGCTGTCCAGCCTTTTTCTAAAGCTAAGGCGTATAAAAATGGTTTTAACGTTGAACCGGGTTGACGCGGCGTTAACACGGCATCTATTTGACTGCCCGCGACTTGTGGCGATAATTTGCCGCCATTGACCCATGCTAAAATTTGATTATGTTGGCGATGGTCAACAATCAATAACGCGCCATTGGTTACATTTTTTTCAGTTAAATCAGCGAGGCGTTTATCTAAAACCTCTTGCGCCATTTTTTGCACGCTGCCGTCTAAAGTGGTTTTAACTTGCGTATCTTGCCATTCGGACAACGCGCTATTTGCCATCAGATAACTGGCAAAATGCGTGGCTTGAATCGGTAATTGTGGTGATTTGAGTTCTAAAGGTTCTGTTAAAACTTGTTGATAATCTTGTTGGCTAATCAGCCCTTCCGCAAAAGCGCGTTCGGCTAATTTTTGTAAAGACGGTTTAATATTTTTATTGCCATGGCGCAAATCTAAACGACTGGGAGAGCGCACCAATACAGCAAGAATGAGCATTTCTTTACTGTTTAAAGTGCTTAAATCGCGGTCAAAATAATGCCGCGCCGCTTGCACCACCCCCCGCCGATTGCTGGCATAAGGTACTTGATTTAAATAGAATTCTAAAATTTCGCTTTTGGAAAATTGTTGCTCTAAAGTCAGAGCTTCAAAGCCTTCTACCCAGCGCGACCAAAAAGTACGCGGGCGCGGGTGAATCAAACGCACCACTTGCTCGCTAATCGTACTTGCGCCGCGAATCACGCGCAGAGCTAAAATATTTTGTCCGATAGCAACGAATCGCGCTTGCCAATCTACGCCATGATGCTCAAAAAAGCGTTTATCTTCGGATAATACAAAAATCTTTTGAATCACTTCAGGAATATCATGCAAAGCAACAATGCTGTGCAAATTCCAATCATTTTGATAAGTAACGGTTAAAGGTTGGGCATTGCGGTCTAATAATTGAAGTTTCTTAACACTAGATTTAGCAACATCTAAAGAACTGGGAAAAGTTTGTATTGATGTATAGGTTGCAATGCCTAATATGAGGGTTGCTAAAAATATCAGTCCAATAAACCACCCCAAAAATCGTTTTAAATTAAGCTGAGAAAGTTTTGTTTTAATGGACATGAACATCATAAGTGAAGAACACAGTTAATAAACAAATAAGAAAATATGCAAATGTTTTTTTAAACAAAGCAAAGTTTAATTATGTTAGCTTTGTTAGATACTAAACCTGCTAGGTTTTTAAAACCTAGCAGGTTTTTGTTCTAAAACTTAGCTTATTTAGCTTTGCCTTGATTAGCAACCGCAGCGGCGGCGGCGGCAATCGCTTCTTGGTCACCTAAGTAATAGTGTTTAATTGGCTTTAAATCTGCGTCTAATTCATAGACTAATGGGATACCTGTTGGAATATTTAATTCTACGATGTCAGATTCTGACACGTTATCCAAATATTTCACTAAAGCGCGGATACTATTGCCATGTGCAACCACTAACACGTTTTTACCTTGTTTAATGGCGGGAGCAAGTTCGTCGTGCCATAACGGTAAAAACCGCGCAACCGTATCTTTTAAACACTCCGCTAACGGTACATCTGTCTCAGCTAATTCTTTGTAACGTGGGTCATTTCCAGCATAACGCTCATCAGTTTTTTCCATTGCTGGTGGTGGAATATCATAACTGCGCCGCCAAATTTTCACTTGTGCTTCGCCATATTTTTCAGCAATTTCCGTTTTATTTAACCCTTGTAACGCGCCATAATGCCGTTCGTTTAACCGCCAGCGACGCAAAACAGGAATCCACAATAAATCCATCGCTTCCAACACTAACCAATGCGTGCGCATTGCCCGTTTTAAAACAGACGTAAAAGACAAATCAAAATTAAATCCTTCCGCTTTTAATAATGCCCCCGCCGCGCTGGCTTCTTTACGCCCTTTTTCGGTTAAATCAACATCTGCCCAACCTGTAAAACGGTTTTCTTGATTCCAAACGCTTTCCCCGTGGCGTAACAATACTAATTTATACATGGTTTTCCTTAATAAAGTTTTAGAGTTTAGATTTATTAAATTAAGCTTAAAACGCTTTTTTTTGCTTAAAAATGGTTTTTGCCAGATTATGGCTGATTTCTATAATTTTAAAAAGTAAAATGCTGTATTTTGCATAAGTAATTATTATATTCTAATAATAAAACAATATAGTTGTGCTTTGTTAAAAAGCTTATTGTTTTGCTATATAATAAATAACAAACATTAAAAACAAAAAAAATAGTAAAAACTCGCTCCCCAAATTTGTGCTTATTACAAACCAAGAGATAAACGTATGGAATCTACTCCTCTTTCAAACTCAGTTGGTGCTCAACCGATTGATTTAATTACGCATGATGAAGATATAGAACGTGCAGCACGGTCAATGAAAGCCATGTCGCATCCTTTACGTTTAAAGATTTTATGCACTTTAGGCGAAAAAGAATATAGTGTGCAAGATATTGTGGATGAAGTTGGAACATCGCAAAGCAATATTTCGCAACATTTAGCGATTTTACGCGATAAAGGCATTTTAGCCTCGCGTAAAGATGCAAATCGCGTTTATTACCGTGTTAGTGACGCACGCACTTTGCGTTTAATTAGCATGATGCGCGATGTATTTTGCTCTTTCTGTGCATAAACTGCTTTTTTTAGGGAGTGTGTTATTTAACATACTCCCCTTTTTCTCTATTTTTCATTTAATTACCCTCCATTTTCCCAATTATTTTACATTTTAGCCTTCCTATTTTTCTACAGACTCATTAACATACTCGTTTCTATAGCGTATTTTGCTTTTATAGAGACCAGTGCCTTTTTATTGACGAAATATGCAAGGTCTTTTGCAATTGCGCAGTTTTTGACTTTCAACTCTGCATTTCCTATATCATGGCGCAATTTTTTGAATTCGTAGGCAATCACCCATTTTTATTTTTAATCTTTTTTGCGGTATTGGGCGCATTAATTTGGAATTTAACGGCAGAATTTCGGGCGGGCGGCAGTTCACTTGCTCCTCATGCCGTCACCTTATTAATTAATCGCGAAGATGCTGTCGTAATTGATGTACGCGAAGAAAATGAATATGTACAAGGACATATCTTAAATGCGTTACATATTCCACTCTCTTCTTTAAAAGACAAGCTCAAAAGTTTAGAGCGTTATCGCGAACAACCTTTAGTGGTAGTATGTTTAAGTGGTGCACGGTCTACAACCGCCAGTCATACCTTGAGAAACAACGGCTTTACTAAAGTGTATAATTTAAGCGGCGGCATGATGGCATGGCAAAATGCTGGAATGCCTATCACCAAAGGCAAAGAAAAAGCCTCACGGGTAGCAGTGTAAGCTAGATTAATTCTAAAATTTTCAATCATTTAAAATCATTTATTGAGAGGATATTCCCTTGACAGACGAAACACAAGCTCAACAAGCAGCCGCTGCTGAACAACAAGAACAATTTTCTATTCAAAAGATTTACGTTAAAGATTTATCTTTTGAAACCCCCAACACCCCCCAAGTCTTTTTAGAGCGCGGCGAGCCACAAATGGACATGGAAATGAGCAACAAAGCGGCACAAGTTGCTCAAGATATTTATGAAAGTTTGTTGTTAATCACCATCACTGTCAAAGTGAATGAAAAAGTGGCTTTCTTAGTAGAGTTACAAATGGCGGGGATTTTCGCAATTTCTGGCTTCACCCCACAACGTTTAGACTACATGTTAAACGGCTATTGTTTAGGCATTTTATTCCCTTATGCGCGTGAAGTGGTTTCTGACATCGTTTCTCGCGGTGGCTTCCAACAATTAGTATTAACCCCTGTCAACTTTGATGTGTTATATGCACAACGCATTCAACAATTGCGTGAGCAACAAGAAGCTGCTGCAGGCGCAGGCGAAGTAACACAAACACCTGCTGCATAATTCTTAGGAAGCGCGTTTAACCTTATGTCGTCTCATTCAATTCTAGTTTTAGGCGCGGGTTCATGGGGCACAGCACTTGCCTTAGTCTTGGCGCGGAATGGGCACAGCGTAAAATTGTGGGGGCATTCCGCCTCCCACATCGCTGAAATGCAACGCACACGACAAAATCAGCGGTATTTACCCAATATTACCTTTCCCGATACGCTTTCTCCCATCAGTGATTATCGTGCTGCTTTAGCAGACACAGAAGATTTACTGATTTCTATTCCAAGTCATGGCTTTAGAGATTTATTAACAGAAATTGCGCCGATTTTACCTTCAAACGCCCGTTTATGCTGGGCAACCAAAGGTTTAGAAACACCGAGCGGTTTATTGTTACATCAAGTTGTGCAAGAATGCGTGCAACGCGAGATTGCCATGGCGGTTTTATCAGGGCCTTCGTTTGCAAAAGAAGTGGCGTTGAATTTACCGACAGCGGTTACTATTGCAGCAAATAAAGAGGATTATGGGCAACATCTCGTTGAATTATTTCATAATGCCACTTTTAGACCTTATCGCAGTCAAGATATGATTGGCGTGCAAATTGGCGGCGCGGCAAAAAATGCGATTGCCATTGCGGTCGGCATTGCTGACGGTCTAGGATTGGGCGCGAATAGCCGAGCGGCGTTAATTACTCGCGGCTTAGCGGAAATTATGCGTTTAGGCGATATGCTAGGCGCGCAACGGGACACGCTCATGGGGTTAGCAGGTTTAGGCGATTTAGTGTTGACTTGCACCGACAATCAATCGCGCAATCGTCGTTTTGGTTATGCACTGGGACAAGGAATTGCGACAGCGCAAGCTTTAACTGAAATTGGGCAAGTGGTTGAAGGCATTCACGCTGCGCAACAAATAATGCAAGTTGCGCAAACGCTGCAAATAGAAATGCCGATTGTGGAACAGGTTTATCAAGTATTACAACAACAACTTACACCGCGCCAAGCCGCCGAGCAGCTACTAGCGCGTGAATTAAAAAGCGAATAAATACATTATCGCTTTACCACTCTAAAATTTTCCCATCCCGTTATTAACGGTCAAAACGACGTGGCGGGCGACGTGCACCACTGGGACGTTCTGTTTTAAATTCAGGCTTTTCAAACTTTTTGCCCGTTGTTCTTTTATCCGTCATTGCCCGTTTTGGGCGTTCGTTAAAATCTTCTCTATTTTTTTCTGTTTTAAAATTTGGGCGTGCTTCATGTCGATTGGCTGCATGTGCACTTTTTGCAGTGTCAGCATGATTAAAGCGTGCTGGACGTGCTGCATATTCGCCACCACGTTGAACATTTTCTGTATTTCGTTCGCTATCGCCACGAATCCGCCGCGAATTTACGCTTCTACTATGTGCGGGTTTCGCCGCTGAAAAATCGTTATCGCGTGGAAATCTCCCTTCGCTACGTTCATTTTCACCGTGTCGCCGTGGATTTGTAGGGCGTGCAGGTTTCGCCGCTGAAAAATCGTT
>CAZKST010000064.1:0-3451 GCA_964555395.1 uncultured Thiotrichaceae bacterium | reverse complement strand
CAGCTGAAAAATCGCTATCACGGGAAAATTTCTCTTCACCGTCTTCATTTTCGCTACGAATACGGCGCGTATTGATAGGTTTATGCACGGGTTTTGCAAATCCGCCAGTATTTCGTCCCGCTGGTGAACGGGGTGAAGAAGCAGCGGCGCGTTTATCTTCCCGCACTTCTGCAAAACGTTCTACTGAGGAACGTGTTACACCACGCACTTGTGAACGTGTTTTTTGTTCAGTTTTTTCGTCAACTAACCCGACTTGTTGCAATAAATTATTCACAAATTCAGCTTCTAACGGCATGTGTTGCCCCAATTTTAAGCGCGTTGGCAAACCAATTTCCCCAAACCGCACCCGAATCAAGCGGCTCACAATCAGCCCTTGTGATTCCCATAATCGCCGCACTTCACGTTTGCGCCCTTCGCGTAAAGTCACATGATACCAATGATTTGCGCCCTGTCCGCCCGCATCTTCAATGCTTTCAAAGCGCGCCACGCCATCCTCTAAAGTCACCCCTGTTTGCAAATTGCTCAGAATTTCAGGCGTGACTTCGCCAAAAATCCGCACTGCATACTCACGCTCAATCTCAAAAGAAGGGTGCATTAAACGATTTGCTAACTCGCCATCGGTCGTTAATAACAACAAACCTTCGGTATTTACGTCTAAACGCCCAATTCCAATCCAACGCCCTTGCCGCAAACGCGGCAAACGGTCAAATACCGTAGGACGACCTTCAGGGTCATTGCGGGTGCACACTTCCCCCGTCGGCTTGTGATAACACAATACTTGACGCGGTGCAGCAGTTAACCGCTCTGCTTGTAAAACACGTCCATCCACTTCAATTTTATCCGCCGCTGTTACACGGTCGCCCAAGGTGGCAATTTGATTATTAACCCTTACCCGCCCCATTTTAATCCAATCTTCAATCACTCGCCGCGACGCTAAACCCGCACGAGCTAATACTTTTTGCAATTTTTCAGATGTTATTGTCATTGTTTGTAATACTCAAAAGCTAAATTAAACGCTGTTTTTTCACGTTTACGCATTCTACTGCAAACGTTATACGATTATCGTTCCCTAATATTCCCAATTTGAAACACACTATACTACTTTTTAATATTAAAAATATAAGCTTCCTATTGACTTCGATTTTAAAATTCGTTATTGTGCATTGCAGCAATGACGCATTGCACCATTTTTTTAGCTTGACTCTCAAACACCGTATATCTTGGAGCATCATCATGAAAGAACAATTCAAACAATGGGCTGACTTAAACAAAGCAACCGTAGAAACCGTTCAAAAATTAGCTGAAATCAACTCTTCTTTAACAAGCTCTTTGTTAAACCAACAATTAGATTTCATCAGCGTTTATGCTGATAGCAGTGCTAAACAATTGAAATCCTTAAGCGAAGCTAAACGCATTCAAGACGTTTTCGCGATTCAATCCGAAACTGTACAAGAACTCAGCAAGAAAGTGTTAGAAGGCACTCGCGTTTCTATCGACCTCTTAGTTGACAGCAAAAACAAAATTTCTTCTTTAATTGAAGAAGCTTCTAAAGAAGCAGCTACTTTCAATCCTTTCAATAAATTAGCTGCATAAGCCTAGTTATTGTTGAATAACGATGATGTGTATGGAGAAATCTCATAACTACGGTGAGATTTCTCCGTTGCTATTTCCAGCCTAAAGAAATTTAACTGTTTGATTTTCCAATTTAACAGTTACCTCTTATTTACTCAACTGCAATTTTTTTTGAGTCTTTCTGAAAACAGTTGAGAATCCCCCCTTCATTTGCTATGTTGTAGCATTAACTTAATGACAAAAAGCTACAATAACAATCATGACTCGATTTATTTTTATCACAGGTGGCGTTGTCTCCTCGCTCGGCAAGGGAATTGCCTCGGCATCATTAGCGGCTATTCTGGAAGCTCGCCAGCTCAAAGTGACACTTCTTAAGCTTGATCCATATATCAATGTTGACCCCGGCACAATGAGCCCGTTTCAACATGGAGAGGTTTTTGTGACCGATGACGGCGCAGAAACTGACTTAGATTTAGGTCATTATGAACGCTTCGTGCGTACCACAATGTCGCAACGCAATAATTTTACGACGGGTCGTATCTATGAAAATGTAATTCAAAAAGAACGACGCGGCGATTATTTAGGCGCAACCGTGCAAGTGATTCCGCACATTACTGACGAAATTAAACGCAGTATTCGAGCGGGCGCGGGTGATGCAGATGTTGCCATGATTGAAATTGGTGGCACAGTCGGCGATATTGAATCATTGCCCTTTTTAGAAGCAATTCGGCAATTACGGATTGAATTAGGTCGGGAAAAAACCCTTTTTATTCATTTGACGCTGTTACCTTATATTAGCACGGCAGGCGAATTAAAAACTAAACCGACGCAACATTCAGTGAAAGAATTGCGTTCTATCGGGATTCAGCCCGATATTTTACTGTGTCGTTCTAATCGGACGATGGCAGACAGTGACCGCCGTAAAATCGCGTTATTTACCAACGTTGAAGAACAAGCGGTTTTCTCTGTGGCGGATGCTTCTTCTATTTATCGCATTCCCCGTCAATTGCATGAACAAGGTTTAGACCACATTGTTTGTGAAAAATTACAAATTGGCGCGCCCGTCGCCAAATTACAGGAATGGGATAAAGTTGTTGCTGCTTTAGATGACGAACAATCTCCTGTGGTCAAAATTGCCATGGTTGGCAAATATATTGATTTAGCAGATGCTTATAAATCATTAAATGAAGCGTTAATTCATGCCAATATTCATACTGGCATTAAAGTCGACATTCATTATATTGATTCTGAAGAACTGGAAACGCAAGGCACAGCGCGCTTAACTGAGATGGATGCGATTCTTGTTCCCGGTGGCTTTGGACTGCGCGGGATTGAGGGCAAAATTGCTGCAAGTCGTTATGCACGCGAGCATAAAGTGCCTTATCTTGGGATTTGTTTAGGGATGCAAGTTGCAGTGATTGATTTTGCGCGCCATGTAGCAGGTTTAGCCAATGCAAACAGCACTGAATTTAATACCGAAACCCCGCACCCCGTGATTGCATTAATTACTGAATGGCAATCTGCCGATGGCGCGATTGAACGGCGTGATGAATCTTCCCACAAAGGCGGCACAATGCGCTTAGGCGGGCAAGAGTGTCGTTTGAAAGAAGGCAGTCAAGCACAAAAACTGTATGGGCAAGAAGTGATTCGTGAACGTCATCGCCATCGTTATGAGTTTAATAACCGTTATTTAACAACGTTACAAGAGGCGGGTTTAGTTTTCTCAGGCAATTCAATGGATGGTAAACTGATGGAAATGATTGAAAATCCAAATCATCCATGGTTTATTGGTTGTCAATTCCATCCTGAATTTACTTCAACGCCGCGTGATGGTCATCCATTATTCAGCAGTTTCTTGCAAGCTGCGCTGGCGTATCAG
>CAZKST010000063.1:5579-13020 GCA_964555395.1 uncultured Thiotrichaceae bacterium | reverse complement strand
AAATTCTACTTTCAACAAGAAAAAGTGCGTTAAAATAAAAGTTCATTCAACTTAGCTTTTATTTTTCTGTGAAAAATTAGGATTTCCCATGCTTTTTAGCCAAAAACGTGAAGACCATCGTCAATTTTTTATCGACGTTTGGCAGAAATATACTTTAAAACAACCGCTTGAACCTTTGGAAACCATGGTTTCTGAAGTGATTATTTTACATCCTGAATATCATCGTTTTTTAACACCTAATTGGCTAGATAAAGACTATATGCCCGAAATGGGCGAAACTAATCCTTTTTTGCATTTAGGGCTGCATATCGCGTTGCGTGAGCAAATCACGACCGATAGACCACAAGGGATTAAAGCGGTGTATCAACAATTGTTATTTACAGGCGCAGATGTCCATCAAGTAGAACATCGCATGTTGGAATGTTTGGCTGAAATGCTATGGATGGTACAGCGTTATCAATTGCCACCCAATGAAGAAGCTTATTTGACGTGTCTTAAAAAAATTAAACTTTAGCTTTCTAAAATCGCTAATACTGCCTCTAATTCTTCGCGCAATTCTCGAATCAGCCGTTGACGATTTTCTATAAATTCAGGAGCAGCAGCAGGTTCATGCTGGGCTTGTTGCTCTTCAACAAGTCGCTGTTTTGCGCCGCCAATGGTAAAACCATGTTCATATAACAAACTGCGGATTTGCCGAATTAAAATAACATCTTGTCGTTGATAATAACGCCGATTGCCACGCCGTTTGACGGGTTTTAATTGAATAAACTCTTGTTCCCAATAGCGTAATACATGCGGTTTAACCGCGCATAAATCACTGACTTCACCAATGGTGAAATAACGTTTATTCGGAATTAAGGGCAGTTCGTTATTATTGGACGGTTCTAACATAACGAGAAACTCGCAGTAACAAAGCGTGGGGTTGGTTGTGTGAGCCTTACTGAACAACTTATTAGAAAATAAATTGCTCAGTAAGAAAGACTTATCTTCATGTTTCGCTTATGGCTAAGACACGGATAAGTAATTTATTTTAGTTTTGCTGTTGTTGGGATTGCTCAGTAAAAGCTTCAACCCGTGCCCGCAGTTTTTGACCAGGACGGAAAGTTACAACCCGTCTTGCACTAATGGGAATTTCTTTGCCTGTTTTAGGATTGCGACCAGGACGGCGATTTTTATTGCGTAAGTCAAAATTACCAAAACCAGATAATTTAACTTGTTCGCCGCGTTCTAAGGCTTGACGAATTTCTTCAAAAAACAAGTCGACCATTTCTTTGGCTTCCCGTTTGTTTAAACCCATTTCGTCAAACAATTTTTCTGCCATTACTGCTTTTGTTAATGCCATAGTTATTTATTTCCTTAATTCAGCATTCAGTTCTTTTGCCAAAGAACTTAAAAGTCGTTCAATCTGTGTCTCTATTTCGGACTCTGTAAGATTGCGTGATTTCGCTTGAAAAATCAAGCCCATAGCAATACTTTTTTTCGTGGTCTCAACGCCTTTACCTTGATACACGTCAAATAAGAATAACTCTTGTAATAGGTCAGAGTCAACATTTTTCTTCGTAACTTCAATAAGTTGAGCAGAGCTAATTTCTTGATTCAACACTATCGCAAGGTCACGGCGAATCGAGGGGTATTTCGAAATTTCTTTTGCTTTGGATGTGGTTAAAACTAACAGGGGTTCTACTTCTAATTCAAAGAGATAGATTGGTGCTGTTAGGTCTAAATTTTGTAACCACTGGGGATGTAATGCACCCATCATGCCGATTTTTTGCTGTCCCCAATAAATTGCAGCACTTTGTCCAGGGTGTAAAGCGGGATGCGTTTCTGCCACAAAATGACAGGTCTCTAAGCCCAGTAAATTTAAAAGGGCTTCGACATCGGCTTTTACGTCGAAAAAGTCCACTGCACGGGCTTTTTCGCCCCATTGCTCGGCAAAAGCTGAACCACTGACAACCCCCGCCAGCATAGGGGTTTGTTCAATGCCTGTTTCTGTCTTAACAAATCGTAATCCTGTCTCAAATAAACGAACCCGCGTTTGTTGGCGTTTTTGGTTATAAGAAACGGTATTCAGCAAGCCCGCCCATAAAGTTGTCCGCATCACAGACATATCGCTAGCGATGGGATTGGCTAAGGTTAAACTCGGCACGTTGGGGTTTAATTTTTCCAATAATTGCGCTTCAACGAAACTATAAGTAATCACTTCTTGATAGCCGCGTTGGGTTAAAATGGTTTGCAATTGTGAAAGTGGGCGGCGTTGATAGGCTTGCATTTGCAAATTAATCAGCGGCGCACGTTGCGGAAGGGTATTGTAGCCATAAATCCGCGCTAATTCTTCAATTAAATCGGCTTCAATACGAATATCAAAGCGGAAACTGGGCGGTTGTACTTGCCAAATAACACCTTCAGCGGTGATGTTGGTCGTAAAATTCATGCCTAAGCGTTGTAAAATATCGCTGACTAAGGCGGCATCTAAATTTAAACCTAACATGCGTTCAATGCGAGCAGCGCGCAAAGTGACAGGCTCAATCGTTGGTAAGTGAGCAGTTTCAACGACTTCAACAATTTCGCCCGCTTGTCCGCCGACAATTTCTAATACTAAAGCCGTTGCTCGTTCCATCGCGGCACGTTGTAATTGGAAATCAACGCCGCGTTCAAAACGATAAGCAGAATCTGTATTTAAACCATAACGACGCGCACAGCCTGCTAATTGCACAGGGGAGAAAAACGCACTTTCTAAGAAAATATCGCTTGTGTCTAAAGTCACAGAAGAGTCTAAACCGCCCATCACGCCCGCCATGGCTAAGGCGTTTTGTTGGTCAGCAATCACTAAAGTTTTATCGTCGAGTTTAACTTTTTGCCCGTCTAATAAGGTTAAGCTTTCATTAGCTTGCGCTAAGCGCACTACGATTCCGCCCTTTAATTTAGCTAAATCAAAAGCGTGCATTGGCTGACCGAGTTCTAATAAAACGTAATTGGTAATATCGACAATCGGACTTAAACAGCGCAAACCACTGCGGCGTAAACGTTCTTGCATCCATAATGGCGTGCTTAAACGGTTATTCACCCCTTTAATAATCCGTCCAAGATAACGCGGACATTCTTGTGAAGCCACTAATTGCACAGGGAATTTTTCGCTATGCGTGGCGGGAACTGCATTGCAAGCAACGGGATTAACTTGCGTTTGGGTTAATACGCCCACTTCCCGCGCAATGCCGCTGATACCTAAACAATCGGCGCGATTAGGCGTAATTTTTAACTCAATGGTTAAATCATCTAATTGCAAATAACTGCGTAAATCTTGCCCAATGGGCGCGTCCGCAGGCAATACCCAAATGCCGTCTGAAGTTTCTGCTAATCCTAATTCTTTAATTGAGCAAATCATCCCTTCAGACACAACACCGCGTAATTTAGATTTTTTAATTTTAAAATCATTCGGTAAAACTGCGCCATCCACAGCGACCGCTACCCGCTGATTAGCGGCGACATTTGCCGCGCCACAAACGATATTTAATAAATTTTCTGCGCCAACATTGACTTGACAGACCCGCAATTTATCGGCATCAGGATGTTTTTCAAGCGAAACAACTTCGCCGACCAATACTTTATTAAAAGCAGGGGCGACCGCTTCATAGCCTTCAATTTCCAAACCTGCCATTGTTAACCGCTCCATTAACTCGGCGGAGGATGCGGCAGGATTAACCCAAGTTCTTAACCATTGTTCACTGAATTTCATGATTTTTTAGCTTTTAATGTGATAATAATACTAATTGCGAATTTTGAACTATCCCTTGTCGTTGGTAAAGAGAAATTTTAACGTCTATATAGTCATACGCATAAGTTCATAGCCATTAAGTTAAGCAAGCGTGAGTATTGTAGGGTGGAATAGCGAAGCGTATTCCACCACGAAGCTCCACAAAAGCTGAGAAAAACGTGAATTCGGTAAAATATTTAAACTAAAACAAAGACCTGCTAGGTTTTCAAAACCTAGCAGGTCTATTTTTGAACACGTTCAAAATTAAAATACTGAATTTATTTATCTGAACCTTAATTCACTTAATTTGCTTGATTAACTTAATAAAAAAATTAAGAAAATTAGCTTAATTAAGTAAATTATGGTTCAGACAATCATATTTATTTTGTAGCACGTTTGCTATAAATCTTTATTTTCGCCGAACTCGCGTTATTTTGTTTTTACTAAGTTTTTGAACCTTGTAGCGTTTCAGGGTGGAATACGCTTCGCTATTCCACCCTACAATAGTTACGAACAGGAGATAAGTATGGTGCGTCATTTTATAAGTTTTTTCATTATTTTATTTTTTGTCACTCCTGTATCTGCCCAAATCGTGACAAATAATACAACACTTAACAACGTGCAAGGAAAATACAGCATAGATGCCGCTTTAGGGCGACAAGTTGGTAGCACATTACTACATAGTTTTGAAAAATTTAATTTAAAAGCCAATGAAAGCGCGATTTTTACAGGCTCAGAAACCGTGCAAATGTTGATTAATCGAGTAACAGGCGGCGAAAGTTCTGTATTGGAAGGAACATTGACTTCTCAATTGCCCAATGCGGATTTTTATTTTATCAATCCCGCAGGCATTATTATCGCGCCAACGGCACAAATCAATGTGCCTAAAGCCTTGTATTTAACCACTGCTTCTTATATTGATTTGCAAGACGGCGGACGGATTTCCGCCACTGCCGCCACAGATACGGTATTGACCAGCGCGCCGCCGTCGGCATTTGGTTTTTTAGGTACGCCAGCCCCTGTGACATTAGGCTCTGAAAATGCTATTTCACGCTCATTAACGCTTAAAACAGGACAAACTTTAGCGATTATTGCGGGCGATGTCAGTTTAAATAACAGTCAAATTGCCATTAAACAAGGCACGGTGAATATTATCAGCGTGGCTAAACCCATGACGATAAATTTAGAGACCCCTGCGAGTGAGGTTATCAACAGCGAAAATTATGGCAAAGTGACTATACAAGGCAGTTATCAAGAGTCTATTTTTGATGAAAACC
Source organism: uncultured Thiotrichaceae bacterium (assembly GCA_964555395.1). GTDB lineage: Bacteria > Pseudomonadota > Gammaproteobacteria > Beggiatoales > Beggiatoaceae > CAZKST01. The sequence goes on along the minus strand of CAZKST010000063.1, from coordinate 7,992 downwards.
GCGCCATTGCAATCGATGTGAGCGGCAATGGTGGCGGACGGATTGCGATTAAAGCGGACACATTGAACATTGATAAAGCCTTTTTATTTGCTGATACACAAGGCGCAGGACAAGGGCAAGGTGTTGAATTAAGCGCAAAACAAATTAGTTTACAAAATGGCTCACGGGTTACCGCAGAAACCGCACGGAATACGACAGGCAATGCGGGCGATATTCAAATCAACGCCCAACAAGTCAGTTTGCGCAACGCTTCCCAACTCGATTCACGCAGTATAGGGCGTGGCAATGCAGGCAATATCAGCATTAACGCCAGTGACTCCGTGGAATTAATAGGCGAATTGGAAGACACCCGTAGCGCGATTATTGCTGAAACTCGCGCCCAAGGTAAAGGCGGCAATATTCAAGTGAATACCCGCACTTTAAGCATGAATGAAGGTGAAATTCGCAGTAACGCCACCAGTGGCAGCAGCGGCGTGAGTGGTGATATTAACGTGACAGCAGAAACAATCGATATGCAAGCGGGCAGTTTTATCGAATCGACTGCAAGAAATTACAGTCAAGGTGGTAATATTACGATTAAAGCCAGTCAATGGCTGCATATTGCAGGTAAAAACGCAAAAGCGAGTCCGATTTTATACAGTGGGATTCGCGCAAATACGCAAGGTTTAGGCAAAGCGGGCGCAATTGAAATTGAAACACCTGAATTAGTCATGGCAGATTCTGCCAATATTGAGGCAGGCACGGCTGGCATTGGCGCGGCGGGGTATATCAGTTTAAAAGTTGGGCGGTTAAATTTGACGGGCAAAGAGACGCGCATTAATACCAGCACTTTGGGGCGGGTAAATGGCGGCAATATTGCTATCAGTGCGCAAAGTGTGAATTTAAGCGATAACAGCTTGATTAAAGCGGAAAGTACGGGCACGGGAAGCGCGGGACAAATTGATTTAACTGTGACGGATAAATGTATTTTAACGCAAAATGCGCAAATTATTACAGAAGCAAGTTATGGCGGTGATGGGGGAAATATTACTTTCAAGTCAGATAATTACTTGTTTTTAGTCGACAGCCAAATCAGCGCAAGCGTAACGGCGAAAGATGGGAACGGTGGTAATGTTAATTTAAATCCTGATTTCGTGTTACTTAAAAACGGCAAAATTACCGCTTTTGCCGATGGCAAAGGAAACGGCGGCAATATTCAGATTAACACCAAGAGTTTATTTACATTTTCACCGACTGAAAGCAGTAGAATTAACGCTTCGTCGCGTTATGGTTTAGATGGAGAAGTGGCGATTAACACGCCTGATATTGATTTAAGTGGCAGTTTAGCGTTATTAGAAGCGGAATATTTAAGCGCGTCCGACCAGTTAAGCACGCAATGTAACGCACAAGTAGCGGAAAATATCAGCCGTTTTGTGATATTAGGGCGTGAAGGTTTTTCAAATTCTACAGGCGGGGATTTGCTGCATTAAAATATTTGTAGGGGGAATAGCTCAGCGTATTCCACCATTCCACCACGTTGTTTTTGCTCTACTTTTTGCAGAACTTCACGGTGGAATACGCTTTGCTATTCCACCCTACAAACGCCTTAAAAATCCGCTGGCACATTAACTGTTATTGGGTCAGGAATATAGACTTGCCCCAGTGTTAGTAAAAATTCTTTTTGCCATAAATAATCGCTCATTTCTTCAGGTAATTCTATTTTAAAGGTTTTTACCTGCTTTTCCTGCAAACGTTGTTGGCGACCATATAACAACATAAAGTCTCTTGGACTTTCAATTAAAGGCGACACCATAAAACCCGCTTCTGCCATCCCTGAAATAATTCGATATTGACGAGTTTGTCCGTTTTCTAAGGTAATACTGATTTGTAACGGATTGAGTTTAAATAAAGATTTTACCAATCGCCCCAGCATAGACGGACGTAATTCAATTTTGGCATATAACGGATATTCTGAATTTGGTAACGTCAAAGTATCACCAATACGGTGTAATGTGCTTCGCGTTGCCATGGTTAAAACATCAGGTGGATTGCTATGTTGGGCGCGTTTACGCAATAACAAATAACGCGGACTAAAAACAGTTGGGTGATAATGTGATAAAAATACTGCCCAACTTAAACCATCTTCTAATGACGGAAAGCGGTTATCAATAGGTTCAATCCAAAAAATAATATTATCAGGCGCACGTTTACTTAATAAAAAATCTCTATTTGCCTGTGCTAAGGCAGGGGTATAAGCAGAATAACTTTGAAAAATGGGGCGCGGACTCCATTGTATTCCTGACGCGAAAAAACCAAGCTGACGAAAAGAATAAATATCCGCGTTGCTTTCTATTTTGGGAAAATCCGCTTCTTTTTTTAATACCGCTTGATTTTCAGCTAAAGCCTCTTGTTTCCAAGTGGGGTGTAATAAACG
>CAZKST010000063.1:0-5479 GCA_964555395.1 uncultured Thiotrichaceae bacterium | reverse complement strand
GCAATTGTTCCCAGAAAAACAAGCGATGTAAGTAAATAAGCAGCAATTTCATAGAAATCGCCTCCTTCCGCCATCGCTTCACTGTAACCAGTAATTAATGGGATGATATTGATGAGATAAAAAGGTAAATCAATGAGTGCTTGCCCGCTTAACAGCCAAAAAAAGATAAGCGCGCCGATAGGCGTGAAAAAACTGGTGATTGCAAGGGCGCGTTGACGGTGTTCAAATAACGCAAAGGTACTCAGTATTTGAATCGCGATACATAAAATTAATAAACTGCCTTTAGTTAATGGTAACAAGCCCAAAGGCAAACAAAAAAGCGCGAATTGCCAAATTTTCAATGGCATAGGCTCAGTAATTTGTTTAAAAACCAGCAGCGCAAATGCAAGCGGAAGTGTAAAAAATAATGCGTCGCGAGAATAAATAAAACTAGATAAAACAATGGCAAAGATAAACCACCAATACCATGTAATCTCTTTTTGTAAAAAAAATAAAATTAGCCAATAAGAAATAGCAAGATAAAATGTGCCCCATAACATCATCATGTCAGTTGCAGGATGATAAGTTTGTGTATGGAGTACCGCATAAGGGCCAAAAGTAAAAATAATATCTGTGCCAAAACGTAAACCTTGAGCAACAGCTTGATTTAAACTAAATTGCCACGATGCGTCGATGCCAAATGCGTAAATATCTGGATTAAAAGGGACAAAAGCAATAATTAGGCTACATACTAAAAACAAATTGAGTAAAAAATGATTACGCTTAATAAATTGCCATGTTAAAGATTGGCTCAGCATGAAAAATTCTCAGAGAAGATTAAACAAGTAAAATACGGATAAAAAGCAGTATTATTACAATGTAAAGCTAAAATAACACAAACTATTTTACGCCTGTTTTACGTCGATTTCAGATTAAAAGCCCATTTCTTAACTAAGAAAGTGCATAAAGTTCGACTATAATTCATAGAAAAACCACTTGTCCTCCAAAGAATTGCCTCACCTAAAGAATCGCTTATGCAATTTAACTACGCTTATTTTGGCAATACTGCCGTTGATAATACCGCTACACAAACCGCTTTATCTTTTGCGCCTGATGTCAAACGCGAACCTACTTTTTTTACGGGTGAATTAGGGCATACCGTCGCTTTTCGCGAAGCGATGGGGGCATTGCATGATGTGGTTGTTTCTGATTTGCGCTATAAACCGCGTGATAAAACTGAATATAAACAATTTGCAGAACAACGGGAAAAAGAAGAATGGGGACAATTGTTAGCGAATATTTCTGGACAAAAACAAACTGTCAATGAACAAATTACCCCTTTGCAAAAAGAATTATCTGAATTGCTCAACCGTCATACTCAGCGTTTAGATGTATTTTTTAAAGCCCGCCGTCGTTATTTTGATTACTTGTATGAGCGCGATAAAAGCGCGTGGTTTGTGCTTGACCCCGTTATTACTGTGCATCCCGATGAATTATTTTTTGAATGTTTTAGTCAAGATGAGTCCAGTTATGGACGCTTAAGCGTTGATTATTCAGTTTTTCAATCCGTCGGTGAATTTCAATGTGGTACAACAAACGTCGATTATTCCGATAATTTGTATCAAGAATTTCAAAAAATGCGCAGTTATAAAACCACCAACTTTACTGTTGACCCCAGTGGTTTTACCGTGCAAACCACCAATGAAGAAAGTTATCAAGAAGTTAAAATTGATTTGCCTGACAGTTGGGTGCGCGGATTTTTACAAGTCAACTCTGCAATGACTTTGCCTAGCATTCAATTTAATTTGCATCCCTTAGATTTACATAATTTTTGTTTTATTCTGCGCCGTCATAAAGAAAAGCAAGGCCCGCGCAGTATGCGTTATTTGCTCACGCCCAATAAACCGATTGAAGTATTATTTGAACCGTTCAATTTACGGGTAAAATGCCCACGTTCGATTTATCACGGCACAGAAGCCACCGAAGTGCGCGTTTGGGGGCGGCGCAGATTATTGATTTTAGAACGTTTAATTCCACAAGCTAAACAATTTACTGTGCATTTATTGGGCGATGGTTTGCCCTCTTTTTACCTTGCCGATTTAGGGAACATGTCGTTTACGCTCGGTTTATCAGGTTGGACGCGCAATGATTGGAGTCGCGCAGGGCAATTTGATTTATTATCCCCACGCATTGAAGTGGATGAATTAACGCGGCATCGGGTTTTCCAAGGCTTAGAAAATCAATGGTTTGCCAGTCCCGCGCAACTTGCGCAATCGCTTAATGTGAGCACCGCCACCGTGTTAAGTGCGCTCAGTGCCTATTCCCAAGCGGGACGGGCGATGTTTGATTTAAATAAACAAGTTTATCGCCGTCGCGAATTGAGCCGCGAACCGCTGCCTTTATCAACGTTGCGTTATGCCAATGAGCGCGAAGAACGGGCGGGGAAACTTTTGGAAGAAAATGCAGTGAAATTGGAAGACATCAATCTTGTTGAAAAACAACGGGTACGGATTCAAGCGACAGTAAAAGATAAAAGTAAAACTCGTCAGCCGAGTTTGGTATTAGATGGCGATGAGCGTTTAGTCGAGGCAAAATGCGATTGCAATTGGCACAAACAAAACGGCATTACCAAAGGCGTTTGCGAGCATATTTTAGCGGCGCGGCTGGCGTGGTATAGACAGAAGAAAGGGCATTAGGTTGTTATAAACTCCCGATTTTGCGCAAATACGGTTTATGTTTTTGCAAAAAATCAGGGAGTTGCGCAATCGCTTGATTGGCAGCGTTTTCATCACTGAACTCGCCAAACATCACGCGCCAAGTGTTTGGCGTTTGCACAATAAATAACTGTGCTGTTAAAGTTTGTAATTCCGGTTTTTGTAAAAATTTGAGCAATTCCGCTTGCTTATCAGAAGCAGATTCCATCACTTGCACACTATAAGCTTGGGGGTTGCTTTGTTTGAGTTTTTGTTGTGAATGTTCTAGCCATGTTTGCCAAGCATTTGCTATTTCTACAGATTCTGTTTTTACTGGGGTTTCGATACTTTCTGTTTTTGCGGGTGCAAGGGTTGCGACGGGGGCAGAAATTGGCTTGTTTGTTGGTGGTAAGGGGGCGGCGGATGTTGTCAAGGTTGGGAAAAATTGCCCCAAAAATTGCGTTAAATCGGCTTGATAATGACTAAAAGCAATCCCCAGTCCACCGCCTAAACCTAACACCGCCGCAAATAGCCAACGACTTTGCAATACATTATAAGAAACTAATAAACCACTATCCCGCGCTGCGCGGTGAACATGTTGTTTAGTAACGTAATGTTGATTTTCAGCAAACGCCGCTAACAAAGCTTTATCCGCTAAAATATTGATTCGGCGCATCAACCCCGCTGAGAAATAAGTCAAGGCTTTTACGGCGGCTGCCGTAAAGACTGCGGGCCCGCGATAACCGACGGCATACATTCTAAAATGCAAATACTCTTTAATTTCTTCACGATTGAGCGCGCTTAAATAAAAACTGTGTGTAATCCGTTCTTTTAACTGACGAATATGTACAGCGGCAAGATTTTCATCTAATTCAGGTTGTCCAAATAACACCATTTGCAATAATTTGTGTTTTGCCGTTTCTAAATTGCTCAATAAGCGAATTTCTTCTAAAGTAGCCAGCGGCATACTTTGCGCTTCTTCCACAAATACAACCACTTGTTTATTAGCTGCGTATTTTTCCAACAAGTTTTTTTGTAAAATTTGCATCACTTCTAAACGATTAGATTGCGAATTGACAGGCAAATGCAATTCAAACGCAATCGCGTGCAAAATCATATCAGGCGATACGCTGGGATTGGCTAAATACACAATTTCTACATTTGCAGGCAAACGTTGCTCCAACATCCTGCATAACATTGTCTTGCCGCTACCGACTTCCCCGACCACTTTAACGATACCTTCCCCTTGAAGAATCGCATAAACCAATGCGTCTAACACTAAGCCACGATGTCCGCCCGTGTAAAAAAAATGCGGGTCGGGCGTGATTTTAAACGGCGGCGAATGCAAGCCAAAGTGTTCATAATACATGATTTAGTTTAAATATCTGGGCTGTGCTTGCGTTTCAGCGTTGGGCGCGGCGGCGGCAATATTCAGGTCTAAATCCCATTCTGTGGCGCGTTGCGCATCGGTTAATAATTTGCAAAAAGAGTGTAACAAACTGTTGTCCATAGATAATTCAATGCCTTGCCCTTGTTCTGGGTGCATACACAGCAATTGCATTCCATCTTCTCGCGTTTTGATTCGCACTCGAGAGACTAAGACAGGATTTTCCCCTAAAGGATAGTGCATATCGTTATCTTCAAAGCGTTTTTCAAAATCTGCGCCTTGTACAATTTGCTCATGTTGAAAAGATAGGACGGCATCATTGGCTTGCTGCGTGCCATAGTCAGGTAAGCCGCTATTTTGCAACATGGTAAGTAAAGCTTTCCACAGAATTTTGACATAGCGACGGGTGAACCAAAAACGATACTCATATTTATTTTGCGTACTTAGACGAAATAATAAACGGTCTTCTAAGGGTTCGAATTTAACTTGCATTTGGTGGAGTTGGCTGGGGAGCATATTTTATAGTTTTTTGGAGAATCGTAGTTTTGAACAGTGCGACAAATATTTTTGATAAGCGAAGTATAAACGATATGGGGCAGAGTAAAGAAATTTTTTGATTAACTATGCGACTGCTGAATTTCAGCATATTAATTACTGAGTTTCAGCACATTGTTGCTGATTTTCAGCAGCAGCAAAATTATGTGTTGAATTTGGATGGATTTTATATTATTGATAAATATGAAATTTTTTTCACAAAAAAGTGGACACGATGTGGACATTATTTTGCTAAATGGCTCATGGCTCTCGGAGAAATTTAGAACTAGCAACATAATTTGGGTAGGAGGAAACCATGAGTAGAGTTATCACAATTTTTTGTGTATTGAAAAATTTGTCGGGTAAACAGAGAACGGTGGATATTTCGATTTCTCAGTTACTCAAAGAAGTTAACAACTACTTATTAGCGAATACAATATCGTTTCAAAAGAACGATTCTTCTTTGACTAAAGAAGAAGCTAAGAAATTTGAGATTAGCCGCAGCACATTAACGAACGCATTGAATTTACTCGAAGCTCAGAGAAAAATAAAGCGATGTAGGAAGAGAGATGAAGATACAGGTTCTAATAAAGCAACTAAATATCATATTTTGAAACAAAATTTAAGTAATTAAAATACAGTTGTTTTTTTAATTAAAAGTAACTGTATTTAAATTCTTAGGAATTTTTTAACCGTATTCTTTGAATACGGTTTTTTTATTTGTACAATTTACACATTGACAAAATTATATATTAAAGAATCAGAAGGTTAAATTCTTACTCTTTCATTTTATGTTTTTTTGGTTTGTCAGTATGTAATTCCTAAAATTTAGAAATTAGCTATATTCTAGTTATCTTATACAGCTTAATATTATTTCCATCAAATT
>CAZKST010000062.1:7372-13197 GCA_964555395.1 uncultured Thiotrichaceae bacterium | reverse complement strand
GGATAAATTAGAGTATTTAGAGCGGTAGTTTTTAATTCATTGCAAGGTGTTTTAATTAAATAGACCTGCTAGGTTTTTAAAACCTAGCAGGTTTTTATTTTTGAAAATAATGTTGTAATAAACACTGTTTTAATTCTTGACGTGCAAAGGATTGTAATAAGAAATTAAAAAGATTTTCTTCTAATTTTGCATAAGCAACTACAGTTGTGAGTTTATTAAAACTAGAAATTGAATCTAATGTGTTTAATTCTGTTTGATAGCCCGCTTTTGCAATTAAAAACCAAAATCCTTCATTTTTTAAATGAAAAAAAGGATGTACTAATTGACATTCATGTTTTGTATTAACTAATAATTGCCAATTATTGTTAAATGTTTGTTGTAAAGTATCCGTTAAATGAATTTCATTATTTTTAATAATTCCTTTTTCTATCAGCTCAATCACAGAAAGCAATAAAATAGGTTTATGTGGCGCGTCACCGCCGAGTGTTTTTTGTTTAGTTTTATCAATTCTAAGCGTTGCAAATTTGTTTAAGTAAAACTTTAAATCTAAATCAGTCATGGTTTTTAAATTTTAGCGTTATCTAATGTTAGGTTTACCAGTCCTTTGAAGGACTAGCAGACCTTTAAACGTTTTCTAATCCAACAACTCTGCTCGGTTTTAAAAAAACAGCAGGTGTTTTTTATAATCAAGTAGAAACTTCCCGCAACCACGTTAAAGAATGTCCAGTTAAACGATGAATGCGAATTGTCCCCCGTTTGCCGCGTGTGACCAATGCGCCTACGGGTTGCGTTTCATACGCTTCTTGTAAATGTTGCAACGTACTGTCACTTAACAAAATTCTGCACGCGCTTTGACTGTCTAATAAAGCATCGTGACTTTCTAAACATGAAGCAATATATAATGATTCCCCTAACACTGTATATTCAGGGCGTTGATCTTGCGGTTTAACAATCCCCGCAACCACTAAACCTGTACAAATTCCTATCCGCATTTGTACATCTTGATATTGCTCAGTTTGCCGTAAACGCAATACTTCGCGCCGCAATGCTAAGGCGCAATCCGCTGCATTTTTCGCATCCTCACAAATTTCTTCTAAATTAGAACGCGGTAACGGTAAACCAAAAACAATGGTAATTGAACCCCCTACCAATTTGTAAATCATGCCGTGATGACGTTCAACCAAGTTCGTAACATTTTCTAAATAAGTTTTCCACCACACCATTAAAATTTGTGGGTCATGATTTTCCATGCTTTGTTCAGTCATTTGTAAATCAGCAATTAATAAAGTTGCGACTAAACGTTGTGGCGGAAATCCTTCTTCTTGTAAAACCCGCTCTTGATAATCTTGCCAAATGATAGAAGCAACGGCTTCAGAAATAGGCAAACCTAAAGTATAAGTTAATAAATGTTGTTGCTGTTTTTCCCAAAATTGCTGGTAATTTCTGATGACCCATAAACAGCTACTCCAACCTAACCATGCAAATAGTGGAAAAAACCAAACTCTTTGTGTAAAAGCAATAATACTAATTGCCATTAATACTAAAGCCCCTCCAAACATCCATTTACGCAACTGAATTGTGGATTTTATATGTAAAATGACCAATGCCATGATGCAGCTTAGCCACACAATCATGTAATTTAAACTGCTGGGTAATGGCTGTAAATTGCTATCATCTTTTTGATAATTTAGAAGTTGTGCAGTTGCATAAGCATATAAAGTGATGTCATCTAAAATTCCTTTAGGCGTTGAATAATGCGTGTTGGGAATAGAAGCGTTAGTTTTTGAAGATGGTAAATTAAAAAAAATAATTTTCTTATTAAAATAACTAAAATTTAGGTCTTGAATTTGGTGAATATTTAAAATTTCTATTTCATCATTGTAGTAACCATATTCTAATAACCACTGATGTTGTTGTTTAGGAGAACTAAAAGAACTATCAAAAGAAAATGTTTCAGTTAATAAAGGTAGGGTTTTAGGTAATTCTAAATTCTGTTGCTTACTTGTAACAGCTTCATTTGCCAAAGTCAGTGCTACACTGCTCGTCATAGAACGTGTATCTGTCGCAAATACCGTATGACGACGAACCACACCATCTCCATCCTCATAAAATTCTTTCAAATCAGTATCTTGGTTTAGCTGATTGAGAAAAAAGAAAGGAACGCTACTATTTTTTGTGCTGAAATTATTTAAAGGGGAAGGCAAAACAATAAAACGGGGGCGATGTGCAATAATTTTTTCTAATAAATTAGGCAATTGCCGAGCTAACGCAGGGTCGCGCTGTGCTGAGTCATCCCATTCTACTACTAGCACTTCAGGATTGGCTAAAGTGGGGTAATTAATTAGATGTCTAATATTAAAATTTAATAAACTATCATAAATAAATAATTCAACACGTTTTAATCCTCCTAAATGTTGTATTCCGCTCAAAATTAAAAATAAACAATGCACCATTAGCAGTGCAAATATCAAAGCTTGTCTTTGGGCTGATTTTATCATGCGTAAAGGTGAATAATGCGGAGAATTCATAATCCAATACAAAAGTCATTCATACAAAATACCACTTAAGTATAAACGCTATCAATGTGAGTTAAACTCATTTAAAGAAAAAACAAGAGAATACATAAAACAAGTTGAGATAAAATATCTTAAAGAATCATAAGCGCGTTATGAAATAATGATGTTTAAGCGTGTCAGTTTTGTTATTATCCTCAAGTTAATACTCTAAAAAAAGGTATTTTTACGATTTTAAGACTAAATAGAGCTTATTGCGTGATTACTTATAATAAACAAAACTAAGCAATAGCTATTCCATCCATTTTTTATTTTCTTCTGTTATTAGACCTGTATTTATGCGTCATACTTATCGTTTGAATATTGCATGTCCCGACCGTGTAGGGATTGTGGCAGCCGTTAGTCAGTTTATTGCTGAACGTGGGGGCTGGATTGTTGAAGCCAATCATCACTCTGATTTAGAAAGTGGTTGGTTTTTTATGCGTCAAGAAATTGATGCACAAAGTGTCAATCTTACCTTAGCTGAGTTACGACAACAATTTGCGGTGCTTGCATCACAATTTGGCATGGAGTGGCAATTTATTGACGCTACTGTGCGTAAACGAGTGATTTTAATGGTAAGCCGCGAAGCCCATTGTTTATCTGACTTAATGTATCGCTGGCGCAGTGGTGAATTATATTTTGATTTAGCTTGTGTTATCTCTAATCATGAAGATTTGCGTAGCTATGTTGAATGGCATCGCGTCCCCTATTATTGCATTCCAGTAAAAAAAGAAAATAAAACCAGTGCTTTTGCAGAAATTGGGCGTTTATTTGAAGATTATTCTGCTGATGCTATTGTGTTAGCACGTTATATGCAAATTTTACCCACAGAATTATGTGAGCAACACGGCGGACGCATTATTAACATTCACCATAGTTTTTTACCCTCTTTTGTGGGGGCAAAGCCTTATCATCAAGCGGCTGAACGTGGTGTAAAATTAATTGGTGCAACATGTCATTATGTCACTTCTGAGTTAGATGCGGGTCCCATCATTGAGCAAGATGTGGTGCGCGTAAGTCACCGCCATAGTGTAGAAGATATGGTTCGTTTGGGGAAAGATGTAGAAACTTTAGTTTTAGCTAGAGGTTTACGTTATCACTTAGAAGACCGTGTATTAATCCATGGCAATAAAACAGTAGTGTTTAACTAAAGGTCAGTAAACCTGTTTCAAAAGACCTGCGAAGTCTCGAAGACTGAGCAGGTTTTTTTATTGAAATTATTTTATTAATCTCTCCCCGTTGTGAGTTGGTCATAATGAGCAGATTTTACGACATAGGAACTTTAACATTGTTAACGTTTGCGTCCTGTGATAAAAATCTTATTGCTTAGCGCACAATCAACTATTCGTTATTATAATAAATTTCCAGTTAAAAAAGACAAAATTCTATTTTTTAGAGACAACTATGATTCATGTCATTATTGGTACAAAAGCACAATTGATTAAAATGGCTCCGTTGCTTAAGCAATTTAAAATGCAGGGGATTGACTATAACTATATTTCTACAGGACAACATCAAGCCACAGTTGATGCAATTTTAGCGAATTTTGAAATTAAAACACCTGATTATATACTTTATGAAGGACGGGATATTACTTCCATTGTACAAATGGGAATCTGGTTTATTAAAATTTTATTTAAAACTTTTAAAGAAAAGAAAGCAATTTTTAAAAATGATAAGAATGGTATTGTTTTAGTTCATGGTGATACTTTCTCAACTTTACTCGGGGCTTTAATGGGACGTTTAGCAGGTTTAAAAGTTGCGCATGTAGAATCTGGCTTGCGTTCTTTTAATTGGTTTCATCCTTTTCCAGAAGAATTAACTCGCATTTTTACTTTTAATTTAGCGCATTATTTCTTTTGTCCCAATCAATGGGCAATGGATAATCTTGCTAAATATCGCGGCATTAAAATTAATACTCAAATGAATACTTTGTATGATGCACTGCAATTGGCTTTACCCGCCATTGAGCAATTGCAAAATGTTGATATTCCAGAAAACCCTTATGCAGTAGCTACTTTGCATCGTTTTGAAAATGTTTATAATTTTGAAGCAATTCAGCGTATTGTAGAAATTATTGAACAAATTGCATTAAAAAGAAAAATTCTATTTATTTTGCATAAACCTACTGAGCAAAATTTGAGAAAATTTAATTGCTATGAGCGATTACAACAAAATCCCAATATAGAATTTAGACAGCGTTATGATTACTTTAGTTTTATTAAGTTAATTCTAAAAGCAGATTTTGTAATTAGCGACGGTGGTAGTAATCAAGAAGAATGTTACTATTTAGGAATGCCCATTCTTTTATTAAGAAAGGCAACAGAGAGAAAAGAAGGATTAGGTGAGAATTGTGTATTAAGCAATTATGATAAAACCGTGATTGCTGACTTTGTGGAAAATGTAGAAAATTATCGTTTTCCAATGAAGCAATTAAACTGTTCTCCTGTACAAAAGATTATTGAAACCTGTAAGTCGTTTCAATAGTTTCTTTGTAAAACTTCCAGTTGTTTTGAGCAACTGGAAGTAAAAAATGGCTTTTATTTTCTTGCAAGTTGCTTATAAATCAAATGCTGCAACTTTAGGCATATTGACTTGTTTTAACAAAGCAGCGCGTTGTTGCCGTAAACTTGTATCATCTGGATGTGCGGTGATTTGTTTAGAAATCGCGTCAATCGCATCATACCAAAAACCATTGACTGCATAACTTTGATAAGCTGCATTCGCGGCAGTCGTTGCTAATGCTTGTTTTAATTGCGTTGTGGGAGCGATATATTTCACTGTTGCACTGGCAACTAAATCACTAGAACGTTCATTTTCATCAGGTACAATGGTAATAAACCATTCGTATTCTGCATCAGGTTGTAATTTTACACCGTAATCTGCCAAATTCAGTTGGTGCATTCCAGCGGATTGTGTATCAACATTAGGCGGCAAACCAATCGTTAATTCTAAAATAGGTTCAACTTTGCCTTGTTGATTTAACGTAAACTCAAATTCGCCGTTGTACGCTTCAGAGGTGTACCAATACAGCGTAGGTTGCGCTGTGCTGCTAAAGCCTGTGTGTTGAGGAGCTAAAGGGGCGACTAAAGTCGGTAAAGCTAAAGCTGTAACGGCTTCACCGCGTGAAACTCCTCTTGATACACCTCTGGAAACGCCCCGCGAGACTCCGCGTGACACGCCACGAGAAACTCCCCGCGAAACGCCTCGGGACACACCGCGTGATACCCCACGAGATACGCCTCTTGACACACCTCTGGAGACTCCACG
>CAZKST010000062.1:0-7272 GCA_964555395.1 uncultured Thiotrichaceae bacterium | reverse complement strand
CTTTGAATGTTTTCAATCGCTTGTTGTAAACGGCGTTGAGCGCGTTCAATTCCCATTAATGGCAGTAAATTTGCCATTTCAGGGCCGTGGGTTTCCCCCGTTAACGCAGCACGCAGTGGCATAAATAAGGCTTTACCTTTTAACCCTGTGCTTTGCTTAAGTTGATTCACTAAAGCTTTGTAATCAGCTTGACTGTCGGCTAAAGCAATCAAGGCGTGTTCAAAAAAGCCTTTGCCTGCTTCAACAATCACGCTGCTGGCTTCTGCTTGTAAAGAAAATTCATCGCTAAATAAAAGTTTAGCATAATGTAATGCGTCGCTTGGATAGATTACATTCGGACGCACCGCCGCCACAAAAGCCGCTTGTTGCTCAGCAGGAACAGCCGTTTGCACGGTATCCGCCATCCATGTCCATAAAGCTTCATCGGTGCGGCGACTGATAGCGACTTGTTGCCAATGGCGTAATTGTTGCGCATCAAAACGGGCGGGGGCTTTGCCTAAACGGTCAGTGGAAAAATTATCCGCTAACTCTTGCAAAGTCATGAATTTATCTTCGCTATAAGTGTGTCCTAACCGTGACATATAGTTGATAACACTTTCAGCGACCCAACCTTCACCTGCTAAATCTTTGATACTTAAACTACCATTGCGTTTAGATAATGGGCTGCCATCATTGCCTAAAATCATGGCAAAATGTCCATAATGCGGAATCGGCAAGCCTAAACTCTTTAACATCATGATTTGTCTAGGCGTATTGGCTAAATGGTCATCACCACGGAAAGCATGAGTAACACCCATTAACGCATCATCAATCGCGTTGCAGAAAAAGAAGGCAGATGTGCCATCAGCGCGACGAATAATGAAATCGCCAATATCATCGGTTGCAAAACTTTGCGCCCCTTTGACTAAATCTTGAAACTCTACTTTTTGCCCTGTAGGCACGCGAAAACGTAAAGTTGGCTGTAAACCTTTAGCTAATTTTTGTTCGATTTCCGCAGGGCTTAAATGAGCACAAGTGCCCGCATAACGCGGCGGTCTGCCTGAGGCTAATTGCACTTTGCGCGATAAAGCTAATTCAGTCGGTGTACAAAAACACGGATAAACTTGTCCTAACTCAGCTAATTTATTGTAATATTCAGCATAGACTTCGCCCCGCTGCGATTGATAATAAGGCGATTGTGCGCCCCCCACGTCTGCGCCTTCTTGCCATTCCAGCCCTAACCAGCGCAAATCTTGCATAAGCTGTTGTGCGAATTCGGAGGTACTCCGTTCAAGGTCAGTATCTTCAATACGCAACAAAAAGACACCACGGTGTTGATACGCAAATAAAGCGTTAAATAAGGCAGTGCGAGCATTGCCTAAGTGCATAAATCCAGTTGGACTGGGAGCGAAACGAGTTTTTATAGTCATTGCTTTAATAACGTCATTAAATAACTTACACTGATGAATAGAAAAGGTATGATTGATATTTAAGGCTAAAGACTACAAAACTCTGCTTCATTTTTCACGTTTTATTTTAGTCAACAATAAAAACGTTTGAGCAATAATAATGGCAGTCTTAGATTACTACTAGCACGCGATACTGTTTAACTGCTTGAGTTAATAAAAATTTCCGTGGTTATTCACCTTTTAGTTTTACTTGCTAAAAACTCCGATTATGATGAAAAAAACTCTTTTCTTCCTGCTTTTTTTATTGCCTGTCAGTCTTTACGCTGAAAGCTTTGTTTTACCACCCGATACTGAATTTATTCAAAACGCACCATCAACTTATCGTATTCGCGAAAAAGATGATTTTTTACAAGCTTTAAGTAAATTTGTATTAGACCCTGAAATAATTACTAAAGGCTGGAAGAGTTTACCTAAAATCCAAGTAGGCGATGTATTAGTTTTAAATCGCGGCGCGAAAGGTAGCAGTAGTTCATTAGAGCTGCGTTCAGGGCGCAATGTGCGTTTATCTCCACAAGTACGCGAAATTTCCACTTCTCGGGTTGCGCCTGAAATTCCTTTGCAACGGATTCAGCATTTTCTTAGCCGCCCCCAGTTAATAAACCCTGATGAAGAGGAAGATTTACCTTATATTGTGTCTAGTGCAATTTCAAAAATATTATTAAGCACGGAAGATGAAATTTATGTGCGTAATTTAACGCGCACCGACCAATTAGAATATGCGATTATTCGCCCAGGCGCAGAATATAAAAGCCAAGATGGCAGTGAAGTGTATGCACATGAAGCGATTTATTTAGGCGATGCTACTTTAAAAGCGTATGACGGTGAAATTGCAACTTTTAAAATTGTGCGCGCTTCCCGCGAAATTCATGAAGGCGACTACTTAATTCCCGCAGATAATCAAGAATTTAAAGACAGTTTTAAACCCACGACACCATCACCTGAAGCAGTGGCAGGCGCACAAATTGTGTCAGTCTTAGATGGGGTTAATAAAGTTGGGCAATATCAAATTGTTGTTATAAATCGTGGTGAACAAGACGGGATTAGCTTTGGTAATATTTTAGGGATTTTCCAACGCGGTGAAGACATTGTCGACAGTCGCGATAAAGAAACTTTAACTTTACCTAACCATCGCACGGGAACACTGCTAGTCTTTAAAGTCTATGATAATGTGAGTTATGCTTTAGTCATGAAAGCAACTAATTTAATTCAGCTTTACGATATTGTTGGTTTACCCTAAGCATCACATTTTTGAGAATTTAGTTTGCAAACGACGGTTGATTTAGAATATTGGCTCGCCTTGTTGCGTGCACCGCGGATTGGTAATATTACTTTTGCCCGTTTAGTTGCGCAATTAGGCAGCCCACGCGCCTTGTTTGAAGCCGCGCCAAGTATATGGACAGAATTAGGGTTAAAAGCAGATACTATTCAATATTTAAAAATGCCTGCATGGGCAGAAGTAGAACAAGATTTAGCGTGGCTAGATAACCATCCTGAAAATAGTATTTTATGTATTCATCAAACTGAATACCCAGCCTTACTACGCCAGATTCATGACGCGCCCCCAGTGCTCTTTGTGCGCGGGCAATTAGCTGTTTTAAATCGCCCGCAAATTGCAATTGTGGGTTCGCGCAATCCAACCAGCCAAGGCAGCACCAATGCCTTGCACTTTGCGCAACATTTAGCAGCAGCGGGGTTTGTGATTACCAGCGGAATGGCGTTAGGCATTGATGCGGCGGCGCATCAAGGCGCATTAGTCGCACAAGGACAAACGCTTGCCGTGGCGGGCAATGGTTTAGACCGTGTTTATCCCCCCCAACACCGTGAATTAGCTTACCGTATTGCAGAGCAAGGGGTTTTAGTGTCAGAATTACCGCCCCGTACACCCTCAAAAACACAACATTTTCCCCGTCGTAATCGGATTATTAGCGGGTTAAGTTTAGGTGTGCTGGTTGTGGAAGCTTCAGAACGTAGTGGTTCACTCATTACTGCACATAGTGCGGCAGAACAAGGACGGGAAGTGTTCGCCATTCCGGGTTCTATTCACAATCCCTTAGCGCGTGGTTGTCATGCGTTAATTAAAAATGGGGCAAAATTAGTTGAAAAAGCTGAAGATATTTTGCTAGAAGTTATGAACCATTTATCTACGCGTGAATTTAGTCAAGCAGCGCAGGCTGTTTTACAACACAATACAAGACAATCAACGCTAACAACAACCGTTGCGCACAAGCCAACGGCTGAATTATCCACCTCACCCATTAACCGCCCGTCGCCGACTGCCGCTATTCCTTCCGTCGATGTGCCACAACTAGAAGCTGACTATCAACAGCTATTTGATTTACTGGGAGAATTACCCATTGCCGTTGACACTTTAGTTGAACTCAGTGGATTGACGGCTGAGGCAGTTTCCTCCATGCTGTTAATTTTAGAACTGCGTGGTTTAGTAATTGCCCACCCAGGCGGTTTATATACGCGTATGCTATAAACCAATTAAACGAACGCTAATTAGGCGGATAATGTCAAAGCTGTAGGCATAAAGACCCACTCAATAAAACTGCGCATTTTGACATTCCGCCATTTAAGAGGAACACAGAGTGAAAGAAAATATCCTCGATGTACTAATGTACTTATTTGAAAATTATCTTGAAGATGACGAAGATAATAACACCCAAGAATTGCGTTTTGACCAAGCTTTTTTACAACGGGTTTTAACTGATGCAGGTTTTAGCAGCAGCGAAATCGAAAAAGCTTTTGGTTGGTTAGAACATTTATCTGCTACTGCTGAAGAAGTGGGAGCACAACAAGCCAATGCAATGCGGGTTTATTTGCCACAGGAATGTGAACGCCTAGACTTAGAATGTCGGGGTTTCTTAATATTTTTAGAACGCATTGGCGTATTAAATCCTAGTGCACGCGAATTAGTGATTGACCGCGTGATGGAATTAGATGTAGAAGATTTCAATTTGGAACATCTAAAATGGGTTATTTTAATGGTATTGTTTAATCATCCTCATCAAGAGTCAGTTAATGAATGGTTAGAACAAATGGTTTTTAAAGACGCGGGGTACTTTCTCCATTAAAACGGCTTGTATTTTTACGGTTTAAATTATTTTGTGCACGCTTAGGCGTGCATCTTTTTAAACATGAATGCTAAAAATAATTAAAAAAGCCCTGTGAATTTTTAAGAAACTCGGTATTAAAAAATGAGTAAACACTTAGTTATCGTAGAATCGCCTGCTAAAGCCAAAACTATCAAAAAATATTTAGGTAATCAATTTGAAGTGCTCGCTTCGTATGGACATGTACGCGATTTGCGCCCTAAAAATGGGGCAGTTGACCCAGCGCATGATTTTAAAATGCAATGGGATAGTAATGAGAAAAGCCAAAAACAAGTAGAAAGCATTTGTCAGGCAATGCAAACGGCAGATATTTTATATTTAGCGACTGACCCTGACCGCGAAGGGGAAGCAATTTCGTGGCATCTATATGATATTTTAAGTGAAAAAGGGATTTTAGCGAGTAAGCCTGTCTATCGCGTAGTCTTTCATGAAATCACGCAACGCGCCATTCAAGAAGCGATTGAACATCCGCGTGAAATTTCAATGGAATTGGTAGAAGCTTATAAAGCCCGCCGTGCTTTAGATTATTTAGTCGGCTTTAATTTATCGCCGCTGTTGTGGAAAAAAATTCGCAAAGGCTTATCCGCTGGGCGGGTACAAAGTCCAGCCTTGCGCATGATTGTTGAACGTGAACAAGAAATTGAAAATTTTAAACCGCAAGAATATTGGTCAATTGAAGCGGATAATGAAAAAGAAAAACAAGCTTTTGTTTCGCGATTGACGGTGTATGCAGGTGAAAAACAACAGCAATTTAGTATTAACAATGAAGCACAAGCGACGGAAACAAGAGATACTTTATTAAAATTAGCCCAAGGTTTTTTAACCGTCCTCAAAGTTGACCGCAAGCAACGTAAACGCCAACCTTCCCCTCCGTTTATTACTTCCACTTTGCAACAAGAAGCCGCTCGTAAATTAGGTTTTACCACTAAAAAAACCATGCAAATTGCACAGCAACTGTATGAAGGGATTGATATCGGTAACGGTGCAGTGGGTTTAATTAGCTATATGCGGACAGACTCGGTTAACTTAGCCCAAGAAGCGGTGCAAGAAATTCGGCAAACCATTAGCGAGCGATATGGTGAGCACAATTTACCGAAAAACGCGCCTGAATATAAAACCCGCGCTAAAAACGCCCAAGAAGCCCATGAAGCGATTCGCCCAACCGAATCTAAACGCTTACCTGAAGCCATTAGCAGCTTTTTAACGGCTGACCAAATTAAACTGTATGCACTGATTTGGCGACGGACTGTGGCTTGTCAAATGATTCCCGCGACTTTAGACACGGTTGCCGTGGATTTGCAATGCGGCAATGAGAAAAACTTGTTTAGAGCCAATGGCTCAGTCGTTGTTGACCCTGGTTTTATGGCAGTGTATCAAGAAGATGTGGATGACAAAAAAGGCGATGATGATGAAGGTCGGATGTTGCCGCCGCTGGAAGTGGGTGAGCAGGTCAAATTAAAAACCATTCGTGCCGAACAACATTTTACCGAACCACCACCACGTTATAGCGAAGCCAGTTTAGTGAAAGCGTTGGAAGAATATGGCATTGGTCGCCCCTCCACTTATGCAACCATTATTTCTACCTTGCAACAACGCGAATATGTGATTTTAGATAAAAAACGCTTTCGCCCAACCGATGTAGGACGCATTGTCAATAAATTCTTGACTGAGCATTTTACCAATTATGTAAACTATGATTTTACTGCCCGCTTAGAAGATGATTTAGACGCAGTTTCACGCGGTGAAAAGCAATGGGTTCCATTAATGCACGGTTTTTGGACAGAGTTCAAAACCTTAGTCGACATTAAAACGGAAACCGTAAAACGCGGCGAAGTAACACAAGAAGCGGTAGAAGGCGAATGTCCTAAATGTGGGAAATCACTGGTTAAACGTTTGGGCAAAAATGGCACATTCGTCGGTTGCACGGGCTATCCTGAATGTGATTACACTTGCAATTTAGACACAGAAGGCAATCAAGTTCCCATCAATCCGCCCAAAGAAGCGGAAGTGGTTCAAGGACGCGACTGTCCTTTATGTCATTCGCCTTTGCATATCAAACAAACTCGCGCAGGCAGCCGTTTTATCGGCTGTAGTCAATATCCCAAATGTAAACATACTGAAGCCGCGCCAGAAGACAATACAGGCGTTACTTGCCCACAATGTCGCGTGGGCATGATTGTGAAGCGCAAAACCCGCTTTGGCACATTTTTCTATTCCTGTTCAAATTATCCCAGTTGCCAATACGCATTATCACACCCACCATTGCCCAAACCTTGCCCGCAATGTGGTTGTGAAGTAACAATGTTGCGCACAACAAAACGCTGGGGCGTTGAGCAAGCTTGCCCAAATAAAGCGTGTGGTTATCACGCCCCTATTTCGACCGCAGAAACCGCCGAGACAGCGGAATAGCGATTTAATCTAAGACGTTTTATCAATCATAAAATTTTCAGGATTTGCAAGATTATCTAGGTTTTAACTGTTTAATCTTGTCTAATCCTGCTAATTTTGTGAAGTCTGATGTTAGAAAATCTTCAATCAATCCTATAGTAACCACATTTTAAATTGATTAAGGTGGAGTGCAATAGCTTTAGCTATTGCTTTTTAACCGTCTGATTAAACTGTATTTTACCTGTTACAACACTGGCAATAGCTAAAGCTATTGCACTCCAGTTAAAGTGTGTTTGCTATAAACAAATTTAAGGAAATTT
>CAZKST010000061.1:0-13320 GCA_964555395.1 uncultured Thiotrichaceae bacterium | reverse complement strand
GCTAATTGTGTTAAAGAAACTTGCTTAACTCCCCATTCTTGCATTGCATAATCTAATACAAGCATTTTTAATTCACTGCCTGAATTAATGTGTCCCCATTGTAAATATTTTTGCGTCTTTGGAAACAAAGAAAAATAAGCAAGGTATTTTAAAGAAAGCGTTTTGAAATTTAAACGCTGATTTAAGGAAGTAAATAAAGCAATGACTAATGCAGTTAAAGCTAAAAATAACATCGCTTTTTGCCAACTGGATAAAGCATTATCGGTAATGACTGTTATTTGTCCAGTGACTGCTTGCGGCGATGCGACAGGCGCGTTGGGGTCATTGACAACATTAATCACTTGCTCGGGTAATTCTGCCCAGCGAATTTTTTGCTGCTGAATATCCCACCATGCAATTTGCAACGCGGGCAAACGCAAATTCCCCACTTGCAACGGTGTAATGCTCATATTTTGACTTAAAGTGCTGACTAAAGTTTTACCATCAGGCGCAACTTCGCGTTTTGTTTCGGCTTTAGGCAAACGCACGCGCCACCCTGCTTGCTCTTGTAAAAACGGTGATAATTCGGGCAACGGTTGCGCGCCTGTCCCTTCAGCCTTTAAGGTCAACGTGCGAATTAATGGCGTACCCACCACAACCGATTTTTCAATGGGTGTTTCCCATTGCTGGGTTAAACTGACTTGATTAGCAGGTAACCATGGCTGTTGTGTTGGTGCTTGCACTTGCAAAGTCAGCGGCTCGCCACTAATGCGCACTGGGCGGGTAGTTGTATAGCTGAAAAATCCGCCATTGGTGCGCCGTCCATCCATTTTTTGCCCAACAATTTGCGCGGCTTTAATTTCTAATGTACCGCTTTTCATTGGCGTAATAACATAAGTGACTTCCGCCATTTGCATAGTTTTACCATTGATTTCCCGCTTTTCATTTTTAACGGCAGCAGGCAATTGTTCCAGCACAATATCAGAATCAGGCGGCAATACGCGCAAATCCATCAAATCTCCTTGATGATAAAAGCGCAAAGTGTAAAACACGGGCTGATACAACGCGGGTTTATTAGTTGATACGCTGGTTTCTAACCACGCACTACTGTCTTTATTTACCCCTGCTTTCACTTCAATATTTAACGGCTGACTGCTAAAAGTGCCTTCGGGCGTAGTGAGTGATAACGCGGGAATGGTCACCGTGCCCGTGCCCAGCGGTTCAACAATATAACTCCAAATCAATTGACGGTGTAATTGTCCGTTATAGCTTTGCGTATATTCAGAAGCCTGTTGATTTAAAATGTTAAATTTGCCATTTAACGGCTGTAAATCTGGTGATAATGTGCTGCTTGCTACATTGCTGGTTAAATTATTTAGCATTACTTGCAAGGTAAACGTTTCACCTGCTTGCACATGGTCTGGCTCGGCGGTCACAATTAATTGCGGTTGTTGAGCAAAAGCGAGTTGTCCCAATATAAAGCAAAGATAAATAAGACTTTGTAACAATATTTGAGAATACAATTTCATAGTTTTCATTGTGAAGTTAAAAAGGAAATAATGCTAAAAAACGGATTGCTCGCGCAAATTAATATATCGTAGCTTTGTTTTTAAAAATGACGATTCAGCATAAAATTATGGCTAATGATACGCTAATCTTTCAATAAATTATCTATTTCCGCTAAGTTTGGCAAAATAACGGACATAATTTTGTAGTGTTTAAATTGATTTACAAGGATTTTTTTCATGACGCATTTTCACCCTGCTGCTATTTGGGCACAAACAACGCCTTTTGAACCTGTGCATGTGGATTGTACAACGGCAATTATGCTGAAAATTTTAGACAGTAAATGCAAAATGGGGATTGATGAGCAAAATGCTTTAATTGCGATTTATGATGTCGTTAAACATCAAGCGGGGGAATTGTTAGAAGTTGAGTTACATCAATTAATTGCCACTGCCCGCCAGCAGATGAATGACGAGATATTGCAAGCCGTGCACACGCAACGCCTGCATGTAGAAGCGGTGATTCCCAAACCAACAATGAAAGCGTTTAAACAGCGTTTGCGCGCTGCATTAATGCCAGACCAAGCGGATGATGATATACAGGATGAGGATTGATTGGGGTTTTATACGAGGTTTGCGAGTGATTTTTAAAATACAGACCTGCTAGGTTTTGAAAATCTAGCAGTTTTTTGTTAAAGAACATTGATTATGAAAAAGTGTCCATTTTGTACAGATGGTTTGTTAGAACGTAAAACCATTATTGAAACATATCAATATAAAGGTCATACGCTAGAAATAGCGCAGGCAGGGGAATATTGTAATCATTGCAATGAAGGTATTTTATCTGGCAAAGACTTACAAGAAACCCAGAAAGAAATTTACGAGTTTCATATAAAAGTAGATATAGCAAACGTACTATAAAAAAATAAAATAATGAATTACATTCTTGTCTGAACCCTAATTCGCATAATTAACACAATTTTCTTAATTTTCAATAGTTTTTCATTATGTTAATTATGAAAATCAAGTGAATTAAGGTTCAGACAAGCATATTTATTTTGTGGTGCGGTTACTATAGTTTATTTTTGAATAATAAGGATTTAAATCATGAAATCGCCAAAGAAACAATTATTAAAGAAAAAATCATTTTCACGATTTAATCAACCAGAAGCTTTTAAACAACTCGGAATAACGCATTTATTAGAATGGTTGCCTACTTTTAAAACTGTTGAAATTAGTGATTTCTTAAAAGAACGTTTAAAGCGATTAAAACAACATTTTGATTTAACCATTTCAGAACGGGCAAAAGAATTGCTCATTGATGCGATTTGTGAAGAAGCATTAAATACTTTTCCGCAATTCAAAGTATGGAAATCTGCACCTTTAGAAAGTCAACAAGCAACAGGCGTGGTTGATTATATCATCGCAGAAAATAAAGGTTTTTTAGAATGTCCTTTATTGTGCGTGGTAGAAGCTAAAAAAGATGATTTTATGCAAGGTGAAGCACAATGTTTAGTAGAAATGCAAGCTTGCCAATGGATGAATGCGCAAGCAGGCATTCAACGGACAGTTTTCGGCATTGTTACAAATGGCGAGGGGTGGAAATTTTACCGTTTAGAACTCAATGGACAAGTCGCGGTCACAACATTATTTTCAATCGGTCATTTAGAGGAATTATTGGGAATGTTGCGCGTGCTGTTAGAAAAAACATGAAAACAATTGAATTATCTTAAAAATTCCCTTCTTCCGTCATACGAAGAACTTCTTCAACACTGGTTAATCCTAACCACGCTTTAATAAAACCGTCTTGTCGCAACGTTCTAAAACCTTGTTTATTCGCGAGTTTGCGCAACTCATGCGACGGCGCACGGTCTAACACCAACGTTTGCATATCGGTGGAAATATACACCAACTCATAAATCCCAATCCGTCCTTGATAACCAGAACCTTGACATGCAGGACAGCCAACGGGCTGCTTCCATTGGGGTGCAATTGATTGATATTCTTTAGGAAGTAACTGGCGTGTCTCACTCACAATGCTTGGATGCACTTCAGACGGCGCGGCGCAGGCGGTACATAAACGGCGAACAAGGCGTTGCGCTTGCACTGCGCGCACCGACGTTGCGACTAAAAACGGTTCAACGCCCATATCAATCAAACGGGTAAAAGCACTGACTGAATCGTTAGTGTGCAAAGTGGACAGCACCATGTGACCCGTCAATGAAGCTTGCACGGCAATTTCGGCGGTTTCTACGTCCCGAATTTCCCCAATCATCACAATATCAGGGTCTTGCCGCAGAATAGAGCGCAAAGCTTGTGCGAAAGTATAGCCAATGTCGCTGTGGGCTTGAACTTGGGTAATGCCGCGTAATTGATATTCTACAGGGTCTTCAACCGTGATAATTTTCTGCGAGCGGTCGTTCATCGCATCCAACGCTGCATATAAAGTCGTTGATTTTCCTGAGCCTGTAGGACCCGTGACTAAAATAATGCCGTGCGGTTCTTCAATCCAACGTTGGAATAAAGCGAGATGGTCAGGCGCAAACCCTAATTTATCTAAGCGGCTGGTTTGGCGTTCTTTGGGCAATAAACGCATGACAATCGATTCGCCAAACACGCTGGGCAAACAAGACACCCGAATGTCTAATTCTTGCCCACTCACCCGCACGTTTAAACGTCCGTCTTGTGGCAAGCGGCGTTCGGCGATGTCCATACCCGAAATTAATTTTATCCGCGAGGCGATTGCGTTAAAGCGTTCTTTAGGCAATTGTGAGCGTTCATATAACACGCCGTCAATGCGATAACGCACGCTAAAAGTGTGTTCTTCAGGTTCAACGTGTACGTCAGAGGCGCGTTGGTCAAGGGCTTGCGATAGCATGTTGTTGACAAACTCAACCACAGGCGCACCTTCGGCTAATTCGCGTAATAAAGCGACATCATCACTGTTACCAAAGAAATCATTTTCTGCTTGGGCTTTACTTAAGCTATTGAGTAATTTATCAATATCTTGATTACGTCCAAGATACCAAATGATAGTGTGTTCAGAAAATTGTTTATCAAATAATTCGTGTGCGGTATCGTGCAGCGGGTCGCGGGCGACGCAGTGAATAGTGCTTATCGCGTTTTGTTCGGTAGCGGTATCATCAGGTAAAGCGTCGACTGATTCCCATGCAATAATTTCTTGGTCTAACCACCAATCTTTAGCAATTTGCGTTTTTTCAACAAATTGCACAATTTCATTAATATCTGTAGGAATGTGTTTAGTGTCTAAAATCGGCAATTCTAATTGTTGAGACAAATGGGTCAGCAAAACTTCTTCCGAAATTGCGCCCATTCGCACCAATACTGCGCCCAGCCGTCCGCCGAAGCGTTGTTGAAATTCAACCGCCCGTTGCAAATCGCTTTCATTAATGCAATTTGCTTCAAGTAATAATTCGCCGATACGCTTAAAAGGGCTCAAACAACATTCCTTAAAATTTTACATAAGAATATTTGTAGGGTGGAATAGCGAAGCGTATTCCACCACACGGTTAATAAACAGTTGATAATTTGTTTTTACTCAGCTTTTGTGGAACGTCGTGGTGGAATACGCTTTGCTATTCCACCCTACAATTGATAAGTTTCCTGTCGTTTATTATTTCAAAAACAAATGATAAGCGGGGTTATGTTGCTCTTCCCAATACGCATATCCCAATTTATTTAAGAAACTTTGCAACTCATTTTGCTCGGTTGCGCTGACTTGAATACCGACTAACACCCGTCCATCTGCCGCGCCATGGTTGCGATAATGGAATAAACTGATATTCCAACGTTGCCCCATGCTGGTTAAAAAGTGTAGTAATGCACCCGGACGTTCTGGAAATTCAAAGCGGAATAAATTTTCATTTTCAACATTTTGTCCATGCCCGCCGACCATGTGGCGGATGTGCATTTTTGCCATTTCGTTATTGCTTAAGTCAATGACAGGATAGCCTTTTTCTTGCAGTTGTTTAATCAAATCTTCTTTTTCTTGAGAACCTTTACTTAAACGAATCCCTGCAAAAACATGGGCAGTATCTTTATCAGCATAGCGATAATTGAATTCAGTAATTAACCGTTGTCCAATCGTATGACAGAATTCGCGGAAACTGCCCGCCCGTTCTGGAATGGTCACGGCTAACAATGCCTCGCGTTGTTCTCCAATTTCAGCGCGCTCAGTCACATAGCCCAAACGGTCAAAATTCATATTCGCGCCGCTGTTAATCACGACAAAATGGCGGTTTGTGCAATTTCTTTCAGCAATATATTTTTTTGCACCCGCTAAAGCTAACGCGCCAGAAGGTTCAGCAATGGCGCGGGTTGCGTCAAAAGTTTCTTTAATGGCAGCGCATAATTCATCGGTAGAAACGGTAATGACTTCATCAACATAGTGTTTAGCTAATTCAAAAGTATGCTCACCGACTTGTTTAACGGCTGTTCCATCAGCAAATAAACCGACTTGTGGCAAAGTAACCCGCTGTTGTGCGGCTAATGCGGCTTGCATTGAGGCGGCATCATCCGATTCTACGCCGATAATTTTAATTTCTGGGCGTAAAAATTTGATGTAACACGCAACGCCCGCTAATAAACCACCGCCGCCGACAGGAATAAAAATCGCGTCTAATTCGCCCGTGTGCTGTTGTAAAATTTCCATCCCAATTGTGCCTTGTCCAGCAATGACTAAGGGGTCATCATAGGGATGGATAAATGTTAAATTTTCTTTTTCTGACAGTTGTTTAGCATATTGCGCTGCTTCATCGAAAGCTGTGCCATGTAATACCACTTCCGCGCCAAAAGCCCGCACTGAATTCACTTTAATTTCGGGTGTGGTTTTGGGCATGACAATAACAGCCCGAATTTGCAATTTTTGTGCTGAAAAAGCAACGCCTTGCGCATGATTGCCCGCAGAAGCCGTAATTACGCCTTTTTCTAAAGATTCGGGACTGAGATGGGCAATTTTGTTATACGCGCCGCGAATTTTAAAAGAAAAAACGGGTTGTAAATCTTCGCGTTTAATCCAAATGTGGTTATTTAAACGTGTAGATAAAGATTTGGCTTTGATTAATGGCGTTTTTTCTGCAACGTCATAAACCCGTGCTTGTAAAATCAGCTTGATATAGTCATTTAACATTTTAATTCATCAAAAGTTGGTATTCTGGCTTTAAGAAAGTATGCAAAAAATTAGTTGCGTACTTTATAACCAATTTGCAATATCCACAAACAAATAATACTGACCGTTAAAGTAAAAAGACTGGTAATAATTAAACTGATAAAAATAGAAGTTTCTGCAATGCCAAAGAAAGCATAGCGAAAACCATTAATCATATAAAAGAAGGGATTAAAATAAGAAACGGTGTGCCAAAAAGGCGGTAAATCTTGAATAGAATAAAATGCGCCACTTAAAAAAGATAAAGGTAAAATCACAAAATTTTGAAAAGCGGCGACGTGATCCCATTTTTCTGCCCATAAACCCGCAATTAAACCCAGCGCACCCAGTGCCATACTGCTCACAATGGCGAAAAATAACACAAGGAAAAAGTGGGCAGGCGTGACCACTGCAAACCCTAACGCGGCTAACCAAACACCAAGCCCGACAATTAATCCACGCACCACCGCCGCCGCAATAAAAGCAATATACACTTCTAAACTGGAAAGTGGCGCGAGTAGCATAAAAATGAGATTACCTGTCATTTTAGATTGGAAAATGCTAGAAGAGCTATTCGCAAATGCGTTTTGCAAAATAGACATCATCATCAGTCCAGGAATTAAAAAGGCGGTGTAATCTAAATTAAAAATTTTAACATGTTGTGCTAATACAGAAGAAAAAACTAATAAATACAATAGGTCTGTAATAACAGGCGTTAAAATAGTTTGTACAGCAACTTTCATGAATCGCCAGACTTCTTTTGAAAAAAGCGTGTACAAACCATACCAATTGATGGAATGAGCCATGTGCATAAGGTTGTAATTAAATGGAAGTGCGGTGAGTTAAGCTTAAAAAAACATCTTCTAGGGAGGGCTCTTCGGTATGCAAATCGGCTAATTTAAAATTTGCTAACCGTAAAACTTCTAAAATATCGCCAATGTTATCATTTTCTCGATGTAGTTTTAAACTAATGCTGTTGCAAGTGTTTTGTTGTAATTTATCTTTGATATTTTGCGGGAGTTTAATTAAATCAATATTTTCTTTGAAAGATAAAGATAAAATACGATAAGGATGACGGGCTAATAAAGTAGCAGTTTTTTCTAAAGTGATCAGTTCGCCATGATTTAAAATCGCGATGTAATCGCATAAAGCTTCTGCTTCTTCTAAATAATGGGTCGTTAAAACAATGGTATTACCTTGTTGATGTAAAGCACGGGTAAATTCCCATAATAATTGGCGTAATTCTACATCAACCCCCGCAGTGGGTTCATCTAATACTAACACTGACGGTTTATGCACTAAGGCTTGCGCGATTAAAACCCGCCGTTTCATGCCGCCTGAAAGGGCTTGCATGTTGGTGTGACTTTTATCACTTAGATGTAATTTACTTAATAATTCAGCAACCCATGCGCGGTTAGCTTTACCTAAACCAAAATAGCCAGATTGCAAATATAACAGTTCTTCTACATTAAAGAAGGGATCGTACACCAATTCTTGGGGCACAATCCCGACCGCAAAACGTGCTTGTCGCCATTGACGTTGTACATCATGTCCCATCACTTCTATTGAGCCTTGTGTGGGGATGTTTAAGCCTGCGATTGTATTAATTAGGGTCGATTTCCCTGCGCCGTTGGGTCCGAGAAGTCCAAAAAAACTGCCTTTGGGAATCTCGAAGTTTACGCCTTTTAAAGCGTGAAAATTATTATAGTTTTTATGCAGGTTGTGAATAGATATCGCGGCAGTCATTGTCGTTGGCAGACTCAAGCAAAAAGGCGTTTATGCGTCCATTGTTTCATTGTTAGCTGAAGTATCAGTTAATAATTCAGCAACCCCGTTAACCATTGCAATATTGCGAATTTGGGGAGAAACGTGGCGGAAACGCAAACGGAAAGGTTGGCAACGTTTTGTAAATTCGACTAATAAAGCAATTCCAGAACTGTCTGAATAATGAACACCTCCTAAATCAACCACATAAGGAATTTGTTCAGCCATTTTCTGGTTAAACTCGCGTAAAATCGCGGGCACTGTAGCAAACGTTAAGTCGCCGACTAAACGCCAATCGGTTGGCGTGTTCATGATAATGGTGTTGTTTGAGGTTGGCATATATTTAAAGAAAGTGAGTGAAAGAAATTGAGAGAATCGGGTAGATTCTCTCGGTTAATTTAAACCATTATTTTTTAATGGCTTTATCTTTTTCTTCTACATTACGAGATTCAATTTTCTTTATGAGACCATCCATTCCAATACTGCTAACATCGCTTGCAAATTCAGTACGATAGTTAGTCACTAAACTTACGCCTTCCACAACAACATCAAAGATTTTCCAATCGCTTGCCGTTTGTGGATAAACACTGTAATCCACTGCAAAGTTTTGGTCAGCTTGTTTTACTTTCGTTTTAACCGTTACCCATTTGGCATCGGCTTCTGCCCGTACGGGTTCGTAAGTTACATCAACGCCCGTTTCGGCGGCTTTAGCTAAAGCAGCCGCATAGGTGCGCACTAATAAATCACGAAAGGCGGCGATAAAACGGTTTTGTTGTTCTGGTGTTGCTGACTGCCAATTTTTACCGAGTACTAATTTAGACATCCGTTGGAAATCAAAGCGCGGCAACACAATTTTTTCAACTAATTGATAAACTTGTGCGGGGCTTTTTTCCATACTGGCTTGCTGTGCTTGTAAAGTACTCAGCATTTTGTCAGTGGTTTCTTTAATCATTTGAACCGCTGCATCA
This sequence comes from uncultured Thiotrichaceae bacterium, assembly GCA_964555395.1. GTDB lineage: Bacteria > Pseudomonadota > Gammaproteobacteria > Beggiatoales > Beggiatoaceae > CAZKST01. Next base: position 3,940 of record CAZKST010000061.1, on the reverse strand, counting down.
TTTGCAGAGACAACAAAGGAAAGACATAAGAATAGAGGAAATACAACGGCTCTAATCAAATTAATCTGCATAATAACTCCTAATAAGGATTTAACAATTATTGAACAGCATAGAAAGATTTAAGGGAATTCTCAAGCATTTTATTGAATTCTCACTTAAGTTTAATTAAGAAAAATCCTTACAATTTATCGTTAAATAACAAAAACTTGTAAGTTTAATAAGATTTATAATTAACCTTATATGTTGGCAAAAATAGCAAAACTAAATTATTGTTTATTTTTTAATTAAGTTGCTAAAAATTGCCTAATTTTTCTTTTCGGTTTTATCAGCACTATTGGCTGCTGAGTTGTATAAGAATTTACTGATGAGTTGCTCTAAAACAATTGCGGATTGGGTAATAAACAGCTCGCTATTGTTGGTTAGAAACTCATTTTCTGCCCCTGCATCTAAGCCCACATATTGCTCGCCGAGAATGCCTGAGGTGTAAATGCTGGCGGAGGAGTCGCTGGGAATATGGCGATATTGATTGTTAATTTGCAATTTGACGATGGCTTTAAAAGTTTTGTCGTCGAATTGAATATCACTCACCCGTCCAATTCGCACACCGCTCATTTTAACCGGTGCTTTTACTTTTAAACCGCCGACGTTTTCAAATTTAGCAACAACGGTATAAGCATCATCACTATTTAACGCAGAGCCTAAATTGCTCACTTTTAAAGCCAGCATGACTAAAGCCGCTGCGCCAATGAACACAAAAAAGCCAACCCAAATTTCTAAAGTGCGTGATTGCATAATCAATGCCTATCTTGATGGGGCTTTAGGTACGATTGCAGGTACAGGAGCAGGGGGTTGGGGTTGCTCAGGAGCAGAGGTTGCAGCGGGTTGAGTGGCTTGAGATGCCGCCATTGCTTTCCATTCTTTTTCAGCTAAGAAATTAGTGATTTTAATCATATTTTCAAAGCCTTTAGTTTTATCAGGCGATAAACGATATTTACCGTTTACGATGATGTTGGGAACAGAAGTAATGCCATAAGCCACTGTTTTACCATTGGCTTTGCGTACTTTGCTGTCAACGGCAAAAGAACTAAATGTCTTTTTGAAATCTTCTTCAGATACGCCATTTTCAGTGAATACTTTCATAATTGCTTCTTCAGTATTCAAGGCTTGTTTTTTCTCATGAATTGCTTGGAATAAAGCAAGGCTGAGTTTATCAAACACATTTAAGGCTTCTGCTGTGTAAAAAGCTTTAGCGTGTAAAATGTTAGCGTTACCAAACACCGCAGGTTGTTTTACATAGTTGATATAATCCGCTTTGCTTTTTTTCCAATCAGCCAATGCAGTTTCAAAATGGTAGCAATGAGGACAGGTATATAAAAATAATTCTGTCACTTCTACTTTGCTTTTATCTGTGGTTTCTTGCGCTGGGTTGATGACTTCATACATCCCGTCAAAATTTTCAGCAGGGGTAGCGGCTTCCGTTTTCGCTGGTTCAGCGGGTTTTGCTGCTTCATCAGCGTATAAAGCGGTAGATAAAGCCATAAATAAAGTTGTGGAAATACAACCTAAAGTATAAAGCGTATTTTTTTTCATGAGCATTCCTTGTGTTTTTTTGAGAGCGTCCATCAAAGAAAAGAATGGCGAGAGATAGACATCTTTCAGGGATTATTCCCTAAAAGATGGTTGATTGAATAATTCAGAAATTATAAATAGTGACGAACATCTACAAAATGCCCAGCAATTGCGGCAGCGGCTGCCATTGCGGGACTGACTAAATGTGTGCGTCCACCTTTGCCTTGTCGTCCTTCAAAATTGCGGTTAGACGTAGAAGCGCAGCGTTCACCTTCAGATAATTGGTCAGGGTTCATGCCGAGACACATTGAGCACCCTGGTTCGCGCCATTCAAAACCCGCATCAATAAAAATTTGATGCAAGCCTTCTTGTTCCGCTTTTTGTTTGATTAAACCAGAACCTGCAACCACTAACGCTTGTTTTACACTTTCAGCAACTTTGCGTCCTTTTACAATGCTTGCGGCAATGCGTAAATCTTCTAAACGGGAATTGGTGCAAGAGCCGATAAACACTTTATCAACAGCGATGTCTGTTAATTTTTCCCCAGCATTCAAGCCCATATACGCCAATGCGCGGGTCATACCTTCGGCTTTGACGGGGTCAGTCGCTTTGCTTGGGTCGGGAATATTGTCATCAATGGCAATCACCATTTCAGGGGAAGTGCCCCAAGTGACTTGAGGTTTAAGTTGACTAATGTCCATTTTAATAACTTTATCAAATTGGGCATCCACATCACTCTTCAAATCTTGCCATGCTGCAACTGCCATCTCCCATTGCTCCCCTTTAGGGGCAAATGGACGACCGCGTACATACTCAATCGTTTTTTCATCCGCCGCAATAATGCCAGAACGTGCACCTGCTTCAATTGCCATATTGCAAACGGTCATCCGTCCTTCTACGGATAACGCACGAATAGCTTCCCCTGCAAATTCAATTGCATAGCCTGTACCGCCTGCTGTGCCAATTTCGCCAATAATGGCAAGCACGATGTCTTTACCCGAAATACCTACAGGTAATTGCCCATTGACTTCAATCAACATATTTTTAGATTTTTTCTGAATTAAACACTGTGTGGCTAACACATGTTCAACTTCAGAAGTGCCAATTCCAAACGCCAATGCTGCAAATGCACCATGGGTGGAAGTATGCGAATCGCCGCACACAATGGTCATGCCGGGCAAAGTTGCCCCTTGTTCTGGGCCAATCGCATGGACAATCCCTTGGCGGATGTCGTTCATGCCGATTAAATTCACATTAAATGCTTGGCAATTATTTTCTAAAGTTTCTACTTGTAAACGAGAAACAGGGTCAACAATCGCCTGACTGCCGCCTTGCCGCTCAGTTAGCGTGGTCGGAACATTATGGTCTGGCACAGCGAGATTTGCTGATAATCGCCAAGGTTGCCGCTGATTTAAACGCAATCCATCAAAAGCCTGCGGTGAAGTCACTTCATGTAACAAATGGCGATCGATATAAATTAAAGCCGCACCATTCGCATCTTGACTGACAATATGCGAATCCCACAATTTATCGTATAAGGTTTTACCAGACATAGCTTGACTCTGAATTTAATTATTGACGTAATGACCATCAAGACTACAAAGTCTGTTCAACATTGTGTAGTCTTTTGTTGATTTTGGTTATTTAACTTTGTGTTATTTTTGTATTCTGTCATGTTAAACGATAAGTATAACGCACTATGCACACAATTTTGATTTTATATTACAGCCGACACGGTAGTGTTGCCCAAATGGCGCGCAAAATTGCGCGGGGTGTTGAAGAGATGCACAACTGCCAAGCCATTTTGCGCACAGTGCCTGCAATTTCCACCGTTTGCGAAGCGACAGAGCCGAGCATTCCAACTGAAGGCGCGCCTTATGTCAGTTTAGAAGATTTTCAACAATGCGATGGCTTGATTATGGGCAGTCCTACACGGTTTGGAAATATGGCAGCACCGCTTAAATATTTTTTAGACCAAAGTAGTAGCACATGGTTAGCAGGGCATTTAATTGGCAAACCCGCAGCCGTTTTTACTTCTTCTAGCAGTATGCACGGTGGGCAAGAATCGACTTTGTTATCTATGATGTTGCCATTATTGCATCACGGGATGTTATTAGTCGGTTTACCCTATAGTGAATCAGCATTAAGTAGCACCCAAACGGGCGGCACACCTTACGGTGCATCGCATGTTGCAGGCGCAAATAATAGCAATGAATTAAGCTATGAAGAACAGCAGTTATGCCGCGCTTTAGGAAAGCGCGTTGCAGAATTAGTATGGAAATTAAAGAAGTAACTTTAACGTAGTGGTTTATAGTGAACGCACTTTAACTGGAGTGCAATAGCTTCAGCTATTGCCAGTATCGTAATAAGT
>CAZKST010000060.1:0-13489 GCA_964555395.1 uncultured Thiotrichaceae bacterium | reverse complement strand
AAGATTCAATGATAATTAAGTTAAGCACAATAAAACCAGCAGCATATAAATCATTGCCTAATAAATGGTACACCCATTCCATGCAAAAAAACCTCTATTGAATTAAAAGTGAAGTTAAAGAAATTAATTGTTAATATTTTGCACATAACGACATTTAGGATAAGCCGTGCAACCGTAAAAATCTTGTCCTGCAAAAGTCCCTTTTCTAGCCGTTCTCAAAGCGAGCTTTGCGCCACATTGTGGGCAAATTAAGTGCGCTTTATTTGCATTATCTTCATGACGTTGCTTAATTGATTGCACATGTTTTTCATCATTTTCAACAGTGTTTTCTAATCTAGCTAATTGAATTTTTTGATAAGCTCGCTCTATTTGCTCATTGGTTAAAATTTTTTGTTGCTTATTTAAAATATAATCAACATATCCTATTCCTTTTTTAACATTATCAGGCAGCGGTGTTTTAAATTCACTATTACCCACAAACACAATTACAGAGAAAAAATAATGAGGTTCTAATTGTAAAAAGTGTGCTAATTTTTTAACATGATACATGTTTTGTTGTAAAGGATTTTGAATTTTAAATTTATTACCAAAAGACATCACTGTCCATTCTTTTTGTTGTTCGCCTCCAAAAATCCAACCATTTATATTTTTAGTTTCAATGACAAAAATCCCATTCGGAAATAAAAGCAAATGGTCTATTTGCGTTGTACCATTTTCAATAGGCAATAAAATATTGTTTAATTTGTAACAAGATTCACCTGAACCACATTGAAAATTTTCATTAAGGAAACTAATAGCACTTTCACCTATAGCACCTTTCATTTGGCTTCTAATATCTTTGAAAAAATCTTTAACAAGGAATTTAGCAAATATACTCATAATTTCCTACATAAAAAATAAACATTTTTCTAATATAATAAGTTGTTTAAAACAGTTTAACGAAAAATCATTATCAAGCATAGCAGCAATCCAATTCTAAGCTATTATAAAATAAAAATATGCCTTGCCCCCTTCCCCATTTTCAAAAAAACTCGTATAATTTCGCGTTTCACAAAATTACTACTTGATTGTAGTAATAATAAAGTATTATTTTTGATAAATCAAAGCTTTGCTGTTGTTTTATCCGTGGTGCTGAATGTAGCGACGTGTTAATTTTCCTTAAAGGCACGTTCACCCATCGCTACCTCTTCAGTGTTGCTCAGAATGTATAAAAAACTTGGGTAAATTTTATGGTAACAATTCGTTTGGCTCGCGGTGGCGCGAAAAAACTTCCTTTCTATCATATCGTTGCGACTGATTCTCGCAACCGTCGTGATGGACGCTACATCGAGCGTTTAGGTTTCTTCAATCCTTTAGCTAAAGAAGGTAAAGAAATCGAATTACGCATGGACTTAGAGCGCGTAAATTATTGGTTAGGCGTTGGTGCTCAACCTTCTGATACTGTTGCGGATTTAATCAAAAAATATCGCAAAACTGCTGCTGCTGCTTTAACACCAGCCGCTTCTGTTGCTGAATAATATAAGGATGCTGCCATGAGTTCCCCTGCCGACGCACAGCGTATTATCGTGGGTAAAGTGCAAGGATTGTATGGGGTTAGTGGCTGGGTGAAGGTATATTCTTACACGAAACCGATTGTAAACATTCTCACTTATTCCCCTTGGCAATTATATCTTAATCAAGCGTGGGTAAATGTGACTGTTCAAGCAGGACGTGAACATGGCAAGGGAATTATCGCAAAATTAGAAGGTTGCGATGATAGAAATCAAGCCATGGCATGGTTAGGCGCAGAAATCGCCATTGACCGTCAACAATTACCGCCAACCGCTGCCGATGAGTATTATTGGTCTGATTTAATGGGTTTAACCGTGATAAATCAAGACAATGAAGTATTTGGCAAAGTAGATTATTTGTTCGAAACAGGAGCAAATGATGTAATGGTGGTAAAAGGTGAACGCGAGCGTTTAATTCCTTATTTACCGGGTCAAGTTGTGCAAGAGATTGATTTATCAACTCGCACAATGCGGGTGATTTGGGATAGCGATTTTTAGAGCGTTCAGATAACGCTTTGCTTTCTTTAGGTATTTAGATGCAATTTGGCGTTATCAGTCTGTTTCCAGAAATGTTTGATGTTTTGCGTTGTGGCGGTATTACAGCGCGGGCATTAGATAAAGGTTTGATTTCTTTGCAGTGTTGGAATCCGCGTGATTTTGCGGATAACAAACATCGACGCGTTGATGACCGTCCATACGGCGGCGGCGCGGGAATGGTAATGCAAGTTGTTCCTTTGCGGGCGGCAATTCAAGCGGCTAAAGCGGAATTAGGCACGCAAACGCGGGTGATTTATTTATCACCGCAAGGACGACGGTTAAATCAAGCGGGCGTGCGTTTATTGCTGACTGAGCCGCGTTTAATTTTACTCGCGGGACGTTATGAAGGCATAGATGAGCGATTGCTGGAACATGACATCGACGAAGAGTGGTCAATTGGGGATTATGTGTTAAGCGGCGGTGAATTGGCGGCGATGGTGTTAATTGATGCCTTAACCCGTTGGATTCCCGAAGCCTTAGGACATGCAGAATCTGCTGTAACTGATTCTTTTGTAACAGGTTTATTAGACTATCCACAGTATAGTCGTCCCGAACAAATAGAAGGGCAATGTGTGCCCGCTGTGCTCAGTCAAGGCAATCATGCTGAAATTGCACGCTGGCGACAAAAACAAGCCCTTGGGCGTACATGGTTAAAACGCGCAGATTTATTAGAAAAATGCCGATTAACCCGTGAGCAACAACAATTATTGCAAGAATTTATCGACGAATATTTAGGGAAAGCGACATGAATAAAATCATCGCAATGTTAGAAAAAGAAATGATGGGTGATAAAGTTATCCCTGAGTTTGTACCTGGTGATACCGTTATTGTACAAATCAAGGTGAAAGAAGGTGAGCGTGAGCGTTTACAGGCTTTTGAAGGCTTAGTGATTGCAAAACGTAACCGTGGTTTAAATTCTGCTTTTACTGTGCGTAAAATTTCTCATGGTGAAGGTGTAGAGCGGACTTTCCAATCTTATAGTCCATTAATTCAAGAAATTACAGTTAAACGCCGTGGTGCTGTTCGCCGTGCTAAACTGTACTATATGCGTGATTTAAGTGGTAAAGCTGCGCGTATTAAAGAGAAAATTGTCAAAAAAGACAAAAAAGTTGCCGCTGCTTAAGCGAGCCGCTTAGCTGTTAGGAGTGCGAAAGCACTCCTAAGCCCCGCCCATAAAGCCCCGCCGAAATCTAATGCGTGTTATCAAATAATCAATAAAAGCACTTAAGCCCAAAACACAAGATAATTAGCAGGTTTTTTATTTAACTTAGGTTTTGTAAATAAGAAGCTGCACCTAAAACTCCAATATCTTGATTAAGTAAAACTTTAATAGAGATGGGTGTTAGTAATTCAGAAAATTTTTCGGGTTTATCTAGGAAATTATCTAAAAAAGCTTTATTTTGTAGTTTTGGTAAAATTGCAGGCGCAATACCACCGCCAATGTAAATCCCCCCTAAAGTAAGATGCTCTAAAGCAATATCTGCCATTTTAGCCGCGCAGATACTTGTAAATAAATCTAAGGTTTTTTCACAAATTAATTCTTGTTTTTTGAGTGCACAAGTAATTAGAATTTTTGTAAAATCTTCTTGTTGTAAAATATTGTTTAACCATTCTGGAGCAATTTCTGGATTTTTTTTGCAAAAAAATTGATAAATAGTTTTTAAACCTGAGCCAGATAATAAATTGTCGTAAACTGTTTTTTGATGTTGTTCTAAAAGATATTGTAATAAAGACAGTTGTAATTCGTTACGCGGGGCGAAATTGCTGTGACCGCTTTCTGTCGCTAATACTAAAAACCGATTGCTAGATTTATCCCATGCCAAAGTTGCGAGCCCAAATCCCGTTCCTAGTGCAAGAATGGCAATATTATCTTGTGTTTCCATTTTTGCGAGTGGATTGATTTCTATATATTCTGTATTGGCATATAAAACGCCATAGGCAATGGCTTCTAAATCATTAATTAAAAAAACTTGGTTGCAGTTCAATAAGTTTTGCAATTCGCTTTGTTGAATTACCCACGGAAGATTAGTAATTTGGCAACGTCCTTCATGCACAGGACCTGCAACGCCAAAACATGCCATTTTTATTTGTGTCAGTGAAATAGCACTTTTATGAAAAAAATTCATTAGCAGTGGCGCAAAGGCAGAGAATTTTTGACTGGCAAATTTTTGTTCATAAATAAGTTGTAATTTATGATTGTGTTGGCGAAAAATCCCTAAATGGCTTTTTGTTCCTCCAATATCACCCGCTAAAATATACATATAACATCCTTTATTTAAAGAAAAAAGATTTTTTGATTGTGTCAGTTTTTAGCGTTGCAAATCCACTTTTTTTAAAAGTTATCTAAAAATTAATCTAAAAACGACTTATTATGTCTGTTAAAGTTGATAAAAATCGTCATATAATAAGTACACGACAATTTATGTCATAGAATGCTACACAATAAAACCACTCAATTTATTTTAGGAGAATCGTATGGGTTTGTTTGATATGTTCAAAGGGGATAGCGGCGAGCAAATGACCCCACATTTGGCATTAGCCATTGCATTGTTATATATGATTTCTGCCGATGGTGAAATTGATAATGAAGAAGTCGGACAGTTGTTGTCTGTGTTAGGTGGTGAGTCTAGCGGTAATTCTATTGGGGTGGGTGCTAATAACCGTCAGTTATTAGAGAAAGCGCAACGTTATGCGCGTTCAAATAATGTGGATAAATTCTTGGCGGATGCTGCTCCGATTTTAACGGATGCGCAAAAATTGTGCATTTTGACAAACTTAATTGATTCTTCCTTGGCTGATGGTCAACCAGAACCCGAAGAGCAAGTTTTATTTGATAAAATTTTACGCGGTTTCGGAATTGATGAACATCGCTTTAAACCTTTCTTTGAAGTTATCGCGTTGAAAAACGACCGTTCTGTCTTTGTAAATCAAAACCATCCATTTAATCAACCAGATTATCAAGTGAAATTATCCACCTAATTGTTATTAGGTTGCGGCTGTCAGTGTTTGCCCACTGACAGCTTTTTTTATTTAGGCTTGAATTACGTCCCGCCCTTCTTTTAATGCCTCACTCCAGCTATTGATTAAACTCGCGCATTTGCGCAAGTATTTACCATAACTTTCATTCCATTCTTCTAAAGCTTGCATTAAGTTTTCATTGGCAGGGTCGCCGACCATTAAACGGACTTTAGTTAACACTTGTTGTAATAAAACGATGTCTAAAGCATCCCAAGTGTTGTTTAAATCTAGCAATTCTAATTGCTCAATACAGCGTTTGAGCGATTCCGCCGCCCGCAAGGAGAACATCGCATTTTTGTATTTTAATAATGCGTCAAGTTCTTCAATCGCCATGATTTGTTTTTCGTCGTATAACTCTAATTTTGCCCGCTCTAAAGTAGTACGAGGTTCTAAAGTTAATTCAACAATGGAGGCGCGGTCTAAGACCCGAGGCGATAAAGATAATGTCGTGTGGTCATTATTAATCGTCGCAATAAAGCGGAGCGCGGGCGAAATAAATAATTTACTTACGCTGACATTTGCAGGGTTGGGAATGCCGCGAATGCTTTTGCCGCCTAATTCTAAAGTGCGTAAACGTTCTTGGTCTTCAGGATATTGCGAGCGCACTAAAATATCGGCAAACCAATATTCAGGTTGGCTTAAGTTAAATTCTTCAAAAATTACCAAGTAAGGACGGCGGTCATTTTTACGCCATGCTGCTTCTGCTTTGGCTAAAAAGCGGGTAAATTCAGTGGGTTCAAATTCATTGCTGATGGGATTGACATAACCGAGTAAATCCTCGCGTCCGCGCCATGTTGAGCCTACGGTAACAATTAATTTACGCTCTGAATCATCAATTAAATCAGTCGCTAAGGTACTTTTTCCTACCCCTGGATTGCCTGTTAAAATTAAAATATTCTTTGTAATAGAGACTGCCATAACAGCATCTAAAACATCTTTACCATAAGTAAAACGAATTTTATCTTTAACGGAATCTTTTTCAATTAGCGGATAAGGGGGAGGCGGTACTTTAACGGCTGGACGGGGTTGGAAAACGGGCAAGTCGTCACTGAATTTCTTGGGTTCAAAATTTAAGTTTTTAAGGGAGTCACCCATCACAGAATTTTTAACCACTGATTCTTCTGGCAAACTTAAATGTATCCCATTACTACGGGGCGGTAACACTAATGAGGAGCTGGTTACGCCTAATTTTTCGCGTAAACGATTGGATTCATCGCGGGCAATATCAAACCATTCACCTAAATGGGCATGAAAATAACTAAAACGTTCTGCATCTTCAGGCTCATACCAGTTAGGGTTGGGACTCGCAGCTTGTTCTGCGGCTTTTTCAAACATATTTTCTACTGCGACGCGATTGACTTCTTTAAGGTAAACGCCGCCCATAATGCTTTTATAATAAACCGTTAAAATATGCGGTTGTTGAAAACGTGTCCAACCATCATCATAAGGCTCAATTTTCCACAACGTTTTAAATTCATTAATTTTTTGCTGTGAAACAGAACGAACTCGATAAGCTCCAAATACATAATCTTTAGGACGAGTATTAATTTCACTAATACCGCGTGGCTCTTGAAAACGTTTTCCCCAAAATAACAAAATTTGGTTATTTAATGCTTCAGGATAAGGTTCTAATAACCAACCAATCCCTAAATCATCTATTAAACAATACGGTTGTTGTTGCTCAAAAATATGAATGTGATAACAGCGGGGGTCACCTTGTTGACAATAATCTGTTCTAAATTGTTGTTTAGCTGAACAATTCCAAGTTTCTGCGTTTTTACAAATACTTCCATCCCATCCTCGACGATGAGAATTGATGGTGCAACCTAGCGCGTTGCCTATCGTGATAAAATTCATAGCGTATTAACCTAAATTAAATGGTAAAATAATTTCTAATAAGAGGGCTTAAAATAAGCGTTTTTGTGCCAATCGTTAGTCAATCAAAACAGGGAGTCGCATATTGCAGGTGAATAAATAAGCAAACAATTATATTCTACTTAGCTGTTGAATATTCCTGCTTTGAAGCTGTCTAGCTTAACAGAAAAAAACAATTCATGTTAAGCAGACTCACTTACGATATATTAAAAATGCTTAGCGGTTTACTCTAAAGAAGATAAAGTTATTTTACTGAGTTGTTGTTTGTTATTATCATTTTCAATTTTAATCTAGGGGAGAATCTAATGGCTGAATTATTTTCTGATGCTTGGATGAAAGCATTTGCACAAGAATGGAATAAAGAAGTTGAATTAGCAGATGCTTTAGCCAAAATAAATTTTAATTCTGTGATTGCTTATGGATTTGATACACAAGAAAAACCTACGGGGGTTTTAGTGGTTGAAAATGGGCGGGTAGTTAATGCCGCTTTATACAATGGGGAAGCCTTGAATTGGGATTTGCGCGCCTCTGTGACGAATTGGCAAAAGTGGATTGACAATGGCATTAGCATAATGGGTTTAGGCACAGCTTACATGATGGGAAGTTTAAAATTTAAACAAGGGGATTATGCAGCAATGATTAAAGACCCACGCATGGCAGGTCCTTTTATTAAAAGTTTTACTGTGATGGGGCGGGTTAAATAAAAGTTGCTTACTGACTTATGTAAAAAGCATAAGTCAGTTTTTTAGGAATTAAACAGTTAAAGAATGTTATTGACTTAATCCGTTTCTTTATTAAGTAGATTAGCTCAATTGTGATTCTGGTAGGAATGGCTGCGTAATTCCTATTTCTTAATAAAAATTAAATAAATCAATTAAAAAATCTGATGATTTTTATTTTTTATTCTTTAAATAAAAATAAAAGCGTTCTAAAAATCAAGCTATTGTGATTCATGTGCATACTGTATTCCTTTTTTCTTAATGGTTCATTACATGATTAAACCCGTATTTCGTTTATTGTTAATCGTTGGCGTAATGATGCCAACCGTTTTGCGTGCTGAATCTTATGTTGTGCGCGATTATCCCATTGGAACAACAGTGACTTTAGGGGGAACCGTTGTTCCGTATAAAGAGGTCACGCTGTCTGCGCAATTGCCTGGACGGATTGAAATGCTAGCTGGAACGGAAGGTGACCGTTTTAACAAAGAAACCGTGCTAGTGGCATTAAATGACCGTGATTTACAAGCCCAACGCCGTGCCGCCATTGCAGAAATGATGAATGCAGAAGCGGTGTTGCGTAATGCTAATGTGCAATATTCGCGGGAATTGTATTCGCCTAATTCCCCTGGACAAATGAGTGTTCCGGGGGGTATGGGAATGCCAAATTTATTTGACCAGTTTTTTAGCCGCCCGATGGGCGAGTTTTTAGGACAAAATAATACATTTGTTGACCGTCAAGCAGAATTGTATAACTTCGGGACGCAAATTGACCAAGCCCGCAATGCAATGATGCGCGCTCAAGCCCAAATTGAGCAAATTGATGAAAAAATGCGCGATGCGGTGGGCAAAGCTCCTTTTGATGGTGTCATTGTCAAAAAAATGGTGGAAGTAGGCGATACTGTTCAACCAGGACAACCGTTAATTAAATTTGCTGATACCCAATATTTGCAAATTCAAGTTGAAGTTCCTGCCCGTTTAATCAACGGTATCAGCGTCGGCAGTCAAGTTGCTGCCAAATTAGATGCTCCTAATCAAATTGTACAAGTTCGCACCGCGCAAATTTTCCCCAGTGCTGACCCGCAACGCCATACGATTACCACGAAATTTGACTTACCCATTGGCACACGGACAGGGGCGGGACAATATGCCCAAGTAGAATTACAAGACCCCAATTTACCTGTTTACAATTTACCTGTTATTCCCCGCGCAGCGTTGACTTGGCGCGGGAGTTTGCCCAGCGTTTATGTGTTGCAAGGCGATAAACGCAGTTTGCGCTTAGTGCGTTTGGGACGGGAAATGGATGCTAATTACGTCAGCATTTTAAGTGGTTTGCAAAATGGCGATGTGATTGAAGTTCAAGCCAGTACCAGTGCCCCTCCCGCGCCGTCGGTGGTTGCACCTGCACCTACGCCTTGGGCATCACAACCTATTAATGCTTTACCTATGCCGCCTGTGCGTTAAGTTGTAAACACGCTGACACGCCTTTATTTTTGACGACTTGAATTTGTTATCTATTATGACTGAGCCTTCTGCGAATTCTACACCTCCAACGCCACCTGTTGCCGCTTCTCAACCGCCTACTTTGGGCATTGCGGGACGCATTGCGCAAGACTATATTCATTCACCCTTATCGCCCTTGTTTTTTGTGGCAATGTTATTTATGGGCATTTTGGGCTTGTTTTTTACCCCGCGCCAAGAAGACCCCCAAATTTCTGTGCCGATGGTAGATATTTTTCTTCAATATTCAGGTACTTCAACTGAACAAGTTGTCAGTTTAGCCATTGACCCCTTGCAACGTTTAATGAGTGAAATCCCCGGTGTTAAACACGTTTATTCTGCAACTGAGCGCGGACGCGGCGTAGTGACAGTAGAATTTAAAGTCGGGGAAAAATTAGAACAATCCGTGTTTAAGGTGCATGACAAGATTCAATCCAATTTAGACAAAATGCCGCCCGGTATTGCGATGCCTTTAGTTAAACCAAAGGGGATTGATGATGTGCCCATTGTCGCGTTGACGCTATGGTCAGAAGATGTCGACGACGCAGCTTTGCGGACATTAGCTTTAGATGTCATGCAAAATCTTAAAGAAGTGGACAATACGGGCGCGAGTTTTATTGTCGGTGGGCGGCGCGAGCAAGTCAAAATTGAAGTAATGCCTGAGCGATTATCCAGCTTTAAAGTTAGTCTTGCACAAGTGGCGCAAGTGGTGCAAACCGCTAATAGTGAATTAAATGCGGGAAATGTGGAAATTGGTAATACGCATTTTTCTGTGCAAACGGGCGCATTTTTACAAACCGCACACGATATTGAACAATTGGTTGTCGCCGTGCGTGATGGCAATCCTGTATATATGCGTGACATTGCAACAGTCAGCCAATCCCCTGAAGATACACAGCAATTTGTTAATTATTTCAGCGGTGTAGCTTATGGTGAAGAACACCAAGTTACTGCGCCTAAAATTGCCAATGGCGCGGCAGCGGTCACAATTGCAATCGCCAAAAAAATTAATACTAACGGCGTATCCGTTGCTAACGGCATTTTGCAGCAAGTGGAATTGTTAAAAGGTAAATTGATTCCCGACAATGTTCATGTAGAAGTTACCCGCAATTATGGCAAAACTGCAAACGATAAAGTAAATGATTTAATTAAAAAATTATTCATCGCGACGGGTGCGGTGACCATTTTAGTGTTGCTCACTTTAGGCGTACGCCCTGCGATTGTAGTGACCTTAGTCATTCCTGTGGTGATTTTAATCACGGTATTTTCAGCATGGATTTTGGGCTTTACCATTGACCGCGTGTCTTTATTTGCGCTGATTTTCTCGATTGGGATTTTGGTGGATGACGCAATTGTCGTCATTGAAAACATTTATCGCCGCTGGCTACTGAATGGACAAATCGACACCGCGACCGCTGTCGATGCTGTGCGTGAAGTGGGAAATCCGACCATTTTGGCAACTTTTACCGTTGTTGCTGCGTTATTACCGATGGGCTTTGTGTCTGGCATGATGGGCCCTTACATGGCTCCGATTCCCGCGTTAGGCTCAGTGGCGATGATTTTCTCTTTATTCGCTGCGTTTGTATTCACGCCTTATTTAGCAATGCGCATTCGTCCTTCCATGCAAAATTTGCATGATGCAGAACGGCGCGAACATGAACAAAACAAACGCTTAGAAGGTTTTTATCGCAAAATTATCCCGCCCTTAATTCAAAATAAACTTCTTGGTTATGGCTTTTTATTTAGCCTTGTATTTGCCTTTTTCCTCGCTTGTTCAATGTTTTACACAACAATGGTTGAAGTCAAAATGTTACCTTTGGACAATAAACCCGAATTTTCTGTATTTGTGGATATGAACGAAGGGACAGCATTACCGATTACAGCCAATTTAGTGCAACAAATGGCGGAAAAAATCCGCGAAATTCCAGAAGTCGTTTCTCTAGTCACTTATGTAGGAACAACACAACCATTTGATTTTAATGGCATGGTTCGCCATTATTATTTACGTCAGCAACCTTGGCAAGCGGATATTCATATTCAATTAACCGATAAAAAACACCGTCATCGTAGCAGTCATGAAATTGCGACTGAAACGCGGCGCATGTTAGAAACGTTAATTAAAGGGACAACGGCACGAATTGCCGTTGTAGAAATGCCGCCAGGGCCGCCCGTGTTGCAATCAGTCGTTGCAGAAGTGTATGGCCCTGATGATGAAACCCGCCGTGCAGTTGCGCAACATTTAACTAAAACTTTTGAAAAATCAGAAATTTTAGACGATGTCGATAACTACATGAGCGTGCCTTATGATTATTGGCGGTTTGTTGTTGATACAGAAAAAGCTGTTCGTTTAGGTATTTCTATTGATACCGTCAATCAAAATTTAGCAATGGCAATGGGCAATTTTAAACTGGGCGATATTAAAAAAGGTTCAATGCTAGAGCCGACTTTTATTGTCATGCAAGTGCCGTTAGCGATTCGTGCCCAATTTACCCGTTTATATGATTTACCAATTCCTGATGGACAAGGCGGTACTGTGCCGTTGGCAGAATTGGGACGCTTTGTACAAACTCCTGAAGAACCAATTATTTATCAAAAAGATTTACGCCGCATTGAATATGTGGTCGGGGATTCGGTCGGGATTTATGAAGGCAATAATGAATACAGTTTAAGTGCGCCAATTTATGGCATGTTTGCCGTTGAAAAATTGTTGCACGATTACATTGCACCCGATGGAACAGCCTTGAAACAAGGGCATTATCTCGGCGCGCCGCCGCCTGATGGACAGGCAAGTTTTGAGTGGACAGGTGAATGGACAATTACCTATGAAACTTTCCGCGATATGGGCTTAGCCTTCGGCGTGGCGATGGTTTTAATTTATATCCTCGTCGTGTGGTTGTTTGGGAATTTCCTCGTGCCTGCGGTCATCATGGCTCCGATTCCATTGACTTTATTGGGCATTATCCCCGGACATTGGTTATTAGGTGCAGAATTTACCGCAACGTCAATGATTGGTTGGATTGCGTTAGCGGGCATTATTGTTCGCAATTCCATCTTGTTAGTCGACTACTCCATTCACGAAGTGCGACAAGGCACGCCGTTAAATGACGCGGTGATTTTAGCCTGCAAAACTCGAACACGCCCGATTATGATTACCGCCTTTGCATTAGTTGCGGGTTCATTTGTGATTTTATACGACCCGATTTTCCAAGGGATGGCGATTTCATTATTGTTCGGCGTATTGGTTTCTACTCTGTTGACTTTATTAGTGATTCCATTAGGCTGTATTAGTGTAGGTGAAAAAGTATTAAAAGGCGACGAAAGCAACGCACCCGCCGCGACTGTCAACGCGCCTGCGGAACACGCGCATTTAGGGGTCACTGCACCGCATTTTGATAAAGCTTCAAGTGCTGATAACCGTCCTAGTCTTTGGTCGCGCATAAGCACGATGTTGGTGATGGGTTTTTATCTGGTGCGAATGCTCTTTATTTTAGGGTGGATGGCTTTAATGAATTTATGGCAAAAATTCTGGCAATGGCGCGCACGGTCTGCGACCGCTTCCGCGCCACAAACGACGGCAAAAGCGACTGATAGCGTAAGCACGCCAACTGTTAAACCTACGCAAGAGCCTGTAACACCTACGGTTATGCCTGAAGTCACGCCACAGATAACAACGGCTAAATCTGTAGAGACACAAACGACGGAAAATATCGCCCCGCAAGCTATTACTCCCCCGCTTGCTGAAGTTGCAATAGATAAACCGTTTGTTGCTACTACCATAGAAACCGCAGAAACCGCGCAACCCAGTAGCGAGGCTAAGCCAATGCCCGCAGAAACTCCGCCACCGCGTGAAATGAGCGAAGTCGATTTGCATGATGAATTTGCGATTCGGCGGCAATTTGAACAAATGCAAGCCACGCAGCAAAGCGTGACAACAGACATTCAGCCCGTTGTTGATATAAATGATGAGCCTACAACGTCCGCAGAAACTCCGTTGACGGAAGCGAGTAGTTCAACCCCTGATGCAAAAACGGGTAACACGCCGCCCAAAGCATCATTAAAAGTGATTCCCAAAAAAGGACGGAGTTCAAATCCGCCAAGTTCAGGGTCTAATCATTAATTAAAGTCAAATGTAGGGTGGAATAGGCGAAGCCGTATTCCACCACGCGGTTTATAAACGGTTTTTGCCCAGCTTTTGCGGCGTTTCAGGAGGGAATAGCTTTGCTATTCCCCCCTACATCACATCGTCGGTCAACATAAGGAATATACTGTGGCTGTTGAAACGGAATTAAAATT
>CAZKST010000059.1:0-13493 GCA_964555395.1 uncultured Thiotrichaceae bacterium | reverse complement strand
TCAATTTCCACTAAATAATCATCATTAACTAATTTAGACACTTCTACAACGCTAGTCGCGGGGCGGATTTCACCGAAAATTTCCCCGTGGGCTTTACCAACCGCTTGCCAATCGCTGATATTGGTCACGAAAATGCGGGTACGAATCACATTTTCAAAAGATGCGCCCGCTTCTTTTAACGCTTTTTCAATTTTTTGCAAAATGAATTGCGTTTGTTGATACGCATCCCCTTTACCTACAACGCCATTATCGCCCGCTGCAACCGTGCCGCTGACTTCGATAACATTGCCAATTTTAACAGCGCGTGAATACCCTACACTTGCTTCCCAAGGTGAACCGCTTGAAATATTTTGTCTTTGCATGATTTTCTCTAAGTTTTAATGAAATAATGCGTTTTTTTGTCAGAACCTTAATTCACTTAATTAGCCTAATTTCCTTAATTTTTTCATTACGGTAATTAAGAAAATTAAGCGAATTAGGGTTCAGACAAAAATTAAACTGTGTAACGCTTAAATTTTGTATTTATTTCTGTTGAGCACGTTTCTTTTTAAAAAATTGTTTTAACAGTTCGCCACAAGGCTCTGCTAAAACGCCGCCCACACATTCAAGAATATGATTATGGCGAAAATCGCGTAAGACATCAAACCGACTACCCGCCGCGCCCGTTTTGGGGTCATACGCACCAAAGACAACGCGCTGAACGCGAGCATGAATAATTGCACCTGCACACATTATACAAGGCTCTAAAGTCACATATAATGTTGTGTTTAATAAGCGATAATTGCCCAAAACTTTTGCCGCTTGGCGTAAAGCGACAATTTCCGCGTGCGCGCTGGGGTCGGGGCTGGTAATGGTTTGATTCCAGCCTTGTGCAATTAACTGTTGATTTTGGACGAGCACTGCACCGACGGGAATTTCATCAATTGCCGCCGCTTGTTCTGCACATTTAATGGCGTGTTGCATCCAGAATATATCATTGTCTATCTCTTGGTTATTATTCATATTTTTGCAAAATAGGTTGCGTAATAAAGAGGGCATAGTATGTCATCATGATGTCATAATGTTAACGTATTCTAATTGCCTAGAAAAACTGATAATCCAATAGGGAGATTTTTTTCATGTTGAAATTGTTCAAAATGACTGCAATTGCAGCGGCTATGGCAGTTGTTATGCCTGCAATGGCAGCAGTTGACGCAAAAATTCCTACTTATGAAAAAGCAAGTGGTGTGTCTGGTAACTTATCTAGCGTAGGTTCTGACACCATGAACAACTTGATGACATTATGGGCAGAAGAATTTAAACGTTTTTATCCTAATGTAAACGTACAAATTCAAGGGGCAGGTTCTTCTACTGCGCCACCTGCATTAACTGAAGGTTCTGCTAACTTAGGTCCTATGAGTCGCGAGATGAAAGACCAAGAGAAAGAAGCTTTTGAGAAAAAACACGGTTATGCACCTACAGGAATTCGTACAGCGATTGACGCTTTAGCGGTTTTTGTGCACAAAGATAACCCATTAGATGGTTTAACAATGGCGCAAGTAGATGCTATTTTCTCCAGCACACGCAAATGTGGCGGTGCAGAAGATATTACCAAATGGGGACAAACTGGTCTTAAAGGCGAATGGGCAGAAAAACCTCTGCAATTATTCGGTCGTAACTCTGTTTCTGGTACATACGGTTATTTTAAAGAGCACGCTTTATGTAAAGGCGACTTTAAAACTAACGTAAATGAGCAACCTGGTTCTGCTTCTGTTGTGCAATCTGTCACAGCTTCTTTAAATGCAATCGGTTATTCTGGTATCGGTTATAAAACTGCGGGCGTAAAAGCGTTAGCAATTTCTAAGAAAGATGGCTCTCCTTTCATTATGGCGACTGAAGAAGAAGCAATGAAAGGGACTTATCCTTTAGCACGTTTCTTATACGTCTATGTTAACAAAGCACCTAACAAACCCTTATCTCCTTTAGAAAACGAATTCTTCAAGATGGTGTTATCTAAACAAGGACAAGAAGTGGTTGTAAAAGACGGTTACGTCTCTATGCCTGCTGCTGTTATTGAGAAAGAAATCGCTAAATTGAAATAAGCTGTTTGTTTAAAGCTTATTTAAAGAAAACCCTCTGACAATATTTTGTCGGGGGGTTTTTTATTTGTGCGTTTTTGGAGGGGAGTATTGCAAACGTACTTTAAAATAAACTTTTTTGTCTGAACCCTAATTCGCATAATTAACACAATTTTCTTAATTTTCAAGATTTAGAAATTACGCAGTTTAGATAAAGTTGGCAGTCTGGGTATCAAAGCCTTTAAGTTAAGTACAAATGTAGGGTGGAATAGGCGCAAGCCGTATTCCACCGTTTGGTTTATCCTCTGTTTTTGCCCTGCTTTTGCGGAACGTTGTGGTGGAATACGCTTCGCTATTCCACCCTACAAAAAATTAAACTTAAGCAATGAAATATCTCACATAAGCCGCAATACATCCGCAAAAAATCGCCAAAATAACGCAGTTTGGCAAACTCACTCTAAAAATACGCATAAGTTCGCTATTCTACAACACAATTCATAAAAAATTACTCAAGAAATCTTGCACACAAATTGCAAACTCCCTTTATACTTTTAGCCTTTTATCTTGAATTTTTATCCTATTGTGAAGATTGCGTAATTGCAAAAAATTCAATAATTCATATCCTTATATTTAATATATTGGCTATTTAATGGAGTTTTTCTTATGTTGTGCGAAACGATCGATATCGAGCCCGAGAGTACAAGGTTACTCAATCCCCCTTTCACGCCCCTTTTACGCCCCGCTTTGTTGTTAGAGCAAGTTGTTAACATCGCTCGACAGGCGGGTGATAATATTTTGTCGTATTACGATAACGCCTTTGAAACATGGCAAAAATCTGATGATTCCCCCGTTACTTCCGCCGATTTGGCTGCCCATCGCATTATTGTCGATTCTTTAACAGAATTAACCCCCGATATTCCTATTTTGTCGGAAGAGTCACAACATTGTTCGTTTCAAGAGCGTTCACAATGGCAACGCTATTGGTTAATTGACCCGTTGGACGGCACTCGCGAATTCATCAAGCATAATGACCAATTTACCGTCAATATTGCTTTGATTGAAAATCATCGCCCTGTGCTCGGTGTGATTTACGCCCCCGTTCAAGGTGTGACTTATTCAGCGGCTAAAGAATGTGGCACATTCAAACAATATTATGGACAAGCAGCGCAACAAGTTTTTGCCCGCGTTTGCCCGCCCGCTTGTTTAGTTGTGGTAGGAAATCGTTCTTTAAAAAATCAACGGGTGCAACAATTTATGCAGAAACTCAGCACTAATGCAGATTTATTGAGCCTCGGCAGTTCTTTAAAATCGTGTTTAGTCGCAGAAGGGAGCGTAGATGTTTATCCTTGCATGGGGGAAACCGCAGAATGGGATACCGCAGCAGCACAGTGTATTTTAGAACAAGCTGGCGGATTTATGACGGATGTGAATTTACGCCCTTTGCGTTATAACACTAAACCGTCGCTGATCAATCCGCCGTTTATTGCGTTCGGTGATGCAAGCAAACATTGGGAACAATATTTAGTTGCATAGTCATAAAATTTAAGTCAGTAATGGCAAATTGAGGATAAAAGTTGTCCCTTTGCCAATATCGCTTTCTACGTTAATCTTGCCATCCATCATGTGCCATAAATGGGCACTGATAACAAGCCCCATACGAATGGAAGTGTCTTCTTGGCTGGTTAACGTTTGAACTTTGACTAACTTGTCAAGCAATTCTAGGCGTTTAGTTTCGTTCATGCCGCCGTCCATATACCCATGAATGGCAAACCGTATCCATTCGCAGCCTTCCATCATCACCTTGGATACTGCGAAAGTAATTTCACTATTTATCGTTTTTTCAGATACATTGTTGAGCAAGTTAAATAAAATTTGATGTAAACGTGTAATGTCGGTTTTCATCGAGCCTAAACTGTCTGGACAATGCACCACCAAAGTATTGTTATTACGCTTAACCAGCGGGGTGACAATATCTTGCACCTCTTTGACTAAGCCACTAATTTCGCAACTTTGTAAGTGCAATTCAATTTGCCCCGCTTTGATTTTCGATAAATCCAGAATACCTTCGCTCAAAGACAGCAGATAACGAGCGGAGGTATACACCTTTTCTAAATCCTGTTGAATCGTGGGATTTAATTCTTCTGCCTCTTCAAGCAATAACTCACTATAACCCACAATCGCATTCACAGGGGTGCGCATTTGATGGCTCATATTTGCCAAGAAACGCGATTGAGCATGATTAGCATGTTCTGAAGCTTCTGCAAGCTGATACGCATGGTGCATACTGGTATAAAATAAACTGGCTAAAATCAGCGTCGCAAAAATCCCCAAGGTCAGCACCATTAAGGCCTGCGCAACCCCCATGGCACTGTCATAATAACCAGGCGCGGGCGTGCATTCTAACAGCCAGCGCACGCCAGAATTATTCATATATTTGACCCGTTTTAGTCTTACTTCCTCTTGCTCAGGGCCATAAATTTGTGACATTCGTAAAGAATGACTTTCAATCAATCCTGAATAGAAATAAATAAACCGCGTTTTATTATCAATGCTTGCATCATACATGCGAATATCAATCGGACGCGATTCTAAATAACTCATCACCTCGTTTTGCAGAATTTCGCCGACTTGATAAATCCCAATCAAGAAACCGCGCAATTGTTGCTGCCGTTCGGCAACGGTGGCAGGTTGCGGATTTTTATAAATCGGCACAGCCATTAATAAACCATGTAAATCGGTTTGTTCTAATACAATAAGATGTGCAATGGCTTGAATTGAACCCGTATCACGCGCCCGCGCTAAAGTTTCTTGTACCACTGAAATACTGCTTAAATCTAAACCTAAACCACGTTCATTACCTTCTAGTGGCGCAATCATATCAATGGGAAAATATTCGGCACGCGGGCTGGCAATTTGCAAACGGTTGTTTGAAAACTCATTAATTTGAAACTGTGGCGAAAGCGTACGTTTTTGTTGTTCAAAATTGGCTTTCTCACTTTCAGCAATCCGCGGCACCCATTGCAAGGATTGAATAAAAGGATAACGTTTTAAAAAAGAGTTACTTAACTGATTAAAAGCGTCTACATTAATCTCATTTTGATGAATTTGTAAAAACGTTTCAAACGTATGTAATAGCTCCTGATTTAAAACAAAAGCCCGTTCAATCGCTAACATACGGTCAGCGGCAGCTTTATCAAAATCAGCTTCTAAACGTGAGCGGTCCCAAGCCAAAACCGCAAAAAACATTAGGATAGAAACAATCAATCCAATTGTTAAAGTTATAATCGTCGGTAAATAGCGTTTTACATTTTCACTATAAACAGCCGTATTTAAATTTGTTTTAATTGTCATAAGTTGCGTTATCCTTTATCCGAGACGGAGATAACATAATAATGGTGTTAAATGAAAAAAACGGCGTTATTTTTAAAAAAACTTAAAAAAAATCCGATAGCTTAAAACAAATAGCCACACAAAAAACGTTTATTCTTATTAAAGCAAGAGACGAGCAAAAATTACACCTAATTTTAATTATTTATTTGAACTCATCTTCAAGTGCATATTTTTTCATGCGATACAACAAAGTGTCACGACTTAAGCCCAATAAACGTGCAGCTTGGCTACGATTCCCTGCTGATTTTAACAAGGCTTGTTGAATAAATCGCTTCTCCACCTCTTCTAATTGAATCCCCTGCTCAGGTAATTCAAATAATACAGGATTTTCTTCTATAGATTGAGGTGTTGCTAATATTTCAGATGGCAAATGCAGAGGAACGATTTCTTGCCCATGATAAAAAATAACCATGCGTTCACAAAAATTACGCAATTCTCGCACATTCCCCTGCCAAGCATAACGTTTTAAATGTTTAATTGTTGCTTTGTTATAATTTGGAGCTAAAGTCTGATATTTTTCAGCTAATTGCTGAGTTAGTACTGTTAATAAAATTTCCAAGTCTTCCAAACGTTGCCGTAAAGGCGGCAATTCAAGCGGCACAATGTTTAAACGATAAAATAAATCTTGTCTAAACCGTCCATTTTTAACGGCTTCCGCTAAATTTTGATTGGTCGCAGCAATAATGCGAGTGTTCACCTGCTCCGCTTGCGTTTTGCCTAAACTTTGCACTGCGCCTGTTTCTAAAAAACGCAAGAGTTTAGCTTGAATTTCTAACGGCAATTCGCCCAATTCATCTAAAAATAACGTGCCTTGATGCGCAGCTTGCACAAAGCCTTGTTGCGATTCGACCGCCCCTGTAAACGCCCCTTTGCGATGTCCAAATAATAAAGATTCTACTAATTGAGTTGGCAGTGCAGCGCAATTCACCGCAATAAAAGGGTGCATCGCGCGCTGGCTGTGTTGATGGATTGCCTGTGCTAACAACTCTTTGCCTGTGCCGCTTTCACCTAAAATTAACACCGTTGCATCCGTCAACGCCACTATTCGCGCTGCACGAATCACCGTTGCAAACGCGGGGGAGTTGCCAAGTAATTTTGCAAACGCATCCGCCATTCTAAATCCTAAAAATTAACTTAAGTTAAAAATAGGTGAAATGCCATAGTCAAAACTACCCAAAATAAGGCAAATCCCACTATTTTAAAAAAATCCACACTTGTTTTAAAGCTAACCATTTAATAATTAAAATATAACTAAATATGGCTCTTTATTTGCTCTTAAAAGTTGTCTTTTATTTCAACATAAATTGCTTTTAAGGTAAATAACGAATGTTTAAATCTACTTCTTTTCAAATTTTGCTTTGTGGTTTAGTTGCGCTCAATTTAACTGCATGTAACAGTGGTGGTGATGATAGTACAACAGAAAGTAATAGTAGTAATACAAGCACAAATACACAAACAAGCAATAATACAAATCAAACAAATAATGAAATAACCATTCAATTTAAAGGAATGGTTAGTAGTGAGAACTTTAAATGTGGTTCAACTTACAAACCCATTGGCAGCGCAATTCAAGACAGTTATAAAATTAACGATTTCCGTTTATACCTTTCTCAATTGAAGTTGCTTAATCAACATACAAATGCGTATAGTGCATTAACTTTAAAAGAAGACGGTAAATGGCAAACAGCAAAAGTTGCTATGCTGGATTTTGAAGAGGGTTGTTTAAATGGAACGGCAGATACAAATACTAAGATTGTAGCAACTGTTCCTACAGGAACAACGGCAAGTGATTACAATGGTATTTGCTTTACTTTAGGCTTGCCTTTTGATGAAAACCATAGTGACCCAACCACCGCCGCATCACCCTTAAATACTTCAGGTATGTTATGGTCATGGACGACTGGGCATAAATTCCTACGAATTGATGGAATTGGCGACCCTGATAATTTAAAAGCCAGTTTTGTTGTGCATTTAGGAAGCACAGGCTGCTCTGATGTCAATAAACAAGGCAAACAACCTGATGGCGTTTGTTCTTATCCTAATACACCCGAAATTTGCTTAAGCAACTTTAATAGTAAAAATAATACAATTAAAGTAGATATTGCTCAAATTTTAAAAGAAAGTAACATCGTTTACAATACACCAAATACTGCGGCGGGCTGTATGTCTGGCAATAATGACCCAGAATGTCAAACTATTTTACCTTTATTGGGAATTGATTTCACTTATAATGATGGTGTAAATCCTGCGGTTGTTTATCCAAAGAAAGAACAAAAGTTTTTTACAGTGCAATAATTGTTGCACTGCTTTGACCGTGTAATTCTACTACACATACTTTAGGCGGAATGTGTTCCGCCTCTTTTTTTAATTTCCTCCTTATTTTAAACAATCGCTATTTATTTTCTAAGTACAATACAAATGCGTTATTTATTTATTTTTCTCAGTTTATGTTTCTATGCTTCTTTCACTGATGCTCATGAGCAACAGTCTAGTGAAGGAGATAAACCCAGTTTACAATGGCAACTAGAAGGCATGATGAGCCTCGGCACATCAAGCGCGGAAACAGACGAATTAACCGCTTTGCAAAGCGGCGCACACGACCCGCAAGAAACAGGGTTTAATTTGCAGAATGTTGAATTATCCGTTGATTTCATCGTTGATTCTAAAACTAAATTTTCGGCGGGATTACAAGCAGATGATGAAGAATTTGGTTTAGAACATTTATATTTAGAAACGACTTTTTATGCACCCTTGACCGCAAAAATCGGCTATTTTGCGGCGGATTTTGGTTTATTAAACGCGCATCACACAGAAAATTGGCTAGATTACCCCGTTATCAATGCCCGTTTGCTCGGTGGTGAAGGCACAATGGGAACAGGGCTACAATTAGCCGCGAAATTACCCGTTAATTGGCATTCGCAACTCAGTTTTGCCGTACAAAATGCGAACGATGAAACCGCTGTCAGTTTTTTAGGGGAAGGGCATTCACATGATGAAGAAGAAAGCGCGACACATACCCATGTTGATACCACCGCGTATCCTTTTTATGACGGTGTAGGCGGCACGCCAATTGTACGGACACACAGCAATAAAATCAAAGATTTACTTTATACACTCCGATTTAATAATCAATGGCAAGTATTACCACAACTCGCGCTTGACTGGGGGCTTTCGGGCATGATAGGCGCGAATCGGGCGGGCGAAAGCAGCAAAACTTACTTAATTGGCACGGATTTAACGCTACATTGGCAACTGAATCAACAACAGCGCGTTATCTGGCAAACTGAATGGATGCAACGCCATTTTGAAGTGGGTGCGTACCAAGATAATAGTATTACCATTCAAGAGAATACTTTGAAAGATTGGGGATTTTACTCACAAGTTTTATATCAATTTCACCCGCAATGGGCGGCGGGCATCCGTTATGACTATGCTAGCGGCGATAAAGCTTTATTCAGCGGACAACGGGCGCAAGACAATTTGCGCAGCGACCGCTTTCGTATTTCGCCTTTGTTAACGTGGTCACCTTTGGAACAAATCGCTTTACATTTGCAATATAATTATGATGATGCTGATTTTATGACCGAAAATGCGCATACTGTTTGGCTGGGATTATCTTGGCAATTGGGGGCAGACCATGATGATTAGAATTCTGTGCATCAGTTTGTTATTACTCATGTTAAACGGTTGCGGCGGCGGCTCTGAAGACAGTATCGCAAGCGTTAATAGCACCCAAAACACGATTTTAAATAGTAATTATGATTGGAAATTACCAACAGGTTTTCCTAAACCCCAAGAACCAGCGGATAACCCGATGTCGGCGGCAAAAGTCGAATTAGGACGTTTACTATTCTACGATACCCGCATGTCTATAAATAATTCAATGTCTTGCGCAGGTTGCCATGAACAGCGCAGAGCTTTTAGTGACGGACGCACCACCGCCCTCGGCGCGACGGGCGAAACACATCCACGCAACAGCATGAGTTTAACGAATACTGCTTATAATTCAGCGTTTAACTGGGCAAATCCCATGCTCAAATCGCTACATCAACAGGCGTTAATTCCCATGTTTGGCGAAGCCCCTGTTGAGTTAGGCTGGGCAAATAATGAAGAAAAAATTCTAGCGCGTTTTCAAGCAGATGCAAATTATCAAGACAAATTTGCCAAAGCTTTCCCCAATGAAAAAACACCGATTAACAGCGGTAATATCAGTAAAGCAGTCGCGGCTTTTACCGCAAGTTTGATTTCAGGTAATTCTAGTTATGATAAACAAATTTATCAAAATCAAACAAATGCTTTATCAGAATCGGCAAAAAGAGGCATGGAATTATTCTTTTCTGAAACCTTAGAATGTTTTCATTGTCATGGTGGCTTTAATTTCACCCAATCTACGAAACACGATAAAACCGTGATTGTAGAAATTGAGTTTCACAACACCGCGTTATATAACATTGGTGGCACAGGAGCTTATCCTGAAAATGGTGGGCGCGGTTTATGGGAATCTACGTTTAAAAACGAAGATATGGGACGTTTTCGCGCCCCTACTTTGCGCAATATTGAGCTGACTGCGCCTTATATGCACGATGGCTCAATTGCGACTTTGGACGCGGTCATTGACCATTATGCCCGCGGCGGGCGCATTATTGAAAGCGGCGAATTTGCAGGCGATGGCAAATTAAATCCTTATAAAAGTGAACTCATTAATGGTTTTAGTTTAACTGCCAGCGAGAAACAAGATTTAATTGCATTTCTAAAAAGTTTAACCGATTGGGAATTTATTTGTGATAGTCGTTTTAAAGACCCTTTTGGCAATATTCCTGACCATGTGAACTGTGGGCGGTAATTGAATTTGGCTATTGTTTTTTAAATAATAGCCATTTTTCATTTTTGAAATAAGTGACTATTATTAAAGGAAAAAACAATAAAAATATAAAGCAATACACTAGCGTTATTAATACCCATCCCCCGCCAAATCCGCCATACCAATGATTAAACAACTCTAAAAAATATTCATTTTCTACTTGGTTAGTTGCTGTCAACATTAAATTTAAATACCAAATAAATGCAAAATTTAACAAACCATACAATACATATATTTTGCTAAATAATTTTGTAAATTTTATTTGTTTTAGAAAATGGATAGACAAAGGAATTACAACAAAGAAAATGATAAATTCTAAACGAATTTCTCTAATTCTTGCAAATAATGCAATGATTAAAATAGTTAATAACGTTATCCAAGGAAAACTATTCACTAAATTTTTTAAAGGAGGATGATTTATGGGCTGTTTATGTAATTGTAGAAAAGCTAAAATTGCAGTTAGCCACAAACTAGCAAATACTAAAAATAAGAAAAATAAGCTTTCATAAGGTGAAAACCAATTTAAAGCAGCACCTTGTAATGGATTATATTCACGATACCAAAACCAACGATAATATAGAAAAAATGTAAAACTGATAAAACTTACTATAATTCTTTTTAAAATATTAATCTCTATATAAAAAAACAAAAAAATAAATATAACTAATAAATTAGTTTCTCTGCAAAAAATACCTAAAGCAATACTTAAATAAAAATAAAAGAAATAACGTAAATTTAAACTAATTAACGCACTCAAAATAAGCGCGTAACCTAAAAAATCATTTGGACTACCATGTATAGGAAATTTAAAAGCAAATAAAATGGGCGGGCAACAAACAAATAACACACACGCTAGTTGTGCATTAAAAGAACTATTTTCTTCAAAAACTTGATAAGTAAAATAATAAAATAGAACTAAAGTAAACCATAAACAGAGAAAACAACTAATAACAAAAGCCCAATAAAAAGCAATTAAATTATCTAAAAATGCAAAACGCATTAACTCATAAAAACTAATGACAATAAACTTGCCTAAAATACGATAATGACTTGGGGCAGCTTGTTCCCATAGCCATATTTTTATCCAGTCATCCGTTGGTAGTTGTAAATAAGCATTTCCTGAAAGTTCAAAAGCTAAACTAATTTCATTATTTAAACTACTTCCTTCAACTAAAAAAATATTAAAAAAAATTACAATAGCACTAAGTACAGTTGCAATAAAAACACTTTCTTTATTGAATAAAAACATTTCAAGCACGTTGTCCAAAAATAAAACTACGTTGAATTGCAAAAGAAGCAATAAATAAAATCAATTCAGCAAGAATTTTCGCAATAACAATATTAATACCAAATTCTTGATTTAAAAACTGAATCATGCCATAAGAAATAAAACCAAATAGAATAACTAATAATACAAATTTAACTAACGCATAAATTGGATTATTGGTGCTTTTAAAAACGACGTGAAATCCTAAAATAAAACTGACAAATGCACCACAACTACGACTTAAAATTTGGCTATTTAAAACATTGGCAGAAAACATAAATGCAAAAATAAATACAAGATTATCTGTTAATGCTGTCAATAAACCCGCACCGCAATATCTTAAAAATACAAAGTAAATCCGCATAGAATCTAATAATGGATTAAAATGCGAACTTTTATTGCCTTGTTCATAAATAGTTTGAATCGGAATTTCTTGTAAAACTAAAGTCGGAATAAATTCTTTAGCACGAACTAAATTTTCCATTTCAAAATCATAGCCATTAATTGCAATACGCAAAATACGCTGAATTAATTGCGGTGGATAAGCGCGTAATCCTGTTTGTGTATCACTCAAATTTAAACCTGTAAAAAAGCGCACAACTAAACGGGTTACTTGATTGCCTATTAAACTGCGTAAAGGAATTTTTTGAGAAAATTGCCGTGTCCCAAGAATTAATGTTTCTTTCTCAGTTTGTAATGCAGTTTGAGCAATATTTAAAATATCTGTCGCTAAATGTTGTCCATCTGCATCCGCCGTTACAACGGTTTTTAATTCGGGAAAATTTAAAAGAATATGGTTAAATCCCGTTTTAAGAGCCGCACCTTTGCCTAAATTAACTGCATGATGCAATACACTCACTTTAGGTAACTTTGCAAGTTGCTCAAATAAAATTTGACTATTGCTATGACTCCCATCATTTACAATTACAAATTGCGTGATAATTTCTTGCTGGTCTAATGTTTGTAATTGCTCAACAAGTTTTAACAAAATTGCTTGTGGTTGATAAGCAGGAATTAAAACCACTATTTGTTTATTCATGTTTTAATTTCCATACTTTCACAACATTAAACAGCATAAGAATTGCAATCATCGCTAATCCATACAACACGGGACGAATAGGAATAGAATAGCGAGGAAAAGGTGCACCAATAATATGTAAAAAAGTAAAATAAAAAATCAATAAGGCTAATAAACGCCCTGTAAAAATAAATTCTTTAGAAAATTTTTGAGTAAAAGCAGAAAACCAAATTAAAATTGTCGCACTTAATGCCAAAATAATTAATGGAATATGAATAAATTCCATAAAAGAATGCGTTAAAGAAAGTAAATTCGGTTCATTAAAAGGTGTTTTAAGCACAGGATAAACAAAAACATCACCAACTCCTGCAATAATACTCCAAGAAAAAACAGTTGTTAATTTACCCCACGCATACCATTGAAAATAAGTCCAAGGATTTTCTTGTACCCGTTTATAGAGTTCGGGCAAAACTTTATCAGGGGGAACAACACCTTGATAAGACGTAACCCAAGGGTCAAAACGATAAGGAATTCCAAAACTTTCAGGAATAAAATTATACATCATGTTGGGATACATCCCATGTAAAATGCTATTAAAAGACAATGTAGGGTCAGTTACAGCCCCTAATACTGCATAGTTTCTTAACATCCATGGGGCAATAATTAAAGCAAATCCTATAAAAACTATAAATGGTTTAACAATACGTTGCTTAGTCAATTGTAATGCTAAAAAGGCACAAAGAATAAAAATAAAACCTTGTGTCCAAGGGCGCGTTAATGTTGCTAAACCTAAAACAATACCAGTAATGAGAAATAAATAAAAAGGTGATTCATCTTTTAAACGACTACTTAACATTAAAAATAGAATTAGAAAGAAACAAAATAAGGTTTCCGTTAATA
>CAZKST010000058.1:0-13658 GCA_964555395.1 uncultured Thiotrichaceae bacterium | reverse complement strand
AAAACATTAATAATAATGACTTTTTAATGTTTCTATTTTTTTCCTTTAAAATTAAGTGTTTTAATAATGCTAACTGCGCTAGTTGTTGTTTACTAAATAAATCTTGAACAACGCTAACATCTGAATCTTTAGGTAGCACAAAGTCTTTAGGGTAAGGATATTTCTTTAACGCATCTTCAATAAATTCTTCTGTTGTTGCAAATTTACTTAATGTTGTTTCATAAGCATCTTTTACTTTCTTAAAACTACTTTGTAACTCAGTAACTTTTACAGGACAAGTTAAGCTATCTACTAAGAATGTTGACATTGGATTTAAATCCAGATGAATTGCATAACGCTCAGTCATTATCGCTTCAATTGCCGTGATACCACTTCCCCCAAAAGGGTCTAAGACTAAATCGCCTTTTTGTGAGAAATTTTTAATGTATTCTTGCACTACATTCCAAGCTTGTTTAGTAAAATAACCATGCACGCCGAAATGACGTTTTGCGGCTTGTTTTTTAACCTGAATTTCTTCTAACAATGGGCGATTTAAATAATCAAACTCTTCTTTTTTCTCTGCTCTTCTAATAACAGGATACTCTAATGTTTTTCCACTTTGGAAAGCATTAGGCGATAAATACGCCGTTAACTCATCCCAATGTTGCTCAATATTTTCTAAAGAAAAAACTAATAGCGGTTTTATAGAATCCTGACGAAATAAAGTAAATTTACGTCCATTACACAACGCAAAAAACTTAGTTCTAACTTCAGGATGAATGGCATAAAAATAAACCTGCTCAACATTATCACCACTTTCAATTTTCTCACTCGGTGCTTTCGCATCCAAAACCCACGCATAACTATCTTCTACTTTTAACAAATAATCAGGCGTTTGCTGTAATTTACGTTTTCCCGACCCTGTTTTAACAAAAGGATTAGTAAACGTTTTACTCCGCACAATGTGAGATTCCTCATATCCTAAAGCATGTAACAACGGCACAATTAAAACCTCACGCACACTATCTTCTTTAAAATCGGCTGAGTTTAACTGAGAAAAATCAAAATCTTTAAATAAAGTTGTTGTCATTTGTATTCGCCTTTATGTAGTAAATATTTTTATTAAAATACTTCTTTTACAAAAATAATCAAGAAAATTTAAAACACCGCCAACGCTTTCAAACACGCATCACGATGTTGCTCTCCTTGATTTAAATCAAAACTTTGATTTGGTAATTCTAAACTGTAAATCGCGCCTTGTTGTTCTGCTAATAAAATCCATAAGCAAAGTTGTGATAACGCCGCTTCTTGTTCTAATGTTTGTGCCACGTCTGACCATTTAAAAATCAGTAAACTAGAACTCGCACCGCCGAATTGTTTAATTAACCATTCTTGCCCGCGTGCAACCGCTTTCCAATCTACATGACGCGGCGAATCGCCCAGATGATAGTCGCGATAGCCAATAAAATCCTCGCCTGCACCCGCTAATAAACTCCCTTCGCCCGTCGCGGAGCTTTTGCGCCCTGCGGGTAATACGGTTTCACCGCGTGCGGCGGGATAAACTAATACATGGGCTTGTAGTTCTATGTATGACCATGCGCGAAATAAACCGAGCGGGAAACGACTTTCTATCATTAATGAAGGTAGTTGAAACCAGCCGCGCTGAGTTTTGCTGACAGTGAGTAATAATTTTTGGCGTTGATTAGCAGCAATATCAATCGTTAATGGCGACATTTCATAGTGTGCTGTTGGTAAATTCGCTTTGCTGGATAATAAGGCGTGTATAAATTTGGGGCGCGGTGGGCGAAGTTGCCATTTAACGGCATAGCGGGCGTTGTGTCCTTGGTTGTCTATCCAAACTTCAAAATGGGCATTTTCCCCTGCAAAAACGGGCGCACTTTGCCCTGCTTCAATTTTTAAATTCAATAACATGCGGTGCGTGTGTAAAATTGAAACAATCCCAACACTTGCTAGTAAAAAGGTCATCATGTAGCCCATGTTGTTGCTATAATTCATCGCGCCCAGTAACATCACCAGTAACGCGGCTAAAAAAGCAAAGCCTTGACGTGTGGGAAAAATATAGACGCGGCGGTGCGCAATGATGACTTGAGCTTGTGGTGCACGGCGGGGAATTTCCCAAAAATTGGCAAACCATGATGGTTTTTGCATTCTTGTTTCCTTTTTGTAGATTATTAGTTATGTCTTTGATTCCTTTAGATACTTCTTATCAACGTTTACCGATTACGGTTATTACAGGTTTTTTGGGTAGCGGTAAAACGACTTTGTTAAATAAAATTTTGCGTTTACCTGATTTGCAAAATACTGCTGTTGTCGTTAATGAATTTGGAATCGTGAGCCTTGACCATTTGCTTGTGCGTTCCGCAACCGAGGACGTAGTGGTAATTGATGGCGGGTGTGTGTGTTGTACGGTGCGCGGTGATTTACAGGATACTTTAGCAGAATTACATCATAAACGTGGACGGGGCGATGTGCCTTTTTTTGAGCGGGTGATTATTGAAACAACGGGCTTGGCTGACCCCGCGCCGATTATTCATACTTTACTTAATGATAGTTTGCTAAAAAATTTATTTAGATTAGATAGTGTTATCACAACGGTCGATAGTGTGTATGGTTTAGTGCAGCTTGATGAGCATTATGAGACGGTTAAACAAGCGGCGGTCGCGGATAAAATTTGTTTAAGTAAAACGGATATTGCGCAAGCGGAGACAGTCGAAAAATTACGCGACCGGTTGCAGCGCATTAATCCCGCTGCAAAATTGATGATAGCACAGGATTTTTCGAGTGCGGCGGAGTTGTTTAAAACGCAGTTGTATAACCCTGCAACCAAGAGTTTAGATGTGCAACAGTGGTTACAAAGCGAGGTGTATCAAGCTCCGCAGAGTCATTCACATTTTGACCATGATGCACATATTCAGGCGACTGAGTTGCGCCATGATAAATATATTCGCTCTTTTTGCATTATGCGCGATGAGCCATTAAGTTGGACGGTGTTAAATCGTTGGTTTAGACAGTTGACGGCATTGCGCGGCAAGGATTTGTTGCGGGTAAAAGGCATTGTTTATACACAAGAAACAGATTTACCTGTGGTTGTGCAAGGGGTGCAGCATATTTTTCAGCCGCCGACGACTTTGCCGCAGTGGGAGCATACGCCAAAATCGCAAATTGTGTTTATTACTCGTAACATAGAGCAGCGTGTTATTGAAGAAATGCTGAATGTATTAGTCAATAGTAAAACGTATGCAGAGGCGTGTATGGCGGCTTTGTTGTTGTTAAAAGCTTAAAAAACAGTTAGATTTAAGAAAAAAAGCTTACTACGATTTCATGAGAAAACTGTCAAATGCTTACCATTTACCGCTTGTTTTATGTGCAAAAAATAACATATATAAAACTAGGGGCTAAGATGGTAGTTCTAAAAAAATAATATTTGTTTCTTTGAGAAATAAATAATAGACATGTTGAAAAACAATAGCGTTGGGGGAATAATCATGAAAAACTCTTCGAAAGACAGCGCACTTCGTAAACACTTATATATGTTAGTTGATAAAGCGGAAAGCAATGGAATTATTTTAAGCAAAATTCCAGAATATGTTGATAAAATGATGAAAAATAATGGAGCACCTGAAGAGAAACGCAGGTTAGTCAATCATATTTTAACGGAATATATTCTGTCTAAAGAATATAAATTGTGGGCATAATTTAAAAGCCGTTACTACAAATAGTTCTTTAAAAAAGAGTTCAAAAAGAGCTCTTTTTTTGTCTAATAAAAAAAGGATTTTTATGTTAAACAATTCTATCAATGAAATTAAAGAAAAATTATTAGCATTAAAAGCATCATTGTTTAATATTCGAATGGAATTGAATCAAAGTATTGATGTGGAACAATTGAATGTTCGCATTAATGAATTGTTGAATAAAGTTCATGCTGCTTTAGAGAAATTAAGTCATTTAGAAATTACGGAGAATGCACAAGTTTTAGGTAGTGTTAAAGTCGGTGCGCATAAATTTACATTTAGCCGTGTCGTGAAATTGGATAACATCACTTTTGGCTATATTAATGAATTTCCTTGCTTATGGTGGGGAGAAGTGGATGAAAATGGTTGCCCTTTGCCTTTTACGGGTAAATTAGAGCGCGATATTGAGCGGATGCAGGAATTTATTGCGCCCCATCATCATCATTTGTCATTAGAACAACAAGATGGAGCGTATCAATGGGTGATTCATGTGAAAAAGACAATTAAACCTTAAATCGCAACATCGGCTTTAATGTGCGGATGATGTTGATAATTAACCACTTCAAAATCTTCGTAAGCGTAGCTGAAAATATCCTCTGCTTTGCGTTTAATCACTAATTGCGGTAAAGGATAGGGTTCACGGCTTAATTGTAATTTTGCCTGTTCTAAATGGTTGAGGTATAAATGAATATCGCCACCCGTCCAGACAAAATCTCCTACCGCTAAATCGCATTGTTGCGCAACCATGTGAGTAAGCAACGCATAACTGAATAGATTAAATGGTAAACCGAGAAAAACGTCTGCACTGCGTTGATATAACATGCAAGATAATTTACCGTCTGCGACGTAGAATTGAAACAAAACATGACAAGGCGGTAGTGCCATACTGTCAATTTCTGCGACGTTCCACGCGCTGACAATGTGACGGCGTGAATTAGGATTGCTTTTAATTTGCTCAATTACTTGGCTAATTTGGTCTATTTCGCCGCCTTGATAGTTTTGCCAATGCCGCCATTGATAGCCGTAAACATGTCCTAACTCGCCGTTTTCATCCGCCCACTCATTCCAAATGGATACGCCGTTTTCTTTTAAAAAACGAATATTGGTATCACCCCGTAAAAACCATAAAACCTCATAAATAATCGATTTTAAATGCAATTTTTTAGTGGTAATAATTGGCACGCCTTGACTTAAATCAAAGCGCAATTGCCGACCAAACACCGAGCGCGTGCCTACCCCCGTTCGGTCTTGTTTTTGAATACCATTGGTTAATACATCTTGCATTAAATCGAGATAGGCTTGCATAGTTTACATCAAGGTAAATAGTAAAAGTAAAAACAGCGTAGCTGAGTGAGTTGTTTATCAGTAAAGTTTTAAATGTGTTTTTTTGTCTGAACCTTAATTCACTTAATTTTCTTGATTAACTTGATAAAAAATTAAGAGAATTAAATTAATTAAGTAAATTAGGGTTCAGACAAAAATTAGTTTTTTAAATCACCGAACGATTATAAACCACTTTACCTTCAATTAAAGTGTAGTTTACTTTGCCTTTAAACATCCAACCTAAGAACGGTGAATTACGTCCGTCACTGTGCATCATTTCGGGACTTAATCGCCATTCATGATTGGGGTCAAAAATGCAAATGTCCGCATCTTTACCCACCGCTAAACAGCCAATATCTTCGCGCCCTAAAATTTTGGCGGGATTGGCGGTCACAACGCTTAACGCTGTTTTTAAATCCCAACCTAATTCTTCAGTTAGCCGCAATGTTAAGGGTAATAAAGTATCTAAACCAGAAATTCCAACGGCGGTTGAAGCAAAAGGATTAATTTTCGCGTCGTCTTGATGGGGTTGGTGGTCAGAACATACTGCGTTGATAATGCCTTTTTGTAATCCCGTGCGCAATCCGTCGCGGTCGCGTTGACTGCGTAAGGGCGGGTAAACGTTGCAATTTGCGTTATAGTCAGCTAAATCCATATCTGTTAAAAATAAATGATGCGCACTAACATCTGCTGATACAGGCAAACCGCGTGCTTGTGCTTCTTTAATCAGTTGCACCGCTTTAGCCGTGGATAAACGGCAAAAATGCACCCGCGCACCAATTAATTCAACTAACCATAAAATCCGTGAAACTTCAATAATTTCTGTGGTTTCTGGAATACCCGCTAATCCCATACGGGTATTCATTGCCCCTTCGTGCATGTAGCCGTTGCGTCCTAACCACGCATCACGCGGTTGTAAAAAAACTGTCATTTCACAGTTCGTTGCATATTCAAGCGCATGACGCAATACTTCAGTATTTTCAATCGGTACATTGCCGTTACTGGTTGCGATACAGCCCGCTTTGCGTAAATGTCCTAATTCTGCCAGTTGCTGCCCTTTTAAACCTTGAGTTAACGCGGCAAAGGGTAATACTTTTGCCATCCCCGATTGAAAAGCGCGCTCTAACAATAATTCTGCAACAGCGGGATTATCTAACACAGGTTGGGTTTCAGGGGGGCAGCAAATCGTGGTAATGCCATTCGCCGCCGCTGCGCGGGTTTCACTGCGCACGGTTGCATATTGTTCGGCGACGGGTTCGCGTAAATTAACGCTTAAATCCACCAATCCTGCACATACAATTTGATTGCTTGCATCAATTGTCCAGTCCGCGCTAAATCCGTCTGGAGCTTGTCCAATGGCAACCACTTTTTTATCAACAATATGTACATCACAGTTAACATCTAATTGGCTCGCCGCATCAATGACGCGACCGCCTAAAATACTAATTTTGCTCATAACGATTATTCTTGGGCTGAAGGTTTTCCACATCCGAGAGCCATTGCCATGACTGCCATCCGTACCGCAATACCATTGCTGACTTGTTCTAAAATCACAGAGCGTGAGCCATCAGCAACACTCGATTCGATTTCCACATTGCGATTAATGGGACCTGGGTGCATCACAATCGCATCGGGATGCGCTTCGTTTAACACTTCTTCGGTTAAACCATAATAATGGAAATATTCGCGCTCACTGGGTAAAAAAGCACTGCGCATCCGCTCTTTTTGTAAACGCAACATAATGATGACATCTACATCTTTAATCCCAGCTTTCAAACGGTTATAAACATTTACGCCTAAATCCGCCACGCCTTTGGGCAATAAGGTATAAGGCGCAATCACGCGCACTTCTGCCACACCTAACGTGGTTAAAGCAAAAATTTGTGAACGTGCCACGCGAGAATGCAGAATATCGCCCACAATGGCGACTTTTAGCGGGGCAAAATCGCCTTTATGTTCGCGAATGGTGTACATATCTAGCATGGCTTGGGTCGGGTGCTCGTGCCAACCATCGCCTGCATTGACGATGCTAATATGCGGTGGAACGTGGCGCGCCATAAACAGCGGTGCACCCGCTTCATTGTGACGCACGACAAACATGTCGCAATTCATCGCTTCTAAATTATTTAACATATCAATTAACGTTTCTCCTTTGCTAGAAGAAGACGTATTGATATTAAAATTTAAAACATCGGCGGATAAACGTTTAGCGGCTAATTCAAAGGTGGTGCGGGTGCGGGTACTCGGCTCAAAAAATAGATTAATAATTGTTTTACCGAGCAAAGTAGGAATTTTTTTCACGGCTTTAGTTTCGTGCATAAACGCCGCCGCAGTATCTAAGATTTCAATCAGCAATTCACGTTTTAAGCCTTCAATGCCTAAAAAGTGTTTTAACTTTCCCTGTTCATTTAACTGTAAATTCATCTGGGATAACCCGTTTTTTATTAGTTTAACGCTATTTTTATGTATGAAAAAACTAGAAAGACAAAACAGCATACACAAAACGCTTGTGTATGTGGTATTTCCCCTTTCTAAGAATTGTGTAAATCTAAATTTGGCGAGTAGGTTGTTAACTTTAGAAGTTACGCAGTTCTGATAAAAGTAGGATGGGCTGACGTAAGGAAGCCCATCGTTGGCGATTTGAGTATGCTGCCTAACTCATGTAAATTCAAGCTATTATGTGAACAAATCCCCATAAACTATCATGATGAGCTACACGTCAAAACCATTAAGTTAAGAATGTTTGTAGGGTGGAATAGCAAAGCGTATTCCACCATGAAACGCCACAAAGCCCCAAAAAACTGAGTAAAAACAAAATGGCAAGAGACGATTTGCGCTGTATTCCATTATGCAGTGTAGGGGCGAATGAGTATTCGCCCTGAGCGATGATAATTTGTTTTTGCCCAGCTTTGGCGGCACGTCGTGGTGGAATACGCTGCGCTATTCCACCCTACAATACGCATACTTGCTTTCATTCATAGGATATGAGCGATTGAGTATTTTTTTAAATGGGTGAATATGAAGCCAGCCAAGTTTCAACAATCACTTGCGCTGCCATTGCGTCCAAATTTGCCCGCTCACCATATTGATTTTTTTTATGTTTTTTACTGCGCGTGCTTAAGTTACGCAAACGTTCAGCCGCCTCCGCAGAAGATAAAGTTTCTTCTACTTGAATCACAGGCAACTGAAAACGCTGATGTAATTGCTCACAAAACTCATGAATTGCTGCAATAACAGGATTGGTGCGCCCGTCAGCAGTTTTTGGTAAACCCACAATGAGCGCGTCGGGTCGCCATTGATGAATTATTTTTTGAATCGCCTGCCAATCAGGATGCTGTTGTTGTGTAGCGGTTTCTGTCTGAGAAATTAAGGTTGTAATCGCCTGTGCGGTGGATGTCACTGTTTGACCTACTGCAACTCCCGTCCGCTTAAAACCAAAATCGAAACCTAAAACGGTTTGAATCCCCCGTTGCTGCACGATTAACCATGCCCCGCTTGCATTGATAATAAATGTAAATCCACGCCCAACCGTTTGGCGGCAGTTTGCCAACGCTTCTCTGAAGGCGTATTAAAAATAATATCCGCATCAGCAGGCACGCTTAACCAAGTATTGGATGCCATTTCTTGTTCTAATTGTCCCGCTGTCCAACCCGCATAGCCTAAAGCAATCAACATTTCGGGCGGGCCTTCGCCTTTAGCAATACTTTCTAAAATATCACGCGAAACAGTCACACCAATATCAGTGCCGACAGTAATCATGGTTTCCCATTGACCAATTGGACGATGCAACACAAAACCGCGTTCCCGTTGCACA
Source organism: uncultured Thiotrichaceae bacterium (assembly GCA_964555395.1). Lineage (GTDB taxonomy): Bacteria > Pseudomonadota > Gammaproteobacteria > Beggiatoales > Beggiatoaceae > CAZKST01. Next base: position 4,790 of record CAZKST010000058.1, on the reverse strand, counting down.
GGTCCCCCTTCATAAATTCGGGTTGTACCTATATCAGGTAACTCGGATTCAATTTTCATGTGCCCTAACACATCTCCCAATTCAACAGATAGAGGACGATTAATAATAATCCCCATCGCGCCTTCTTCATTGTGCATACAGATAAAAGTGACCGTTTGAAAGAAGTGAGGGTCGGGCAAATTGGGCATAGCAATCAAAAAATGATTGGTGAGATTTGCAGTTTCTTCAAACATAAAATAGTGTTCTTTGTGCAGGATGGAAGATGCGGGATAAGGTTGATTCGTTAATTAACACAGCGAGTTAATCTTAACCCGTTTTTGCGTCAGAATTAGCTATAGTATGGGCAGTTAGTCGCTAAAAGTCGAGTATTCTGCTTTGCGTTTCGAGGTTCTTTATTTTATTTAAATAAAAGCGGTTAAATTTGAATTAGATTTAGATTGCTCTAAACTTAAATTATTTTTATAGTTACTCATTTTTTCTCTGTTTAGCTTCTACGCAACAGATTTTTACAACGTGAACACTAAGTTGCATTAATTTTGCATTGTACAAAATATAAAAAATAGACTTTAAATTAATTAAAGTGGAATGCAATAGCTTTGTTATTGCTTTTTAACCATTTGATTAAACAGTATTTACTTATTATGACACCCACAATAGCGGAAGCTATTACACTCCTTTTAAAGTGCGTTTGCTATCTCTGATTAGAAGAAAACAATTTAATTTATACCCAAGTCTGCTTGATTATTTAAATTAACTACACAAATTATCGTTAAATAACAAGTAAAACATCCTATTTCAAAAGGAAAACGAGCAATATTTATTTAAATTTTAATTCTAATTTTTTAAAAAACAATATCCGCAAACGATTAGAATAAATAACAATAAAATAACAAAGAGAAATTCCATGAATAAAAATGACGGTTTTTTATATCCTGTTACTGTTCCAACAGCAACTGTAAGTTTAAATAGAGAAATTCCGACGAATTTTCAAGAAAGTATTTATTTGCTTAATGATTTCTGTGCTGATATTCAAAGCTTTTCTTATCATAAGCTTGCTAATTTACGTTTTCATAATTTATTACTGCATATTGATGCAGAAAAAAAAGAATTGATAATGGTAATTTGCAATGAAGTAGATTATCAGGCTTTAAATAAATTGTTGTTACCCGACCAACGTTTATATCAATTATTAAGTATACACTTTAAGAAAGTGAGTGTTGCGTTTGGATTACAAGGTGAAACTGTTGACCAAAGCATTTTATTAAAAAAGATTGCTTTATTTTCAGAAATTCCAGATGACAATTTACGCGCCTTAGACGATTTAGGCGCGCGTTTTCGCCGCGCACTCAATGTCGCCATGCAAGGACATATCAGTGTTTTAAAATTACACGGCGATGAAGAAGCGGAAAAATTGCGCGAATTATGGGAACGGGGACGCATTATGCACTTAATTGAAAAATATAAAATTTGCTCGACGGACGATTTGCAACAAAAAGTAGTCAAAATTTGGACTTCTGACAGCTTACAAGATGAAAAAGCGCAAGTCATTTTGATTGAATAAGCGCGTTAAAGCTTGCAGAGAACACGATACAATTTTGCAAAAAAACTTGCAAAAATTATCCATTCTAATACTTTATAGCGTTTTCCAACTTTTGAACCCATGCCATTATGACCACTGCTTACGATGCCTCTGCAATTGAAGTTTTAACTGGACTTGACCCCGTCCGCAAACGTCCTGGAATGTACACCGACACCAGCCGTCCCAATCACTTAGCGCAAGAAGTGATTGATAATAGTGTGGATGAGGCTCTGGGCGGTCATGCAAATCAAATTCAAGTGACCTTGCATTTAGATGGCTCGTTAAGCGTGCAAGACAATGGGCGCGGAATGCCCGTTGATTTGCACCCCGAAGAAGGCGTGAGTGGGGTAGAATTAATTTTGACTCGCCTTCATGCGGGGGGCAAATTTTCCAAACAAAATTATCAATTTTCAGGCGGTTTGCATGGCGTGGGCGTGTCGGTCGTCAATGCCTTATCTAGTTTTGTGGAAGTCATTGTGAAACGCAACGGCAAAATTTACCGCATGACACTTGCCAATGGCGACAAAACCAGCGAATTAAGCGTTATCGGCACGGTCGCCGCCAAAGAAACGGGAACAACGGTTCGTTTTTTACCCAATCCGCAATATTTTGACTCTCCTAAATTTTTAACTTCTCGTCTCATTCATCTATTACAAGCAAAAGCGGTTTTATGCTCTGGTTTGCATATCAAATTTCATGATGAAAATACCAGCGAAAGCTATGAATGGCATTATCAAGCAGGATTAAGCACTTATTTATTAGAATCTCTGCAAAATGCGCCTTGTGTGCCGCCGCAACCTTTTGCGGGTAACTTTACGGCAGAAGGGGAAGCTGTGGAATGGGTGTTAACATGGCTACCTGAAGCGGGCGATTTAGTCGCAGAAAGTTATGTGAATTTAATCCCCACCGCACAAGGGGGAACGCATGTTAACGGTTTGCGCAGTGGATTATTGGAAGCATTGCGTGAATTTTGCGATTATCGCAATTTATTGCCGCGTGGGGTCAAACTTGCGCCTGAAGACGTATGGGAACGCTGCGCTTATATTCTCTCGGTCAAAATGGCAGACCCACAATTTTCAGGACAAACCAAAGAGCGGCTTGCCTCGCGTGAAATCGCTTCCTTTGTCAGCGGTGTCGTGCGCGACGCGCTGAGTTTATGGCTTAATCAACATGTTGAACTCGGTGAACGCATTGCTGAAATTGTGATTAACGCCGCGCAACAACGTTTAAAAGCCGATAAAAAAGTGGTACGCAAAAAAGCCACGTCGGGGCCCGCCTTACCCGGAAAATTAGCCGATTGCAGTTTGCAAGATTTAAATCAAACCGAATTATTTTTAGTTGAAGGCGATTCTGCGGGCGGCTCGGCAAAACAGGCGCGTGACCGTACTTTTCAAGCGATTATGCCGTTGCGCGGTAAAATTTTGAATACTTGGGAAGTGACTTCAGACGAAGTGCTTGCCTCGCAAGAAGTGCATGATATTGCCGTTGCGATTGGCATTGACCCCGAGGATGGCTCGGGCAAAAGAGATTTAACAGGTTTACGTTATGGCAAAATTTGCATTTTAGCCGATGCAGATTCAGACGGCGCGCACATTGCAACTTTATTATGTGCTTTATTTGTCAAACATTTTCGTCATTTAGTTGAAGCGGGACATGTGTATGTCGCGATGCCGCCGTTGTATCGTATTGATGTAGGAAATTCAGTATATTACGCATTAAATGATGAAGAAAAGCATGGCATTTTAAAACGCATTGCTGCGGAACACAAAAAAGGCAAAGTGAACGTGCAACGCTTTAAAGGTTTGGGCGAAATGAATCCGATGCAATTGCGTGAAACCACGATGGCAGTAGAAACGCGCCGTTTAGTGCGGTTGACTTTAGATGAGGGTAACGAAACCGAGCAAATGATGGACATGTTGCTGGCAAAAAAACGCGCTGCTGACCGCAAAATTTGGTTAGAAACGAAGGGAAATTTGATTAGTTTGGTTTGAGTAAATTGATATTATTAGAAGAATAGCCAAAAATATACGATACTATAGAAGTCTTTTAGAAAATTGAAATATCGGGGGAAATATGTTAGCTCAAACGGTTATTACACCGCTTTCAATTGCAGAATATTTGCAGCAAGAACAACATGCTGATGTCCGTCATGAGTATGTGGATGGCTATATGTTCGCAATGGCGGGTGGCACAAAGGCGCATAATCAAATCACGGTTAACATTGTTTCCGCGATTCGTCCACATTTGCGTAATACTCCGTGTCGGGTGTATTCATCTGATATGAAAGTTGCAACGAATAATTGCTTTTATTATCCAGATGTTGTTATCAGTTGTCGCGCTAAAGAAGAGACGGCTGATTTATATTTGACTCAACCCTGTTTAATTGTTGAAGTGTTATCTGCAAGCACAGAACATATTGATAAACGGGAAAAATTGCTTGCTTATCAATCTATTGCAAGTTTAGAGTCTTATTTAATTGTTGCGCAAGATAAACCATGGGTTGAGCATTATCAACGTTCCGCGATGGGTACATGGACACTTGATACTTATGCAGAACAAAGTGTTATTTCCTTTTCTTGCATTAATCTTGATATGAAACTCAGTGAAATTTATGAAGATGTGCTGAGTTTAAATATTTCCTAAATGATGCTTTATCAAAACCCGCCCTGTCTTGGAATGGGGGGTTTTCCTCGTATAATCCTAATTTTTTCTTTTTCCGCTAAATTATGAACGCGATCAGTTTATTTGCCTGTGGAGGTATTGGAGACCTTAGCTTACGTCATGCAGGTTTTGAGGTTGTCGTTGCTAATGAATTAATAGAGGAGCGGGCAGAGGTTTTTAAATTTAATTATCCTAATACGCAAATGATTATTGGAGATATTTGGCAAAAACAACAAAAAATTATTGAAATAGTTAAAGAAAAATTAGGCAAAAAACATTTAGATTTAGTTTTCGCAACGCCTCCTTGTCAAGGTATGTCAAAAAATGGGCGCGGCAAATTATTAAATGCGGTACGTCAAGGTTTAAAACCAGTAATAGATGAAAGAAATTTATTAATTATTCCAACTTTGAATATTTTTCTTGCAAGCGGAGCGCATACATTGGTGTTAGAAAATGTACCTGAGATGGAAAATACTTATATTCCTAATCCTTATGATAATGGGGAAATGATTGGAATTTTGGATTTTATTAAGCAATCTTTAGGTTCTGG
>CAZKST010000057.1:9300-13795 GCA_964555395.1 uncultured Thiotrichaceae bacterium | reverse complement strand
AAGGTGGAGTGCAATCGCTTTAGCTATTGCTTTTTAACTTTTTGATTGAACGCTATTTTACCTTTTGCGACACTGGCAATAGCTGAAGCTATTGCACTCCATTTAAAGTACGTTTGCTATAATCTATTTTTGCCCAGTTTTTGCGGCATTTCATGATGGAATACGCTTCGCTATTCCATCCTACAACTAAGCTTTTATTTTACTAGATGGTTTTTTCTAACATGACTGAATTAACTTTAATCATTGGCAATAAAAACTATTCTTCATGGTCACTTCGTCCATGGATATTCATGCAGCAAACCGGACTCAACGCTGAAGAAATTTTAATTCCCCTTTACCAAGCAGACACTCAAAACCAACTCCAGCGCATGTGTCCCTCTGGTAAAGTTCCCACTTTAATCGATGGGGATTTTATTCTGTGGGAATCACTTGCAATTTGTGAATATCTCAACGAAAAATACTTACAAGGGCGTTATTTACCCGCCGATGTACAAATACGCGCCCAACTCCGCGCCATTTGCATGGAAATGCTCTCCGGTTTTACGGCTTTGCGTACAGAATTCCCGATGAACTGCCGCCGCCCATGCGCACCTGCGCCCGCCTCAGATGCTGCACGCACAGACATCACCCGCATTCGCGCCATTTGGAGTAGTTTACGGCAACGCTATCAATTGCAAGGACAATGGTTATTTGGAGAATTTACGATTGCCGATGCAATTTATGCCCCGATTGTATTACGTTTTCACACCTATCAAATTGAGTTATCCCCTTTAGAAGCGGCGTATGTTAAACATTGGTTGGCACAACCCGCTTTACAAGCATGGATACAAGCAGGGGCACGCGAAACGGAAGTGATTAATCAATTTGAACGTTAAATTTTTTGCGCAGTCACATTAACGCGCAATTTTAAATTGCGTAAAACTACTATTAAATTCAACCGTTTTACACATTACGCTTGTTACCGTTGCTGCGCTGGGTCCTTTTTTAAGCCATTCTTTTAACAAGATTAAACCCCGCTCATCGCCTTGAGCGAATACTTCCACATGACCTTCAGGCGTATTTTTAACCCATCCTGTTAAATTTAAACGGATTGCTTCTCGTTGCGTATAAACACGAAAACCGACCCCTTGCACAATACCGCTCACAACACAATGCACAGCTTTTTGAGAAGTCATGTTAACTCCTTACTTTAAGGGGTGAAAACCAGAGATTAGCGTTAAAAAAACGTGATTTATGCACTGATTAAGCATTGACACATTTAAATGCTTAATGCTCAAAAAAAGAATGAAAAAGACATGCCATCAATTTTATTAAAGTATATTCATTTCTTATTCAACTGGGTAGCGGGGGGCAGGGGTAAAGCGCGGCAATAAAACCAGCGTCCTGCTTGTTTAATGAATTCGCTATGTTCTTCGAGTTTATAGGCGCGTCCGTGTTGACCTTTATAACGTGCAATAAAATGTACAGTGCCGTTATCATCAGTTACTGTACCCTTTGTTTTGTATAGGATTTTGAGTCCTAACCAGTGGATGGGTTCAAAGGTTATTTCAGCAGGGCGATGCTGTGGATGCCAAGTGGCAAGTAGGTAGGGCGCATTTTGCAAGGTGTAAGCAGCGTAACGCGAGCGCATCAAAGCTTCTGCGGTGGGTGCGGGGGAAAGGTTATCAAGATAAGGTTGGCAACATTGGGCAAAAGGTTTGCCAGAGTCGCAAGGACAGCGGGTGGACATGGTATTTTTTTTAATTTCGGAGTTTAAATGACAGAATCGTTCAATTGTCTGAACCTTAATCCACAGTGTTTCATAATTAACATAATGAAAAAATTAAGGAAATTAAGTGAATTGTGTGACAGGGTTCAGACAATTTTGTAGCGTTTTTGGGTGGAATACGCTTTGCTATTCCACTCTACAAAGATACTTCTTTCTAAATGACGGGCGGGTCATCTTGCTTAACCCGTTCTAACTCATCCATATCAGGATTAATATCTACATTGCCTGCTTCTTTACTGTCAGCATCTGCATTATCAATACGAGCGATATGAAACAACGCATCTCCTTCATTAACTAACGGCAACTTAGTCATGCTAATAATCATCCCCTCCGCCGTTGAAAAAACTTCAATTTCTTCTTGGTCAAAGGGGTCAGAAATAATACCAAGCAACTGCTGCTTTTTCACCCATTGCCCTAAACCAATAGAACTGCGCAAAATTCCGCCATGTTGTGCCCGCACCCATGTACTTGACCGTGCAAATAAAGGTTTAACAGCATGTTTTCGCAGGCGTTTTGTGGGTAACATACCCAATTCCCGCATCACGTTAAAAATGCCTTCTAATCCCGTTTGAATGCACAACTCATCAAACCGCAATGCTTCGCCCGCTTCATACAACAGCATTTTCACGCCTTGTTCACTCGCCGCTTCTCGCAATGAACCATCACGCAAAGTTGAATGCAACATCACAGGTGCATTAAATGCCTGTGCCAATCGCTCAGTTTCTTCATTCGCAAAATTCGCCCGAATTTGTGGCAAGTTATAACGATGAAATGCTCCCGTATGTAAATCAATCCCATGCGTGCAATGCGCCACAATTTCATTCATAAAAATATACGCCAACCGCGCCGCTAATGACCCCTCTTCCGAGCCGGGAAAAGAGCGATTTAAATCACGACGGTCAGGTAAATAACGCGAATGACTTAATAAACCAAAAACATTCACAATCGGAATGGCAATTAAAGTGCCTTTTAATTGATGAATAGGAAATTGCTTAAGCAAACGCCGAATAATTTCTACGCCATTTAATTCATCGCCATGAATTGCCGCACTAATAAATAAACACGCCCCCGCTTCTTTACCATGAATCACTTGCACAGGTAAATCAATCGGCGTATGTGTGTATAAATGCGCAATTGGAATATCTAAAATAACATGACTACCTGGACGGATAACTTTACCATTAATTTTTAAATTTTTAGGTTTTGTTTCCGTTGTGCTTAACGTGCTTTTCATGCCTTTCCTTAACAATTAAAACAGGACTTGCTTAAAACTATTTAAGCAAATCCTTTAAAAAATTAAAACTTCGGCAATTTCAAATTTTTTAAATTCGGCGGTAATTTATCCTGCATTCCTTGCATCATTTTATTCAGTCCCCCCGATTTTGCCAATTTATTAAATTTCTTCATCATCTTTTGCATTTGCTCAAATTGCTTAAGTACCCGATTAATATCTTGCACTTGAGTTCCTGAACCACGCGCAATCCGTTTTTTGCGTGAACCATTGAGTACCGCTGGAAATTTGCGCTCATGGGGAGTCATCGAGTTAATAATAGCTTCCATCCGTACCAACTCTTTATCATTGACTTTGCTGCGCACATCTTCTGGAATTTCGTGCATTCCTGGCATTTTATCCATTAAACTTGCCATGCCCCCCATATTGCGCATTTGGGCTAATTGCTCACGAAAGTCTTCTAAATCAAAGCCTTTACCTTTCTGCAATTTTTCCGCTAATTTTTCCGCTTTATCACGGTCAACTTTACGCTCAACTTCTTCAATTAAGCTTAATACGTCACCAAAGCCGATAATTCGCGAGGCAACGCGGTCAGGGTAAAACGGCTCGAGTGCCGTTGTTTTCTCACCTATCCCAATGAATTTAATCGGTTTACCTGTGATGTGACGCACAGATAACGCCGCCCCGCCGCGTGCATCGCCGTCCGCTTTGGTTAAAATGACCCCCGTCAACGGCAAGGCATCATTAAACGCTTTCGCTGTTTTCGCCGCATCTTGCCCCGTCATACTATCGACGACAAATAAGGTTTCAGTCGGATTCACTTCCGCATGTAACGCCTTAATTTCGCCCATCATTTCTTCATCAATATGCAGACGACCCGCAGTATCAATAATCAACACATCGGCATAATGACGGCGGGCGTGGTCAATCGCAGCTTTAGCAATATCAATCGGTTTTTGCTGGTTATCGCTGGGGAAAAAAGTCGCGCCGACTTCGCCCGCCAGAATTTCTAATTGATGAATCGCGCTGGGGCGGTACACGTCACAACTGACGACCGTTACTTTTTTCTTTTGTCTTTCAATCAATAAGCGGGCTAATTTGCCGACGGTGGTTGTTTTTCCTGAACCTTGCAAACCTGCCATTAACACTACCACAGGCGGGACGGCGGCTAAATTCAACTCATCATTTTGCTGTCCCATTAACTCGGTTAATTCATCGTAAACGACTTTGATTAACGCTTGCCCCGGCGTTAAACTGCCAATAACTTCTTGTCCAATGGCGCGCTTTTGTACCTGTTCAATCAAGGCTTTAACCACAGGTAAAGCAACATCCGCTTCTAACAACGCCATGCGCACTTCGCGCATTGCGTCTTTAATATTAGTTTCGCTTAAACGCCCTTGTCCGCGAATATCTTTCCAAACTTTGCCTAGTCGTTCTGTTAAGCTATCAAACATAAATGATTCCTTAAAAAGTTTTTTTTAATGTGTTTTTTTATT
>CAZKST010000057.1:0-9200 GCA_964555395.1 uncultured Thiotrichaceae bacterium | reverse complement strand
TTGAGTCAAAGCATTCATTTTAATTCTCCTTTAATTTCTCAATTTCTTTAAAATTTGCTCAAGCACAGTGACACGTTCAGCATACGGTAACTCACTATGATTCAAATGCAATTTATCTTTCCCATCAAACTTAAACAACAGTGGATTATTTTGAATCAACTGTATTAATTTTTGTGGTTCAACAGAAGTATTCTGATAAAATTGAATGTAACCGCCATTTTCACCAAATTCAATCTTACGCAATCCCAAAGATTGAGCTTGCAATTTCAATTCGGTAACTTGAATTAACGCCTGCGTTGCTTCAGGTAATAAACCAAATCTATCAATCATTTCAATATGAATATCTTTAACTTCCTCTAAAGAAGTTGCACTCGCTAAGCGTTTATATAAAATCAAACGACTGTGAATATCAGGTAAATAATCACTGGGAATTAATGCGGGAACACGCAAATCAATATCTAAAGATTGTTTTGTCACTTGCTCTAAATCAGGTGTTTTACCTGCTTTTAAAGATTCAATCGCCCGTTCTAATAACTCCGTATATAAAGAATAGCCGATTTCTTGAATTTGTCCGCTTTGCTCTTCGCCGAGCAATTCCCCCGCGCCGCGAATTTCTAAATCATGGGTTGCTAATCTAAAACCTACGCCCAATTCTTCCAACGAGCCAATCGCATCTAAACGTTTAACCGCATCTTGTGTCATTAATTTCTTAGTAGGAACAATCAGATAAGCATACGCACGATGATGCGAACGCCCTACCCGCCCGCGCAATTGATACAACTGCGCTAAGCCAAATTTATCCGCCCGATTGATGATAATCGTATTTGCGGTGGGAACATCAATTCCTGTTTCGATAATCGTTGTACAGACTAACACATTGAATCGACGATGATAAAAATCTTGCATGACCCGCTCTAATTCGCGTTCGCGTAATTGTCCGTGCGCAATTTCAATCCGCGCTTCGGGGACAAGCAACATTAAATCTTGTGCCATTTTTTCAATATTATCAATGTCATTATGCACAAAATAGACTTGTCCACCGCGCCGCAATTCCCGCACAATCGCTTCAGCAATCGACGGCGCGTGCCATTCTTTAATAAAAGTCTTTACCGCCAAACGCTTAGACGGTGCAGTCGCAATTACCGATAATTCGCGCAAATTGGACAAAGCCATGTTTAATGAGCGCGGAATCGGCGTTGCGGTCAGGGTTAAAATATCCACTTCGGAACGCAAGGCTTTAAAACGTTCTTTTTGTTTAACCCCAAAACGGTGTTCTTCATCAATAATCACTAGCCCTAAATTCTTGAATTTTATATTATCTTGTAACAATTTATGCGTGCCAATCACAATATCAATTTGTCCCGCTTCAATCTGTTGTAAAGCATTCGTTTGCTCTTTTTTGCTACGAAAACGGGATAATTGCTCAATTTTGACTGGAAATTCAGCAAAACGGTCTAAAAAGTTTTGATAATGTTGTTGGGCTAATAACGTCGTTGGTACTAATACCGCAACTTGTCGCCCATCTTGCACCGCAACGAAGGCGGCGCGCATCGCTACTTCAGTTTTGCCGAATCCAACATCACCGCACACGAGTCTATCCATCGGGCGTTCAGACAACATATCGTCTAAAACGGCATTAATCGCGTCGGCTTGGTCGGGGGTTTCTTCAAATGGAAATCCTCGCGCAAAAGCACGATAATCTTCCATATCACATTCAAAAACATGTCCTTTGCGTGCTGCGCGTTTGGCGTAAATATCAAGCAACTCTACTGCAACATCAGTAACTTGTTGCGCAGCTTTGCGTTTAGCTTTTTCCCATTGCCCTGAGCCTAATTTATGCAATGGGGCGTGTTCAGGGTCGACACCCGTGAAGCGGCTGATTAAATGCAAAGAAGCAACGGGAACGTATAATTTATCGCCATTAGCATATTCTAAGTGCAGGAATTCCGCAGGAAAACCACTAAGTTGTAGCGTAATTAACCCTTGATAGCGTCCTACGCCATGCTCTTCATGTACAACGGGCGCACCAATAGTTAACTCAGTCAAGTTGCGCACAATGCTATCTGTGTCACGCTGCGCGGAAGAATGGCGACGGCGGCGGCGTTGAGTTACGCGCTCGCCAAATAGTTGTGTTTCGGTGATTAACGCTAATAAAGGCGTTTGTAAAATAAATCCGCGTTCTAACGGCGCGACTGTGACACATAAATCAGCTTTGCTATTTAAAAAGTCTTGCCATGTTTCTACTAAAGCAGCTTTTAAATCCGCTTTTTTAAGCAATTCTAATAAATTTTCACGCCGTCCCAAGGTTTCTGCAACTAATAAAACTTTTGCTTTAAAATTATTAATAAATTGTTTAAATTCAACAAAAGGAATTGTCGCGTGACTACTGCCCGCCAAAGGCGGTAAAGGTTGTACTGCATAATTTAAAGTATTTTTTTCTATTTCTGCATTTGTTTCTGTGAATAATTGAATATGCGGATACTGTTTAAAATAAGCAAATGTTTCTTCTACGCGCAAACAAAGCTGATTCGGAGTTAAAATTGGGCGTTCAACATCATGGCGTAATTGTTCATAGCGTTCTTGGATTTCTTTAACAAATTGTTGGGAATTTTCATAAACAGAAGGTAAAGTTAAAATAACTGAATTTTTAGGTAAATAATCAAAGAGTGTATTGGTTTCTTTAAAGAAAAAAGGTAAATAGTATTCAATGCCTGCGGCGGCAGTATTTTCTGTAATTTGTTGATAAACAGGACAGCGGCGCGGGTCGCCTTGAAAGGTTGAACGCCATTGTGTTTTAAATAAACTAATGGCTTCAGGAGTTAAAGGAAATTCGCGGGCAGGTAATAAATGAATTTCATTGAGTTTATTTAAAGAGCGTTGTGTTTCGGGGTCAAAAGTTCTAATGCTGTCGATTTCATCATCAAATAAATCAATTCTAAATGGCGAATCACTGCCCATGGGGAATAAATCAATTAAACTGCCGCGTACGCTAAATTCTCCATGTTCAACCACTTGCGAAACTGAGCGATAGCCACTGAGTTGTAATTGCGCCCGAAATTGTTCTAAATTTAAGGCTTGTCCGCACTTTAGCAATAAACTGTTATTGCGAATATACTCTATAGGCGGTAAACGGTGCATTAAGGTTGTAATATTAACAATCAACACCCCATGTTTAACGAGCGGTAATAACGCTAAAGTCGCTAATCTTTCAGAAATAATGTCTTGATGCGGTGAGAAAATATCGTAAATCAGTGTTTCCCAATCAGGAAAACTAAACACAGGATATTGCGCGGTAGGTGAATTCGCGGCTGTAATGTTTGGCATAGCACTTGCTACATTTTGTGTACTGACTTGGGGTTTAATTGTTGATTTAGCACTAAAAAAATGTAGCTCTTCACGCAGTTGTTGTGCGGTTAAAATATCTGTTGTGACAACGACTAATAAATGTTGTTGCTGTTGTGCAAGCTGATTTAAAAGCAAACCCATGCTGCTGCCATGCAAATTTGTCCATGTTTGCCGTTGTTGTGGTTTTAGGTTTAAGGCAGGCGATAAAGGAGATAATTCAGCATTATCTAAAAGTTGTGGCGTTTTTGACATGAGAAGGTATCGTTTTTTAATGTAAAAAATGGGTTAGTTGAAATATTTTTATAAAAAGCAGGCGTTAATTAACTAACTGTTAAATTGCAATAAAATCTTGCTAAGTTATTAAAGAAAATTGTATCTGTTTTTTAAGCAAAATTGTTTTATTTATCTTTAATTAAACATAGGTTGCTTTTAATAAAAACTAAGGGAAATAAAATGGATGAGTTAAAACCTATTCATGGTTTGGCTGAGGTTTCAATCTTTCCGCTCGCTGTGGGATGGTGGTTTGTTTTGGCATTGTTGTTAATCAGTGGTTTGCTAATTTTAGTTTATTTTTTACGTCCTAAAAATAAGTTAAAACATAATATTACAAAAAGTTGGGAAAGTTTAGCGCATCAAGCATTCACGCCCTTAAAAAGCACGCAATTTACGGCTGCTGAACGTTTAACGCAAGCGAGCGCGATTTTGCGTTTTGTTGCTATTCAGCGTTATGGACGTGAGCAATGTGCGGGCTTAAGTGGAGAAGCTTGGCTGGCTTGGTTAGCCACTCATGCACAGACTAATACGGTGCAAAATGCTTTTAATTGGCAAATAGATGGACGATTATTAATTTCTTTCCCATATATGCCGCCGCAAATTCCGCTTGAGGATAACCAAATCGTACCGATTATTAACGCTATTGAACAGTGGTGTTTTTTCACCCCTGTTGAAAATTAGGGATGTAACATGAGAAGAAATCTATATTGCCAAGGTTTGTTTAGTTTGATTTTATTGACAATTATAAGTGGCTGTAATCCATCTCCCTCGTCTCCAGATAAGCCGTTAGTGCTAAAAATTGCGAGTGAGGGAGCATATTATCCTTTTGATATGAAAAATGCACAGGGGGAAGCAGAGGGGTTTGATATTGATATTGCAAAAGCGATTTGTACAACATTGAAAGCGCAGTGTACTTTTGTTTTAAATGAGTGGGATAAATTAATTCCTGATTTGCTGGCGCATCATTATGATATGGTCATTGCGAGTATGACTATCACAAAGAAGCGGACGCAAAAAGTGGCTTTTAGCAATCATTATTATTCAAGCAAATTAGCGTTTATTGGAGGACGGCAATGGAATAATAATAATGCAGAAACTTTATCTTTATTAGCGGGGAAACGGGTTGGAGTGCAAAGAGAAACAACAATGGAGAAATTTTTAATTGATAACGCGCCTCAAGCTAATATTGTTTCTTATGAAAATCAAGAGTTAATTTGGCAAGATTTGGCTTTAGCTAAATTAGATTTTGTATTAGCTGATATGTTAGTTGGATATACTTGGTTAAGAGGTGATGAGGGTAGGAATTATAATTTTGTGGGTAATTTAGTTGACACTGGGGAGCGTATGGGTATTGCAATGCGTCCAGAAGATATACAATTAAAAGAACAAGTAGATGCAGCATTAAAAGAAATTTTAAGTAATGGTACTTATCAAAAAATCAATGCTAAATATTTTCCTTTTAGCATTTATTAGTCTCTTAGGGAATGGGAATGAACGCTTCTGAATTAAAATTATCAGCACATTCTTTATCGCAGCGACAATGGCGATATTATACTCAGCGGTTTGTTAAATTAAATAATCAGTGGTTAGGTTTTAAAATAAAAAGAAGTTTTGATATTTTTGCTTCAGGTTTAGCATTATTTTTATTATCTCCTTTTTTATTATTAGTAATGTTAGCCATTCGGATTGATTCACCCGGCGTTATTTTTTTTCATCAAATGCGGGTGGGACGTGATGGAAAAGTATTTAAAATGTGGAAATTCCGCTCAATGTTTAAAGATGCAGAGCAACGGCGGCAAGCCATTATTGCAGAAATGAAACAACGCGGTGAGCAAATTGATGAAGTGCGCTTTAAATCAGAAAATGACCCGCGTATTACTCGAGTCGGGCGGTTTATTCGTAAAACTTCTATTGATGAATTGCCACAGTTATGGAATGTTTTTGTGGGGAATATGTCGTTGGTTGGACCGCGCCCACCGTTACCAAGTGAAGTGGCATTATATACGCCTTATCAACGACAACGTTTGTCAGTTTTGCAAGGAATTACTTGTATTTGGCAAGTTTCTGGACGTTCAAAAATTCCTTTTGAACAACAGGTTGAGATGGATTTGGAGTATATCGGTAAACAATCTTTGTGGATGGATATTAAAATTTTATTCAAAACGGTGCGCGTTGTTTTAAAAGGTGATGGTGCGTATTAAAAATTTGTAGGGTGGAATAGCGTAGCGTATTCCACCGTGAAGCTCCGCAAAATCTGAATAAAAACGGAGTATAAATCGCGTGGTGAACATGGTGGAATACGCTTTGCTATTCCACCCTACAATAAACTCGCATTTTTTAACTTTACAATTTGTTTGTTATTGCTCATTAGATTCAGCGTTTAGATTTTTACTATTCAGAAATGCTTGTAATTCAGGCGACATCATGGCTTGTGAAAAATCCACCCGTTTTAAAATGGCATTATGAAAATTAACCCCTGTCAAATTTGCATTACTCAAATCTGCCCCTGTTAAATCCGCGCCTGCAAAATTTGCATTACTCAAATCTGCTTGATAAAAATCGGTCCAGCGTAAATCTGCTCCCGTAAAATTAGCACTGTTACAATTGGTTTCGCTTAAATCAGATTCACTTAAATCCGCCCGCTGAAAATCTGCTTCTATCAAACTCGCTTGATGTAAATCAGAGTTGCTAATATCCGCTTCTGTAAAATCTGCACCATCTAAATTCGCCCCAACTAAGCGAGCATGAAATAAATAAGCATGACGTAAATTTGCCAAGCGCAAACTGGCTTGATTTAAAATCGTTTCATTTAAATCAGCTTCAGTTAAATCCGCGCCAGACAAATTTGCATGAGATAAATTCATTCCCACTAAATTACTTTCACTTAAGTCTTGATTACTAAAATCACATCCCTGTCCTTGTCGAGTTTGTTTTAGATGTTGAAGGCGTTCTTTAGACATCTGTTATTCTCCTCACTGCCCACATACAACTTGTTCCATGTTGGAAAGTTAGCAAACTGTGTACCAGCAATAAGCGCGTTAAAATCACTTGAGGCTTCAATAAATTATATAAACAGTCAACCATTTTTATCAAAATTTAACCCTTGAGTGAGTGTAGAAATTTTTTAAAAGCCATTTCTAGCAACGTGCTTAAATTAACAATGAATTAGCCCACATTGTTAAACATATCAAACCCCTGATTTTCAAAATTTTGAAAATTTCAGGCAAGAACTAACCTTTGTAAAAGCAATGGCAAATAAAATATGAAATATTGGTTTAAAAATAAAATTTAGAAGCAGTTGTTCGCTTAATTTAGATTTGTTCCTACCCAGTTTTCTTGAAAAAAGCTATATTAGAAAAAATTTTAAATGCTATGGAGAAAATAACATGGGCTTATTCCACAGTTTTTCCTATTCTATTACTGTGCTAAATCCCTTCATCCGCGTTATGATTATGCAATTGTGTTTAAGCAGTTTGATAGCATTTGCTCAAACTACTGAACAATTTAATGATGCACCCCTACCCCCGCCCATGCCTGCAACAGTAACGCAACCCGCTATGGTGACAAATTCGCAGAATTCAACTACTACAGCCCGCGACACTGGCGAAAATGCAGCAGAAGATGAGGATTCTGAGGATACTTTAACACCTCAAGTGACGATTGTAGAAACAGATACAGGAGTAATTCAAGAATACCGTATTAATGGTAAATTGCGGATGATTAAAATCATTCCACAATGGGGATTAAGTTATTTTTTAATTGATAGAGACGGCGATGGCATTTTAGAAACCACTCAAACTGAACTAGACAGTGCCAGTATGCTCAATCAATGGATTTTATTCAGTTGGTAAGCACGCCAATTATTTTTTCTTGAATGTTATAATAGCTTTCCAATTATCTCAAAAATTTCTTACAATCAATCGTTTTTTCTATAAGCAAAAAAGTCAATAGGAATCTTATGTCGCGACTCGTGTACGACAAAATTACCATGCTTGCCCCAGCGCAAGTAGCAAATTTTGGTGGATTATTTGACCGTGCGGGCAAATTATGCCGCCGTCCACCGTTAGGACGTAATGATGCGGAAGGCGGACCTGGAAATTGGATGCAAATTCACCGCTTACCTGGACGCAAAGGCGTAATTGAATTAGATATAGAATTGCGCCAATGCGATGAATCTGGTTTTTGGCGAACGCCTGTAGAATTCACAAAATTATTAGATGAACTCAAAAAGCACCCCGAACGGGATTTAGTGCGATTATTAGTACAAGCCACTTGCCAACAAATTGAAACCTTATGTAATCGCTCCATTGATGATGGTTTTAGAATTCATACTATTATTCATACCCCCAATGGTCAAACAGGCTTAGGCTTAGGCGGTAGTGCGTCGAGCGCGGCGATTGTGGTTGGTATTGATGCCATGTACGGCTCGCCATTAGCAGATTTACCTAATGGCAATATCGTATTATTACAATTGGCTGCCGAAGGCGAACGCATTGCCGCAGGACGGGTATTTTATGACAATGTTGCCCCGTTAATTATTAAAGGCGATGTTGTTTATTTAGCTCCAAGTGCCAATACACAAGATAACAATTCGCCCAAAGTGCTAGCGTTAGATTGCCCAAGTCAATTGCAAATGGTCACGATTACCCCTGATTTTGCGCTTAGCACCGCAGAAATGACCCGCATTTTACAAGGGCGGATGATTGACTGGCACGTTGCCGAAAAATCGGGCGACCATAAAATGGAATTTATGCGCGGTTTAATCACAAAAGACATTCATTTGATGATTAAACATGCGACCAACATTGTCACCGAACCAATTCGCGGCACTGTGGTTAAAGGCTATCAAACGGCTTTGCAAGTGGTGCGTGAACGCAATGCTGAATTTGAAGCGGATAAACCGCACTTTTCATTAGGCATTAGCGGCTCGGGGCCGACTTTATATGCGCTCGCCTGCTCTCCTGAAGAAGCCAATCAAATTGGTTATGAAATTCATCAAGCGTTAAAAGAAAAAGAAGGTATTTATAGCTGGTGGTTCTGTCATGAACCCAATCCACACGGCGCGGAAATTATTGGGCGCGAAATCAGTGCTTATTCCATCTAAAACTTAATGGCGATAACAAGGGATTAATAACAATGGCGACTCCAGAAAAGAAAAAGCTGTATATTATTGTTTCTGCAACAGATGCAGCAATTTTAGAACGCATGATTAATGAGCGAATTAGAGAAAGTTATGTGCCACATGGCAATATGGTCGTTGCACAAGAAGCGGGTGTTTCTGGGCTTTCTTATTTTCAACCTATGATTTTAAGAAAGCAAAGTTAATAAATTCGTCTAAATTTAGAAAATTTATTTAAAGAAAATGGAAACCTGCTAGATTTTAAAAACCTAGCAGGTTTTTTAATTTTAGAATAGAAATATATAGCAAACACACTTTAAAAGGAGTGCAATAGCTTCAGCTATTGCCTATATCTCAATAGATAAAATATCGTTCAATCAAGCAGTTAAAAAAGCAATAGCTAAAGCTATTGCACTCCAATTTACGCAATTTAAGATGCGGTTATTATACAAACAAATTACAA
>CAZKST010000056.1:0-13960 GCA_964555395.1 uncultured Thiotrichaceae bacterium | reverse complement strand
AGTCTCCTAAACTCGGTGCAGTTTGAGCAATTTCTTGTGCTACTTTTGCCCATTTGGTTAAAGGTGTTTTGATTTGTTGTTTATGATTTTTCATTGTAATTGACCATTTATAAGCAATACTCAAACCAAACAAAAACCTGCTAGGTTTCTAAAAACCTAGCAGGTTTATTGAAATTTGCCTTTAAATAACTAAAAAACCTTCACTTTCTAACATTTGTGTTAAGCGAATCAGCGGCAAACCAATTAAAGCCGTCGGGTCGTCGCCTATCATTTTTTCAAATAACGCAATCCCCAAACTTTCAGAGCGGAAACTGCCCGCGCATTGATAAGGTTGCTCTTTGCGCAAATATCGCTCAATTTGCTCAGGCGTTAATTGCCGAAATTGCACGCTGAATTTCACTAAATCTACTTGGCAAGTTTGCGTTGCCGTGTTAAATAATGCTAAACCTGTTAAAAAATCAATGGTTTTACCGCTCGCCGCTGTCAATTGTTGCACGGCTTTTTCATGGGTGTGCGGTTTGCCGACAATCTTGTTATCTACGACTGAAACTTGGTCAGAACCAATAATTAAACTATTGGGAAATTGCGCCGTCACGGCGCGGGCTTTCAATTCTGATAAACGGCGCACTAATTCAGCAGGCGTTTCATTTTCTAACGGCGTTTCATCGACATTCGGCGCGATACATTCAAAAGGTATTTGCAAACGTTCTAATAAACTTTTGCGGAATACCGAAGTTGAAGCTAAAACTAAATTTTGCATAACTAAACTCTTATTTTAATTGCCAATTCCCAATATCGGTATTAACACCTGTTCCATCGCGTTGACCATCTGCGCCATGCGACCACAAATCAAATTCGCCATTGACCCCAGGGTTTAAATAATGATAGGGAAAGCCCCACGGGTCTTTAGGCACACTGTCTAAATAACCGCCTTCTTTCCATTGGCGCGGCACAGGTTCGCCCGTGGGACGTGTCACTAAGGCTTCAATGCCTTGGTCAGTCGTGGGATACACATAATTATCTAATTTATAAAGTTTTAAAGCTGCCTCAATGGCGCGAATATCTTGTTGTACTTTGACAATCCGCGCTTTATCGGGATTGTCCATAATTTTAGGCACGACAAACGCCGCTAAAATGCCTAAAATCACAACAACGACCATCACTTCAATTAACGTAAATCCGTTTTTTTTCATAAACTTGCTCTGTGTTTATACTGCGATATTAATTTGTCTGAACCTTAATTCGCTTAATTTCCTTAATTAATAAAATCAAAATAATTATATAAATTAAGGTTCAGACAAAAGCCTTACCCCTGCAACTTAGAAATATCTGCAATAGTCAAAAACAGCTCTCTTAAAGTTCCTAACAAAGCTAAACGATTCTGCCGAACTTTTTCATCTTCAGCCATCACCATCACTTTATCAAAGAATGTATCTACAACTTCTCTCAAAGCCGCTAAATGTCCTAAAACAGCAGAATAATCATTTGCTTGTAATAAAGGAGTGACTTTAGTTTTTACGGCTGTCAATTGCGCATATAAAGCTTTTTCAGCTTCATCTACTAAATAACTTTCATTCACTGCAAAAGTCATCTTCTCTTCAGACTTCTTCAGAATGTTTTGAATCCGCTTATTCGCCGCCGCTAAACTCTCCGCCCCAGATAATTTTCTAAACTCTTCAACAGCTTGCATCCGACGAATCGCTTCTAAAGGCACTTCAGGACGACAACTTAATACCGCTTCTACACTGTCACCATTTAAGCCACTCTCTTGAGCATAGCCTCTTAAACGCTCTAAAATATATTCAAAAACCTGTAAAGCTGTTTCAGACTTTAATAGCCCTTCAGGATAGGTTGTGACAGAATAATTGAGTAAACTCAATAAGTTCAAAGACAGTTCGCTTTCAACGCAGATTCTTAAGCTACTAATCGCAGCACGTCTTAAAGCAAAGGGGTCTTTATCGCCTGTTGGGGGCTGACCAATGCCAAAAATACCAATTAAAGTATCTAATTTTTCTGCTAAAGCGACTGCTTGACCAATTGCAGATTGTGGTAAATCATCTCCCCAGAAACGTGGCAGATATTGCTCTCTTAAAGCGATTGCAACCGCTTCAGATTCTCCATCATGTCTTGCGTAGTATTCGCCCATAATCCCTTGTAATTCTGGGAATTCATTGACCATATTGCTCATTAAGTCGCATTTGCTTAATAAGCCTGCTCTTTCGCCTTGAGCAGCTTCTGCGTTTAATTGCGTTGCTATAAAGCCTGCTAATTGAGCAACTCGTTCAGCTTTTTGATAAAGTGTTCCCAATTTCTCTTGGAAAACAACGGTTTTCAAGCGTTCTAAATGGCTATCTAAGCGGACTAATTTATCTTGTTGCCAGAAGAAAGCGGCATCGGTAAAGCGTGGGCGGATAACTTTTTCATTGCCTTTTCTAACAGAGTCTGGATTACTACTTTTGATATTGCTAATAGCGATAAAATACGGCATTAATCTTTGATTGTTATCTACAATATGAAAATACTTTTGATTACCTTTCATCGTTGCGATTAAAGCTTCGGCGGGGACTTCTAAGAATTGCTGTTCAAAAGTGCCTGTAATGGGCATAGGATATTCGACTAAGCAAGCAACTTCAGTTAATAGATTGGGGTCTATGACAGCTTGTCCGCCGACCTGTTCCGCTGCTTCTTTGATTAGGATTTCTATTCTAGCTTTACGAGTGGAAAGCAGCGGATAGACAAAGCCTTTTTCTTCTAAGACATGCGCATATTCAGAGGCATTTTGCAGACTGATGGGGTCGGGATGATGAAAGCGATGACCTCTAGTCTCTCTCCCACTTTGGATGCCCATGATAGAAGCCTCTATCACAGCACTGCCAAAGAGCAGGACAATCCAATGGACAGGGCGAACGAATTCATAATCAGAGCTTCCCCAGCGCATTCTTTTGGGGATTGGCAAGCCTGCTAAAGCCTGATTGACGATATTAGGAATTAGGCTGGCGGTTGCAACGCCTGCTTGAGTGCTTTTAAAGACTAACCAGCTCCCTTTATCCGTTTCTAATTTTTCCAACTCTGCAACGGTGACTCCGCAAGAGCGGGCAAAGCCTTCAGCCGCTTTACTAGGCTTTCCTTGCGCATCAAAGGCAGCTTGTAAAGCAGGTCCTCGTTTTTCTATGGCTTGTTCTGGTGTAACAATAGGTAAATTCTTAATCAACACTGCTAAACGTCTAGGCGTAGCATAAGGAATGGCTATCCCATATTTAAGCTGCTGCTGTTCTAAACTTTGACAGATTAAAGCACTAAAGGTCTCTGAAAGTGTTTCTAATGCTTTAGGCGGTAATTCTTCTGTACCTATCTCTATTAATAAATCTTGCGTTTCCATTGTAAAAGTTTCTCTCTTAAAGGTATGAGAATGAGTTTTTTAATTTAGGTATTTTTTTAAAGGTCTATTTATATTTATTCTTTTAAAATTTTTTAGTGTAGGGTGGAATAGCGAAGCGTATTCCACCATGCCATGTAGCTAATAATTATTCGCCCTTAATTAGCTATTATAATCTGTTTTTACTCAACTTTTGCGGAACGTCGTGGTGGAATACGCTTCGCTATTCCACCCTACATTCTCATGCTCACTTAAGCATGTAATAAGCGCAGTTGCTCTAATCGCTCAGGTGTTCCAATATCAAACCATTGTCCTTGATAATGTTCTCCTGTGATTAAATCGCGTTGCATTGCATTTTTAAGTAAAGAAACAATAGAAAAACGTCCTTGTACAGAATTAACAAAATTTGCACATTCTGCAAATAAATGCGGATGATAAACCGCAATTCCGCTAAATGTAAAACGGGTTTCTAAGGTTTCTTGCACAAACGCAAATTGCTCATTAGTCAACTCTTTATCAGGCGTATATAAACCAAAATCCCCATGAGGATGTTGCGGCGGATTATCAACCAACACTAAATGCGCAAGCCCATATAAAGGACGATTTAACTGTTGAAAAGGATACGCTGTCCAAATATCAGCATTCACGACTAAAAACGGCTCATCCCCTAATAAACTCAAAGCTTTAAAAATACCGCCGCCCGTTTCTAAGGCTTCTGATTCTGCCGAATAACGAATTTGCACGCCATAGCGTTCGCCATTACCCAACGTTTGCTCAATTTGTTGTCCAAGCCAAGCGTGATTAATTACAATTTGTTTAAATCCTGCCGCACTTAAACGTAATAAATGATGCTCTATTAAACTATAGTTTCCCACTTTTAACAAAGGCTTAGGCGTTGTATCAGTGAAAGGACGCATTCGCTCGCCGCGTCCTGCGGCTAAAATCATGGCTCGCATAAAGGTAAAACTCTTTGTTCTACAAATTGACTTAAAGGCGTTAATTCTGGATAAAGTCCACCTACTTCAATGATATAACTTAAAGTACGCGGAATATCTTTTAAATAAGCTTCTTTTCCATCGCGTCTAAATAAACGGGCAAAAATCCCGCTGGCTTTCAAATGGCGTTGAATCCCCATTAAATCAAAATCACGTTTAAATTGCGTGACTGTATAAGTCGGTGGTAAGATAAAATGAGATTTAGCCTGCTGATAATATGTTATAACCCATTCATCTACTTGTGAGGATGACCACTTGATATAACAATCGCGCAAAAGGGAAACTAAATCATAAGTAACAGCACCTACTACGGCATCCTGAAAATCTAAAATTCCTGTCTGTTGATGAAACCACATTAAATTGCGTGAGTGATAATCACGATGCACAAAGACTTGTGGTTGCTGTAATGCAGAATGTTCTAATAATTTAAAACTGTCTGCTAACAACTGTTGCTCATGATTCGTTAAGCTTAAATTTAAGTGTGTTATTAACAACCAATCTTTAAATAACAACATTTCTCGTTGAAGCAATGCGCTGTCGTATAACGCTAAACCTTGTGTACTTACTTGTTTTTGCATAATTAATAAAGCGTGCATTGCCTGTTGATACAGCAAATGCACCTCGTTTTCTTGCATTAATAAAGGTAAATAGGTTTGATTTCCTAAATCCGAAAGTAATAAAAACCCTTGCTTTAAATCTTGTGCAAGAATTTGCGGCACAAGCAACTGACAGGCGAAGAGACGCTGGGCAATATCAACAAACGGATGACAATCTTCTCTATCGGGCGGCGCGTCCATTGCGATAAAACTATTATTGGCTTGTTGTACTCTAAAATAACGGCGAAAACTTGCATCATTAGTAATTGCATGAACCGTAAAAGGTTGGCTGAGTGTAGTTTCTAACCACTGAATTAGCGCGTTTAAACGAATTGGCATGTGCTTAATCTTTGTGACGATAAAGAGGAATTTTAGAAATTAATGAAGGTCTATTATTTTTGCACACTTTGCTGTTCACTACCATGTTACACTTAGTAACTGGCGTTAGAGATTATGCTTTTTTCCTCAAAAAGAGAGCCGTGTTTATCTAAAACACGGACGGGATGAATTTTGCGCAGAATATTAAATGCCATTCATCTTATTAAAACACCGTTTAATACAGTTCAGACTTTTTCTTAGTTACATAAGGGCAATTATTCACCGTATTACAAGCTATTTACTTTTGTCAATAACCGCTTTATCACGTTCAACCGCTATTATGTCAGAACCTCTTTCGCAATCACCGTCTTCTACACGCACGCTATTGTGGAATAATTTTTTGTACTTGTTACAAACGGTTATCTTAATCGCTTTATTATTTGCTACAGAAAAATTAGGCGTTCTATTAGAAGCAGAACAGCGTGGAATTATGCCGCTGTTTTTTTCTTCTGGCATTGCTTTAACGGCATTGTTGCTATATGGCTCGCATTTGTGGATTGCTATTCCACTGGCGTTATATCTTTTAAAATTTCCGCTTAATATTCCACTCATTCATATCGGTTTAGAAAGTTTAACGGCAGTTATACAAGTATTTGCTGCGCTTGCCTTATTAAAAACCATTAATTTTTCTTTGCACCTTAATACAGCCCGCACCGTTTTACAGTTTAGTGTCATTGTTGGAATTGTCAGCCCATTTATAGGGGCAGTAATTTATGGAGTAGGCTTGATTTTATTAGAAATTCCTATCCCTTATGCTTTACAAATTATGCTAACTACTTGGTTTAGTGCAGGGATTGGGATGTTAATTGTCACTAGCGCAATTTTGACATGGCGTACTTTACCCGTCAGGCTTAATCATCCATGGCGATACATTGAATTTGTTGTGGTTTTTTTACTATTATTTGCCGTCACAGAAACCAGTTTAGCTAGTGAAGTCAATAATCGTTACATGCTGTTTTATGCGATTTTACCTTTTGCAATATGGGCGGCAATTCGCTTTGAACAACATGGCGCGACTGCTGCAACTGCCTTGATTGCGATTATTTTAATGGCGGGCGGATTAACGCATCTAAACGCCCACGCAGAATTAGCACCTACGCCGCAAACTAATAATTATTTAAAAATTTTACTAGAAATCGGTTTTGTCGCTTTAACGGGCATCACTGCCTATTTAGTCGCCGCCGCGTATATTGAACGACGGATGGCAGAAGAAGAAGTCTTTGCCGAAAAAGAAATTGCATTAGCAACCCTACACGCCATTGCTAATGCTGTAATCACGACGGATAAACAAGGGCGCATTAACTATTTAAATCCCGCTGCTGAATTATTAACTCAATGGTCACACAGTCAAGCTTTAGGTTTAATTGCGGCTGAAGTGGTTAAATTAAAAAGCATTATAGATGGTCGTTTAGAAACGCCCGCTACCCGCAGTTTAGCGGGGGTGATTACGCCGCCGCGCCAAAGTTTATTAATTAATCGTGAAAATAAAGAAGTATTAATTGAATATTCCGTCGCCCCTATTCGGCAACGCGACGGCGCAATTGAGGGCGCAATTTTAGTATTAAATGAAGCGATTAGTGACTTTCGCCTCTGTGCAACTCATAATAATGAACGGCGCGACCGTGTTTCTTATAATTTATCTATTTATAATCAAATTGAATTTGAACATCAATTAAACTTATTGTTATATCAAACACGCAGTGTAGGCGGTGAACATGTTTTAATGTGCTTAAGTTTTGCCGAAGCGAAACTATTACAACGTCAATCGTCATTCATGTTAGAAGAATATTTACGGCAAATTATGGTTAGTTTACAAAAACGCATTCGTCAAAGTGATATTTTGGGACGTTTAGGCGGAGACCAATTTGTTTTATTATTAAAAAATTGCTCAATTGTACAATCAAAAAGAATTGCAGAAAATGTACTTGCTAACCTTGAGATTTTTGAATTTAAAGCAGAAGAAGATTTATTATTACGCGCTACAACTTCAATTGGTTTAGTCGGTATTACGGCACGTTCTAATGATGCAATTCAATTATTATCACAAGCACAAATAGCCAATGAGCACGCACAACAACAAGAAATTAGTCAACGTATTTTTGTGCAAGAATAAAGCAATACTTTAATTTTTTCATAAAAAATATTGAATATTAACTTTAAAAAAACTTTAACTTCTTGATGGAAGCAACTTGTAATTTAACGATGTCTTTTTCTAGCTCCTCTCTTTTTGATGCAGCATTTCATTGTTTAATGCTGAATGAAGTCGCTGATAAATTAACGGCTACCCACCAACTTTTTCAAGCATGGCAAGCAGGGGATTTATCGGTTGAACCTGAACACGCGCACGCGGAAGTTGAGCCCGTGCTTGCTGCGGGTTTGCCTGCTACTTTGCAATTAGTCACGCCGCGCCAATTGCCTAAACGGGGTTTGCAAAGTGCTGAGGGCATTATCGCCTTGTTACATGCCATTTCGCATATTGAATTTAATGCGATTAATTTGGCATTAGATGCGGTTTATCGTTTTCGCACCATGCCCCGCGCCTATTATGATGATTGGATTCGGATTGCTGAAGAAGAAGCCTATCATTTTGAATTATTGCAAAAACCTTTAACCCGTTTGGGCAGCCATTATGGCGCGTTAGTGGCGCATAATGGTTTGTGGGAAATGGCGGTTGATACAATGGACGATGTGCTAGTGCGCATGGCGTTAGTGCCGCGGGTGTTAGAGGCGCGGGGATTGGATGCTACGCCGAGCATTATTGAGAAACTGAAACAACAACGTCAGCATGAATTAGTTGAAATTTTAGAAATTATTTTACGCGAAGAAATTGGACATGTTGCCGTCGGCACGCATTGGTTTAATTATTGTTGTCAACAACGGGCTTTAGTGCCTGATGTGACTTTTAGAGAATTGTTAATGAGCCGTTTTCGCGGTTCGCTGCGCAATCCTATGAATACCGAAGCACGGATTGCGGCGGGATTCAGTGCGCAAGAGTTAGAACAACTCATTGCTTTGTATCGCTGAGCATTTTTTATGTTTTCTGCTATTTTACGCGCCTCTTATTTTCGTAATGTTATCAGTTTGATTTTATTGCTGACGCTGAGTATTGGCGTAGCCGCGCAAATGATTCGCGATTATAACGTGTGGTTAGCGTGGTTAGGGTATATCCCTTTATTGCTTGTCGCTTTATGTGCATTAATATGGGATTTAGCATGGTTCGGGCAGAGTCAAACATTTATTAAACGCCCGTTTATGTTAACTTTTATCGCGTTATTAACGCTCTTTTGGGTGTTTATCACGCTAAAAGGCTTTGGTGAATCGCAACAGCGCGATAATAATCCACACATCAGTTTATTGCATTGGAATATTCGTTGGGGCGGAGAACATCCCAAGGAAAATTTGCCTATTTTTGCCAAGCAAATTGCTGAATACCAGCCTGATATTATTGTGATTTCTGAAAAACCTGCTTATCCTGTTTATGTCAAAATGTTTTTAGACGCGCTCGGCACGGAATATAAAGAGCCCGCCATTACAGAGCCTGTAATGCTGCTGTCAAAATGGCACATTTACAAAGAGCAGGAATTATCTTTTAGACATGGAATGGGTTTAGTCGTGACGGTTGCAACGCCACAGGGAATGCTGCGGGTATTAGTGGTTGATGGCGATAGAGATTTAAGAAAAGCCCGTCAGGCATTACTCGGCGATGTCGACCGTTTTTGTCAAAAAGAAAAACAAGCGGGACATGCGGTTGATGTGATTGTCGGCGATTTTAACGCCGTCGGGCGGAGTCGGGGATTTGATAGTTGGGAAGTGGATTATCGGCTAGCAGCGCGAGTGGCGGGCGTTTGGCGCGGCAGTTGGATTGCCTTTTTGCCGCTGTATGATATAGACCATGTATGGTTAAAAAACAGCATTCATAATATTCAAGTTCAATTCTTTGCGAACGCAATTTCTGACCATCGCGGGCAATTTGTCCGTTTTAGTTTGTGAAAAAAAGACCTGCTAAGTTTCTAAAACCTAGCAGGTTTTTGTTTTACGTCAAATTCGGGTTAAATTAACGCTTTTTCAAAGTCACATCTAGCGCATTTTCAGGGTCGCAATAACTAGAATAGTTTACTCCCCAAGAACTGAGTTTGAGGGTTAATTTATCAGGCGTAAACTCTACTGCAATCCCGCCTTTAGGCGTATCAAAAAAGGTAACGCCTTCATCAAATTCAAATTCGCTGTCATCTTTTAAATCTACGTTGCATTGCCAATCCAATTGTTTACTGGTTGGAAAATCTGCCGCTTTACCGCCTTCCACAATAACGTGAAAACCTTTAGGTTTCATGGCTTCAAGAATCACCCTAAAATGTTTTTCAGGATTTTCATAAATACCTGCAATATCAGCTAATTTATAACTGGTCTCATAACGTGATTGCCGAGATTTTTCGTATTCTTTGCTATTTATAAATGCCAGATTTTCTGCACGCTCCAAGAAAGATTTAACTAAACAATTTGCTATCTCAACGGGTTCAGCCTTCAATCCACATTCATTATGATGTTTAAGCCAATTTTGTTGTGTCAATTGAATAAATTCACGTTGTGTTTCATTTTTTGCTTCTTTTAAAGTCTTGGTATATATCTGCTCTATCAATTTGTGCATTTCTTGCAATTCAATGACTTGACAGATAACAGTTTCAATGGGAGGCGTTGCTTGCTCACAATTGAGCGGGGCGGCATAAAGCGGCATTGCGATGAATTCAAACGTGACTAACAACAAACAAGAGCGAAAAAACGTCATTACAGTTCCTTGAGTGATGAGATAAATTTAGCTTTTTTATTTGTATATGCTTGAATTTTAGATTAATTTAACCTGTAATTAGCTCGTAAAATAAAAACCTGCTAGGTTTTAAAAACCTAGCAGGTCTCTGTTTTAACTAAAATACAAACTCAATACATAAGAACAAAATAAAAAAGCAACGATTCATCGATTAAGGAACGTAAGTAACTCCCGTTTCTGTCGGAACATTCAACGTTTTTACTTCACGAACATAATTGACAAAAGACTCAGCATAATCAAAGAAGGTATCAGTAAAGCCACGCGCTTTTGCAACTTGAGCAAAAGTTGCATAACCATCACCGCCCGCCGCAACAAAGGAATTTGTGCCCACTTTGTAAGTTTTGCTGGGGTCAATCGCGCTATATACGCCTTTTTCATCACGCACTTCAAGGTTAGAAACCCGCTCATTCATCGCATTTTTAGCGGTGACGGTATAACGCAAGCCTGCGCCATAAGGGAAAGAAGCAACGCTATTACCTTTATCAGCGTAGTTGCTAATCGCATCTTCTAACACTTGTTTAACTTCTGCGCCTGTCAACTCTAAAACCACAATCGTATTAGAGAAAGGCAATAAAGTATAAGCTGTTCCGATGCTTATATCGCCTTTGAGCACATCAACCCGCACACCGCCCGCGTTTTGAATGACCATATCGGCTTTATAATTGCGACTGTTTAACTGTTGCAAGAACCCTTCAGACACCAAAGGCGCAATTAAACTACCGTTAGGTAACTCAACACCAGAGCTATGTTTACCGGGTAAACGAATGTGCAATAAATCGCCCGTTGCTTGTCCAATCACTTCCTTGCTTTTACTTTCTACTTGGGTTGAATATTTTTGCAAAGCTTCGGTTGCGGTTACGTTCGCTGTGATAATTTGAGCGGGTAATTTTGCTAAACTTTGTAAAATCTGTGTTTTAACCGTTTCGCTTACATTTTCGCGTGTGCCTTGGGCATTCGTGCGTTGGAAAGTATCGCCAATTAATAACGTTGCTTTACCTGCGCAATCCGTTACTTTACCTGTGCTATCAAAGCCTACGCTTAATTGACCTAACACATAATTGTATTGCCATGCTTGTACAATACAAACGGGCTCGCTGCGGCTAGAATTGGCAACTGTGGGATATTCCCCTGTAGAAGTTAAACCTAAACCGCTGAAATCGCCTAATAAAGTATGAGAATGTCCGCCGACAATCACGTCAATCCCTGCGACTGCTTTAGCTAAAGCAATATCTTTTTCATAGCCAATATGCGTTAACGCCACAATTTTATTTACGCCTTGCGCTTCTAATGCTGCTACAACTTTTTTGGCACTTTCTACTTCATCACTAAACACTGTGCCCACTGCTGGTGAAGAAATATTCGGCGTTTCTGTGGTGGTTAAACCAAAAATCCCCACTTTTTGCCCCGCAATTTCCTTGATGATATAAGGTTTTACCCTCTCCGCTAATTCAGTCGTGCTTGAACTAAAATCAACATTGGCTGAAACTAAGGGGAAATTCATCATTTTGCTTAAACGCAACAAGTTAGTATTGCCATCATCAAATTCATGATTGCCGTAAGTCATTGCATCTAAATTGAATAAATTCAACATTTCCACATCAGCATCACCTTTAAACAAGGTGTAATACAATGTGCCTTGCATTGCATCGCCCGCATGTAACACTAAAGGATTTTCAAGCGTGCCTCGTACTTCGTTGATTTTTTGCAATATCCGTCCAATACCGCCTACTTTAACCCGTGTGGTCACCCCATCAATTTTTAAATCATAATTTTCTTCAATTAAATGGGAGTGGTTATCGTTAAAATGTAAAATATTGGTTCTAAAGCTGGTTGCGCCTGTACTTGGATTTTCTGTGCTAGTATCGCTATTTGCATCTAATTGCAACGCATCGCTACTGAAAATTAAATCCCCATTTTCTAACTGATAACCAAAATACAGATTAAATAACCCATTTTGTAATAAACTACCCTCAAATAAAGTTAAATCAACAGTATTGCTCAAAGTCACATTAGATTTAAACGCGGGCAAACTTTCTAATTTTCCATCCCAAGCTTGCACCTGTCCTTGTTCGGTTAAACTAAAAAAGACGGGACTTAATACGTTTTTATCTTGATAGCTAACAACGACCACTAATTGCGCTTTTTTGCCTACATCAGCAGGGTCAACAGCAATTGTGCCTTGTACTTTAAAAGTCTGTTTTAATTCAGGTTTAACATGCGCACTGTGTGCTTTTCCAGCGACAGAAATTCCCCCTGTAAAGCGGCTTTGTGTCGTTTTTGCTTTGCCATCTTTTTCTACTGCTACAACATTGCTTAAATCAGGTAAAGTGCTTGGGGTGCTGTTTAATTTTTCAGCTAAACGCACAACCCGAATCGCGGTTTTATCGCCTGCAATTGCAAAATCGTTATCATTAATTAACGCAACATATTGATTATCCAATAAAGCAACACTTTCAATTTTTGCCGCTAAATCAGGTAAATCCTTTGCAGAATCAAATACGTTTACTTTTGTTACTGCTTGAATTGCAGCGGTTGTTAAATTAGTTTGCTCTAAAGACGGCGTAGTTTCAATCTTATCCCATTGACTATTCAGAATATTAGTTGCATTGGCTAATTCAATTCTGTACAACTTAGTTTGCTTAGTAATCCGTTCTAAAACAATTAACTTATCAGTGTCTAAAGCAATTAACTCACTAATTTTTAAATCATTTTGTTTAGTTGTATTATCCAAAGGAAAAGTATCAGGCGTATCTATTTGATAAACATATTCGCCAACCACTTTACTGATTTCACCTGCATTCAACGCTAATTTTAATATCCGCACCGTGCGCGATTTTTTATACGCGGCATCATCAGGATTCGCTAACGGACTTTGTAAAATTGTATATAAAAACTGCTCATCTGGACTGACAGCAATAGATTCAATCCCGCGATTTAATTTACGTTTTTTCAAAATGCTGGGCAATAAACCAGACACTTTATAATTTGCGCTGCTTAAATCACCTTCTTCACCCGCAGGCACAACGCGGTTGATAATTTTACCGTCCGCCGCAATATGAACCAAACTGGGCCCATATTCTTCACCTACCCAAAAAGTCCCATCTTTTAAGCGCACTAAAGCTTCAGTATCTAAGCCATTAGCATCAAATTTTAATAATTCTGCATTGGCGTTATACGCACTTTCAGTATCAGTGCTGGTAAAAGGATTAGGTAAACCTGTAATTGCTTTGCCGTCTTTATCTCGCAACGGAATTTTTTCCAGAATGCTATAAGTGCCGCTTGCACTGTCAGCATTTAAGCGGATTTTATAGATAGTGGGGGCAAAACTGGGGTCAGGAAAAACTTTGCTACTGGTATCTAACACACCGTCTTTTAAGCAAAATTCTTTAGTGCCTAAAATATTCTCGGTTTCATCACAACCAATATTTGGGCCACGGTCGGTAATCGTATAAATTTCGTTATTTGCATCTGTGCTCGCATGGAATGCACCGCTACCAATGCCTACATCTAAATTTAAGGTTTTGTTATTTTTAAAGGTAACACTGAGCAAACTTTCTTGAATGGGGATGCTACTTTCCCCTTGTAAATTGGCAATAGCAACAGAAACAGGCAACAGCGTACCCATCACCATTGCTAACGCATTGTTTAGCAATTTAAAACGTGACATGACTTTAACCCCTTAAAATGTCTAGCAGAGAAGAAAGGGAATTTTAGGTAAGCGGTGTTGCACTACGATGACGAGATGATGACGATTTCGCGATAACAAGGTTTCAGGTGAATAAAAACAGAGAGG
>CAZKST010000055.1:0-14159 GCA_964555395.1 uncultured Thiotrichaceae bacterium | reverse complement strand
AAGCGACCTTTACGACAGTTCTACTCAAGGTTTAATTAATTATTGCTTGAAGTAAAATACTGAAAAATAAAGACCTGCTAGGTTTTGAAAACCTAGCAGGTCTGTTGGAACGTATTAAAAAATCTGTAAATTTCCCGCCCAATAAACAAGCTTCATGATATTACCCAATCACAAATTAGCCTCGCAAATTGTAGATAATTTAACCACTGCAATCTTATGTTTTAACAGCGAATTATATCTTACAACCATGAATCCTTCTGCTGAATTGCTGTTTGATATTAGTGCCAAGCAAGCAATTGGGTTAGCCGTCGATGAAATTATGCCGCCGCCAGCCCATCATTGGCGGACAATTTTGCAGCGTGTCTTAAATCAACGCCAAATGTTCACAGAACGAGGCTTGCGTTTATTATTAAATGCCAATGAAAACAGGACGGTTACAGTAGATTGTACTATCACTGCAATTATGCAATATGAAGAAGTGCGTTATGTCTTAGTTGAATTAACCCAATTAGACCAGCATTTAAGACTTAACCGCGAAGAAACTTTGTTTCAACAACAAGAAGCTGTGCAAAATATGGTGCGCGGTTTAGTGCACGAAATTAAAAACCCGCTGGGGGGCTTGCGCGGTGCGGCGCAATTATTATCCAAAGCTTTACCAGATTCAGACATGCGAGAATACACCGATATTATTATCGGTGAAGCAGATAGATTACAAAATTTACTCAATACAATTTTATTGCCTTCACGCAAAGCACACAAAAAATACACTAATATTCATCAGCTTATTATCCGTGTCTGTCAAGTAATTAAAAGCGAACACCAGCAACAAACTTTAGAAATTGACTATGATTTTGACCCAAGTATTCCTGAATTATGGGTTGACCCCGACCACATTATTCAAGCCTTGTTTAACATTGTGCGTAACGCGGCACAAGCCACTGCGACGATTGAATTGATACCTAAAATCCAAATTCGCACCCGTATCCGTCGCCATTTACCTTTAGGCATGAAATCTTATAAGTTAGTTGCCAGTATTGAAGTCAAAGATAACGGGGTTGGAATTCCTGCCCATTTAATTAATCAAATTTTTTTCCCGCTCGTCACCACCCGCGCTGAAGGAACAGGTTTAGGTTTATCTATCGCACAATCGTTAGTGAATCAGCAAGGAGGCATTATTGAATGTAGCAGCATTGTGGGGGAAACAATTTTCACGATTTTATTACCAGCAACAGTCGCGAGTCATGAAAATTAAAGCGAGTTTGCGATAAAATGACAATAAATTGCTTTATACACAGTTTTTTTGTGGAATTTTTTTAAAATTGACTTTAGGAATGAATATGGATAGTAAGCAGCTCAATGATTTACGTCGGGAATATTGTGTCGCAGGTTTGGATGAAAAAGATATGTTGCCGCATCCTGTCGCACAATTTGAAGCTTGGTTTCAATCTGAATTGAAAATTAATACCCTCGACCCCAATGCGATGGTGCTTGCAACCTGCAGTGCAGAAGGCGTTCCTACTGCGCGGATTGTGCTATTAAAAGAATATGATAATCGTGGATTTGTGTTTTTTACCAACTATCTAAGTCGCAAAGGCAAAGAATTAGCAGCCAACCCTAAAGCCACTTTGTTATTTTATTGGGCAGAATTGGAGCGGCAAGTACGGATTGAAGGGACAGTTCATCAAGTCATGCCTGAAGAATCTGACCGCTATTTTGCTTCTCGTCCCCGCGGCAGTCGTTTAGGCGCGTTAGCTTCGCCACAAAGCGAAATATTGCCTTCTAAAACCGAACTAGAAGCTAAAGTCGCAGAATTAGAACAACGCTATCCAAATGATAATATTCCGCGTCCAGCGCATTGGGGCGGCTATCGTTTAGTGCCTTCAGAATTTGAATTTTGGCAAGGGCGCATGAATCGCTTACATGACCGTTTAGTTTATCGCTTACAAGCAACAACTCAACAATGGCAATTATTGCGATTAGCACCCTGATAGAAAGTTATGATAGAAAAGGAATTTTTCTAAAGCGACTACTGATGGTGTTTTAACAAACAATCATAAATTCTATCTTTTAGCAACACCCGTTTTTTCTTCAAGTCTTCAGCATAAGTGTCGGACACTGTTTCGACATTTTGCTCAATTTTGAGAATTTCATCGTCTAAGGAATGATATTCCAAATACATTTTTTGAAATTCTTGATTATGTTCACACAAACTTTTAATTGTACGGACATACTCAGGAAATTCTTTAACAATTTCGTGATGTTCTCCAAACATAGTGCTTTCTCCTTGGCGGTTGTTATTGACTAAACTGTGCACTGTTAATCGTGCGGACTACAACTAATCAAATTCAGTAGGCAAGTTGGGGTTTTGCCAATGCCTAAATACTAATGCAATTTGTTCTGGAATCGTGCGCGGTAATGATAACGCTAAGTTTGCAATTTCTGATTCTTTAAAAAAAGCAACCTCATCTGTTTCAATACTCAAGGTTGGTGCTCCTCCTAATAATTCGCACTGAAAAAACAGCATGTACTCGGCTAATACAGATGGTGGATGTGGATGATGAGATTTATCATAAACCGCAATTAATTTTTTTGCACGGGTTTTATAACCAGATTCTTCAAAAATTTCTTTTTCAATATTTTCACTGCCAGATAAGCCCACATCGGCAAAGCCGCCGGGTAATGTCCATTTACCATCCCGCCGTTCTCGCACTAATAACAAACTATCTTCTTGAAAAACTGCACCGCGAACAATCACTTTGGGCGTTGCATACCCCCGTTCCAGTGGAAAATTAGCAATCACTTGGTCTAAAGGATGGCTCGTTAAAGTCGCTAACATTTCAGCCGCCAAAGCGCGCACACTTTCATAACGTTCAATATCAAAAGGATTACTCGCATACGTTAATCCTGTTTGTCCAATAGCTTCTAATTTTTTTATCCATTGCAACCAATTTGGCTCTATCATAATCATTTCCATATTTAAAGCATTTTTAAATCAAAAAATGAACAACATCATGCCATCAATTCCATGATGTCCTGAATAAAATCCCCGCACACTCTATAAAAAAACACTAAAGTTCGTTACTCTTGAGAACCCCTAGTGTAATCCAACTGTATGACAACTCTTTAGGAGAAATAAATGAAAGTCGATTGGCTTATTGTCGGCGCAGGCTTTACAGGCGCAGTTTTAGCGGAACGCATCGCGAGTCAATTAAATCAAAAAGTGCTTTTAGTTGAAAAACGCAATCACATTGCCGGTAATGCCTATGATTATTATGATGAACACGGGGTATTAATTCATCAATATGGACCACATATTTTTCATACTAATGCTAAACATGTATGGCAATATTTATCGCAATTTACTGAATGGCGTAATTATTATCATCAAGTGCTTGGCGTGATTGATGGCAAACTTGCCCCCATTCCATTTAATTTAAATTCACTGTACGCCCTTTTTCCGCCGCGTTATGCGGATAAATTAGCAGACCAATTGCTGGCGCAATATGGTTTTAATGTCAAAGTACCGATTTTAAAAATTCGGGAAAGTGCAGCGGGAGAAGATTTAAAGTTTCTCGCTGATTACATTTATAAAAACGTTTTTCACAATTACACTTTAAAACAATGGAATTTAACTCCTGAAGAACTCAGCCCAATGGTAACCTCTCGCGTGCCGATTTATATCAGTCGCGATGACCGCTATTTCCAAGATACTTATCAAGGTATGCCCAAATTAGGTTACACCGCATTATTTCAAAAAATGCTTAATCATCCTAATATTCATGTGCTATTGAATACAGATTACCGAGAAATAGAACCTGTAGTGCAATACAAACAAATGATTTATACAGGCGAATTAGATGCGTTCTTTAATTGTATGCACGGTGAATTGCCTTATCGTAGTTTAGAATTTAAATTCACGCATACTAAAGAAAACAATATGCAAACTGTGGGGACAGTGAATTATCCCAATGAATACGAATTCACTCGAATTACTGAATTTAAACAACTCACTGGGCAACGGATTGATGGCAGCACTTATGTAGAAGAATATCCACAGCCTTATATTCGCGGCGTGAATGTTCCTTACTATCCAATTCCTAAAGATGAATATAAAGAACTTTATCGCAAATATGTAGAAGAAACTAAGAAACTACAAGGTAAAGTGATTTTTGCGGGACGCTTAGCCGATTATCAATATTACAACATGGACCAAGCCACCGCCCGTGCGTTAAGCATCTTTAAGAAAACCATTTGTGGTAAAGATGAAGAATAAACGCTTTTCTGCTTAACAGGACTCTTTATGTATTCTTTTGCACGCAAGATTTTATTTAAATTAGAACCTGAGTTATCTCACAAAGTTGCATTAGGTTATTTAAATGAAATTTTTTATGCTGGTTTATTACGTCTATGGTTAAATCCGCCTGAAGGCACACCGATTTCAATCATGGGTTTAAATTTTCCGAACAAAGTCGGATTAGCCGCAGGTTTAGATAAAAATGGCGACTATATTGATGGTTTATCAGGCTTAGGCTTTGGTTTTATTGAAATTGGTACAATCACCCCACGCCCACAAGCAGGCAATCCTAAACCGCGTTTATTTCGCTTAGCAGAAGCCCAAGCAATTATTAACCGCATGGGCTTTAATAATGCAGGTGTTGATGCTTTATTAAACAACGTGGCTAAAGCACAATTTAAAGGAATTTTAGGCATTAATATTGGAAAAAATGCCGATACGCCTTTAGAAAAAGCAGTAGATGACTATCAAATTTGCTTAAAGAAAGTGTATGCTGCGGCGAGTTATATTACCGTCAATATTTCCTCACCGAATACTAAAGGTTTACGGCAATTACAACAAGGCAATGAATTTGAGCAATTGCTGAATAGTTTAAAAGAAACACAAGCCCAATTAGCACAACAACAAGGCATTTATAAACCTTTAGTCGTTAAAATCGCACCCGATTTAAATGATGAAGCCGTGCAATGGATGGCAGAGCAATTAATTAAATATCAAATTGATGGCGTGATTGCGACTAACACAACTTTAAGTCGTCAAGGCGTGGAAGGTTTAGCCCACGCGGAAGAAACGGGCGGATTGAGCGGCGCGCCGTTGACCCAAGCCTCTACTGAAATTGTGCGCAAATTAGCCATTGCTTTACAAGGAAAATTACCCATTATTGCCGCTGGCGGCATTCTCTCAGCGGCGGATGCACAAGCAAAATTAGCCGCTGGGGCAAGTTTAGTGCAAGTTTATAGCGGTTTAATTTATCGCGGGCCCTTGCTAGTTAAAGAGTTATTGCAACAGCTTTAATTACTAGCACTAAAAAACTAAAAGACCTGCTAGGTTTTTAAAACCTAGCAGGTCTTAGTATTTAACTAATACATTGCTTAAACTAATCTTTAAAGAAACTTCGCTGCCAAGACTAAAGCACCTACACTAATCGTCGTCAACCATGTAATTTTATCTGATAAAGCAAAACTTACAGGGTCATCAGGCATTTGCCGCCGTTGCGCTAAGAACCACACACGACTTAACCAATACAATAAAACGGGACAAATGAGCCATAATATTTCAGGTTCTTTATAAGAATCCACGCCTTCACTATTACTAATATACAAAGCAAAGACTAATACTGCATGATAACTGCTTAAAGCTCCAAAAATAGCAACAATCAAGCTATCCTCATAACCATAATTACGATGCTTTATTGTTCCACTATCTTCTAAATTAAGCAACTCTATATAGCGTTTTAAGAAAGCAAGACTCGTAAATAAAAATAACGACATGGCTAACAACCATGAAGAAACTTCTATATCTGTTGCAATCCCACCCGCTAAAATCCGCAAAGTATATAAACCAGCCAAAACTAACACGTCTAATACTAATTTACGTTTCAAATAAAACGAATAGGTTAAAGTAGAAACCAAATAAACTAATAAAACACTTACGAAAGGAAAACTTAAAAAAGCAAATGCAATGATTAAACTGGTACTGACTAAACCCGCAAAGAGCGGCAAGCCGTATTGAATGGGTACAGTTCCCGCTGCAAAGGGGCGTTTGCATTTCTTATGATGATGACGGTCAGCGGCTAAATCTAATAAATCATTAATAATATAACCACTAGAAGCCACTAAAGAAAAACAAAGAAAAGCCAATGCAATATTAATGAGATTATCAGTAATTAAAAATTGCCCAGACAAAAATAAAGGAATAAACAATAACGCATTTTTTGCCCATTGATGCGGACGTAAAACTTGCAACCATACTTTTAAAGATACAGGTGTTCCTTCAAAAATTTGTGCAGGTTTCTTAGGAAGTTTTTGTTTTAAACTAGCAGACGGAGCAACAACATAAATTTCCCGTGCTTCGGCAAATAAAGGTAAATCAGCAGTTGAGTCGCCCATATAATCAAATGTCCCAAACCGCTGTTTTAATAACTCTAGCTTATTTTTACCTTTTAAGTTAAATCTTTCATCCGTTGCAAAAATTTCCTCAAAAAAACCTAAATGTTCCGCTACATTTTCTGCAATAGAACTATGTGCCGCTGTGGCTAAAACTAAAGTGCGTCCATGTTGATATTGTTGTTTTAAAAAACTCAATACTTCAGGACGATAAGGCAAAGCATCGGCTGCTAAATTCACATGTTTAGCAATTGAACGCTTAAAAAATGCTTTACCGCGTAAAACCCAAAAAGGTAATAAGAAAATTAAGAAAGGTTTCTTTCTAATCAGAACAAAAATACTTTCCCATAAACTATCACTGGCAATTAGAGTTCCATCCAAATCAACGCATAAAGGGGGCGTGTTTTTAAAAGAAGTTGGCATCATTAATACTCAAATTTATTTACAAAAACTCAAACTTATAACCTTGCATAATGTTTTGTCCTTCTACCACATTTTGCATTTCTATAAGTTCTAAACGTAAGTGCACTGTTTCACCCGCTTTCATTAATTGTTTATCTAGTAAACGATTTAAATATTCTTTAGGTGTAAAACGCCGTTGTGCAATAGGATTTTCTTTATAATCGTGAAAAGTTAACAATAAATCTGGATAAGGTTGTGGAAAGAATGCGGTATTTGTAAATGTTGCGTCAAATTGTAAAGTGTTTGCTAAAGTGCTATGGGTTTGTACAATATGTTTATCCATGTGAATTAGCTTAACATTGCGCGTCATAGGCAATTCACAACCAGCAATATCACAAGTTAAAGTTAAAGCTGGACGAATATATTCATTTTGCAAAACGATTTCTGGCTGCATAAACCAAAAATATTGTGCAGTTAAACCGCCCATTAAAATAATCGCAAATAAACTCCAAAGCAACAAAGAAGCTAAACTGCGTTTAGGGGGGGGTTCAACAAAATCCGCTGTCAGCGGTTCATCAACTTGTAAACCTTCTAATGTTAAATCTTCTGAATGTGCATCATTATTCGCGGAAATAGGCAAATCATTTAATTCATGTTGCTTAGCATTAAAAATTGCTTGGCAATGACTACAACGCACATTTCCTTTAGCTTTTTTTAATAAGTCGGGAGTTACTTCAAAAACAGTCTGACATTCTGGACATTGTGTGTACATAATCAACTCATAACAGGCGTTAAAGTAAAAATTTTAAACAATTAAAGAAAGTTGCTTAGCTTTTCTTAATCCCAACAATGCGCGCCCAATTATCTTGATAAGCCACTTCAGTGATTTCAAAATCGCTTTTATAGGCGTTAACCACAGCATCCGCTTGTTCACGCAAAATGCCTGATAATACAATAAAACCTTGGGGTTGTACTAAAGCTGTTAAGGTTTCTACCAACTCAATCAACACTACCGCTAAAATATTGGCTAAAACACCTTTTACTGGCTGGGTTTCAGTGTAATTTGCAGGTAAAAAACACTGAATTGCACTATCTACACCATTATTTTGCGCATTTTCTTGGGTTGCAATTAATGCTTGTGGGTCATAATCAATCGCAATTACCGATTTTGCCCCTAATTTTAGAGCGGCAATCGCTAAAATGCCTGAACCACAGCCATAATCGATTAATTTTTCATTGCTAAATTTGTCCACATTACCATCTAACCATTGCAAGCATAAAGCGGTGGTTTGATGCGTGCCCGTGCCAAAAGCTAAACCAGGGTCAAGCATAATATTGACCGCTTCAGGTTGCGGCGGCGTTTGCCAACTGGGACAAATCCACAGATTTTGCCCAAATTGCATAGGGTGAAAATCCGCCATCCATGCCCGTTCCCATTGCTGCTCTGGTAATTCTTCTAAATGATACGCGGGAACAGTTTCTGGATTTAACGCTTGAGTCAGTTGCAATAAAAAAGCTTCAATATCGCTTTCTTGTTCAAGCAAAGCAACCACTTGGGTTTGTTGCCACAATGGCGTAGTATTTAGCGCAGGCTCATACACTGGCACATCTTCCGCATCCCGAAAAGAAACAGATAACGCGCCCAATTCCATTAAAATATCGGCTAAAGGCTCAGCATTTTGTTCAGTGGTGGTAAAAACTAATTGAGACCAATTCATTTGTTAATTCACTTCATTTTTAGTTTTAGCAAGCATTTCTGCTTGTTTGGCACGTTGCCATAATTCTTCTAATTGTGCTAACGATAATTCCGCTAACGAACGATTTTGTTGTAATGTATATTCTTCCATTGCTTTAAAACGTTGTATAAATTTACGATTCGTTTTTTCTAAAGCAGTTTCTGGGTCAATTTTTAAGAAACGGGCATAATTTACTAAAGCAAATAATACATCACCGAATTCATTTTCCATTTCAACAAAATTTTGTGAGGCATTGG
This sequence comes from uncultured Thiotrichaceae bacterium, assembly GCA_964555395.1. Taxonomy (GTDB): domain Bacteria; phylum Pseudomonadota; class Gammaproteobacteria; order Beggiatoales; family Beggiatoaceae; genus CAZKST01. Next base: position 5,365 of record CAZKST010000055.1, on the reverse strand, counting down.
GGGCTGAATGTTCGCGTAGCTCCGCTAATTCTTCTTGCACTTTCTCCCAAACTTGCTCTGCTTCTTGCCAATCAAAGCCCACGCTTGCCGCTTTATCTTGTAAACGATGCGCCTTTAATAATGCGGGCAATATTTGTGGGACACCCGCTAAAATACTAGGTTGTATTTGAGCATTAACTTGTTCTTGTGCTTTAATCGCTGCCCATTGTTGCTTAACTTGTTCTTCTGTTTTTAAAGATTGCTCACCAAAAACATGTGGATGTCGTCTAATCATTTTTGTATTTAAACTTTCAATCACTGTTTGCATAGAAAAATGCTGTTGTTCTTCGGCAATTTTACAATAAAATACAATATGCAATAATAAATCCCCTAACTCTTTTTTAACCTCATCAATATCTTGATTTAAAATAGCATCGGCTAACTCATAACTTTCTTCTAACGTTAAAGGCTTTAAAGATTCCCATGTTTGTTTTTTATCCCATGGACATTTCTCGCGTAATTCATCCATGATAGTTAAAAGTTGTTTAAAAACGGCTAAAGTTTCTTTACGTTCTTTTTCTAAAGTGCCTGAAACATCATTTGTCATAATCAATTATCCTAGGTTATAGCCAAAATAAAATAAAATAGGTATCATTAAAAAGCTTGAATTAACCATATTTAAAATAAGTTTTAAAAATAACTTCTCTGTGATTTACAAATCACGGAGCTTATTTTATATTTTTTAAATAACTTTATCGTGTTTTATTTTCAGATATGACTGAATATTTATTAATTTTTATCAGCACTGTTTTAGTCAATAACTTTGTGCTTGCAAAGTTTTTAGGACTTTGTCCTTTTATGAGCGTTTCTACCAAGTTAGAAACGGCAGTAGGTATGGGACTTGCCACAACCTTTGTATTGACTTTATCTGCCATTTTAAGTGCTTTAGTAAATGATTTCTTACTTGCACCGTTAGAATTAGAGTTTTTACGCACTATCGCCTTTATTTTAGTGATTGCCGTCGTTGTGCAATTTACTGAAATGGTGATTCACAAAAGTAGCCCTATTTTGTACCAAGTGCTAGGTATTTTTCTACCCTTAATTACTACAAATTGCGCGGTGTTAGGGGTTGCTTTGTTAAATGTACAAGCACAACACACTTTCTTGCAATCTAGCGTTTATGGTTTTGGGGCAGCAATTGGCTTTTCATTGGTATTAGTGCTGTTTGCAGCGATGCGCGAGCGTATTACGGTTGCGGATGTTCCCGCTATTTTTAAAGGTGCGCCCGTTGCTTTAGTCACGGCTGGCATTATGTCAATGGCGTTTATGGGCTTTGCTGGTTTGGTTAAATCTTAAACAAACTATTGTTTAATTTATGGTTATAATTTTATGATAATTGTCTTTACGATTATAGTTTTAGGTGTAATGGCAGTTGCCTTTGGTGGTTTGTTGGGCTATGCCGCTGTGCGCTTCAAAGTTGAAGGCAACCCGATTGTTGATAAAATTGAAGAATTATTACCCCATTCACAATGCGGTAAATGTGGTTATGCAGGGTGTCGCCCCTATGCGGAAGCGGTCGCAAATAATCAAGCCGACATTGATTTATGCACGCCCGGTGGTGAACGTTGTATGCGGGATATTGCAGAGTTGCTTGACCGCCCGATAAAAGTTTCTGATGCGCTGGTGGAAAAAACGGCAATGGTTGCGGTCATTAACGAAGCAACGTGTATCGGTTGTACTTTGTGTATTCAAGCGTGCCCTGTAGATGCAATTTTAGGCTCGGCAAAACACATGCACACGATTATTAGTGATGAATGTACAGGATGTGAGTTATGTTTGCCGCCTTGTCCTGTGGAATGTATTCAAATGGTAGCAATTCCAGAAACGACAACGACTTGGCGTTTTCCTTATCCCGTCATTGCAATTAATCATCAAGCACAGCATCACGCACCCGCTGTTTCTTCTACACCGCATTCATAGATTTAGTTAGAATGTTAGAAGTTACGCGGTTGAATAAAAAAACTGGTAGGATGGGCTGATTTAAGGAAGTTCATTAAGACTGTTTTAGAAGTTATGCTGTTCACCTTTGTTTGAACCACAATTCGCACAATTCTCTCGTTCCCACGCAGGAGCGCAACAATGTCATTAAGTTAAGCGTAAATGTAGGGTGGAATAGGCGCAAGCCGTATTCCACCGTTGGGTTGATAAGCGGTTTTTACTCAGATTTGGCAGAGCTTCATGGTGGAATACGCTTCGCTATTCCACCCTACAAACGCCTATCTTAATGGCAGTGACGCGGGAGCGTGGAACGAGAGAATTGTCCGAATTGCGGTTCAGATAAAAATGAACTGCGTAACTTCTATATAATAAAACTATTTTTACAAATAAAACTTAGATTTAATTCGCAGGGAGTTGCTATGCATTCATTACAAACCACAATTGAAACCGCTTTTGAACAACGGGCTGATTTAAGTCCGCGCTCAGTGAGTCACGAAGTCAAAGAAGCGATTACCGAAACGTTAGCCTTATTAGACCGTGGACAATTACGGGTTGCTGAGAAAAAAGACGGGCAATGGCAAGTCAATGAATGGGTGAAAAAAGCAGTGTTGTTATCTTTCCGAATTGAGGATAATCAATTCGTTAAGGGCGGCTTTACCAATTATTACGATAAAGTACCTTCTAAATTTGCGGATTATAATTTACGCGATTTTCGGGAAAGCGGCGTGCGCGTTGTGCCGCCTGCTGCTGCGCGGCGGGGCGCATATATCGCGCCTAATGTAGTTTTAATGCCTTCCTACGTTAATATCGGGGCGTATGTTGACAGCGGTACAATGGTTGACACTTGGGCAACGGTAGGTTCTTGTGCGCAAATCGGCAAAAATGTACATTTATCTGGCGGTGTAGGTATTGGCGGCGTATTAGAACCTTTGCAAGCCTCACCCACTATTATTGAAGATAATTGCTTTATCGGCGCACGCTCAGAAGTGGTAGAAGGCGTAATTGTCGGGGAAGGCTCAGTGATTTCTATGGGTGTTTATTTAGGGCAAAGTACCCGCATTTATAACCGCGAAACAGGCACAATTAGCTACGGCTATATTCCACCCTATTCTGTTGTAGTTTCAGGCAATTTACCCTCAGATGATGGCAAATATAGCTTATATTGCGCTGTTATTGTGAAACAAGTTGATGAAAAAACCCGCAGCAAAGTTAGCTTAAATGAATTATTGCGTGATATTAAGTAATTAAATCACTGCATTCCTGCCTTGACAGAGCTTAGTTATGCTTATACTAAGCTCTGCACTTGCTTTAGGAGCACTGCGCCTATAGCCTATTCAGTTTCTCATCATTTTTGAGACATTTTTCTGGTAGCGATAGTCGTCAATTCCTTAATCATGCCGTTTATCTGTGCTCGGCATAATAGATGCTATTCCTAAAATACCCACGTTTCTTACCAATCCAATTTTTTCAATCTTGGGGTATTTAGTTATGTTAACAACCACAGTTTTTTTTAATCGTTTTGCTAAACGCTTTAGTTTGCTGACTTTTTGGCTATTTATGCAAAGTGCTATTGCGCAACAACCCGCTGCGCCTACCACAACGTCGCCCACTGCACCCGCGAGCGGGGTAGAAAATAGCTTACCTCCTCCACCCAATATTGACGCAACTTCTTATATTTTGATTGATTTCAATAGCGGGCAAGTGCTAACTGCGTTACATGAAACCGCCCAAACTGAGCCAGCAAGTTTAACTAAACTGATGACCGCTTATTTAGTGTTTGAAAAACTCAAACAAGGCGCAATCAAATTAGATGACCAAGTTAGAATTAGCGAAAAAGCTTGGAAAATGGTCGGCTCGCGGATGTATGTCAACGTCAATACCAACGTACAAGTTGAAGACTTACTTAAAGGCATGATTATTCAATCAGGTAACGATGCAACAGTTGCTTTAGCAGAATATATCGGCGGCTCTGAAGAGCATTTTGTGCAATTGATGAATGAAAAAGCCCAACAATTGGGCATGAAAAGCACCCATTTTCAAAATAGCACGGGCTTAACAGACCTCAATCATTACAGCACCGCTCAAGATTTAGCCAAAATTGCCCATGCCTTGATTCGCACATTTCCTGAATACTACCGTTGGTATTCTGAAAAAGAATTTAGCTACAATAACATCACCCAAACCAACCGTAACTTACTCTTATGGCGTGATAAAAGTGTGGATGGCATGAAAACGGGATTTACTGATTTTGCTGGCTACTGTCTAATTTCTTCCGCAAAACGCGGCGAAATGCGCTTAGTTTCCGTCTTATTAGGTGCAAAAGGTATGAATGAGCGCGCCACTGAATCAGAAAAACTACTAGATTACGGTTTCCGTTTTTTTGAAAGTTATCAACTTTACTCTGCAAAAACCAAACTTGGCACAGCTAAAGTTTGGAAAGGGGAACAAACAGAAGTTGCTTTTGGCGTAAGTGCTCCCATTTTTGTGACTATTCCACGCGGACAAATTAAACAACTTAATGCAACAGTGAATTTAAAACATCCACTGCTTGCCCCATTAAATACAGAACAAGCCATTGGTACAGTAAATTTAATGTTTAATCAACATTCGTTGGCTGAATATCCATTAATCACTTTAAATGCAGTAGAAACTGGCGCATTTTGGTCACGCAGTTTAGACGCATTTTGGCTGTTATTTGAATAATATATTCATTAGGTATTTGCTATGAATCAAGAAACTAACCCACCTTCTTTATTAGAATTTCCTTGTAAATTTCCTGTCAAAGTGATGGGTTTAGCAAGTGAAGATTTCAGCACCTTTGTGTTAGAGCTTGCACAACAAACTTTTGCAGATGCTCGCCTTGTTGGTACGCGCCCCAGTGGGCAAGGCAAATATTTAGCCGTCACCATAGAAATTACTGCCACTTCACGCGAAAGTTTAGACAATTTATATCGGAGTCTTACATCGCAACCTCGCATTTTAATGGCTCTCTAAAAAAAGCTGACAAAGGGTTGAATACGTTTTATAGGCAGCAAAGTAATTATTTGTTAAAATAATGAAAAGTTAGTTAACCTGAAATATAACAAACTTAGTTTTTCAAATTTAGGTTAACTAGCATTTTTACAAATAGCTTATGGAGGTATTTTTAATTAAATTTCCCCAACGCATTAAACCATAACGTTACTTAACTGCACAGTGCGTCTAGGTAATGATACTTCATTTATTTTTTTACCGAATTTTACGTTATGACTGCTGAATCTCCTCCATTAAAAGTTTTACTTGCCGAAGATGATGTTATTAATCAGCAAGTTGAGCAAAGTTTACTGCTAAAACTAGGTTGTGATGTCACTGTTGTTGAAGATGGCATGGCAGCATTAGAAGCTTGGCG
>CAZKST010000054.1:0-14239 GCA_964555395.1 uncultured Thiotrichaceae bacterium | reverse complement strand
AATATTCCCGTTTAGCCGTTAAATTATCAGGATTTAAAGCATAGGTTTTTTCTAACAAGTCGGCATTATTTTTTAAGATTTTTGAAAGTAAGTTAGAAAAACCTTTGTCTTGTAATGTATCTACTAAATCATAAGTAATAGCATTAGCTGCTGTTAAAGCATACTCTGCTTGCTTTTCAGCATTTTGTTTATGTTTTATCGCTAATTCAGTTTGTTGTTTTAAATTTTCCTGCTGTTGTACAAGAATTTGCCCTTGTTGTCTTTCACGCCATAACCAACCCGCTAATACTCCAATCACAGCAATAACAGCAATCCGCATTGCCCACTTGGTACGGTTTCGCTGTTTTCTTTCCTGTGCATTTTGCGCCTGACTCGCCTGTATAAACTTGCGTTCTTTAACATTAATCAACAAAGAATCAGAATACTCTTGCAACTTTTCCTCGGCTTCTAACAAACGCCCACCGTGCAATAAATACTCAGTTTTACCTGTGTCTTCCCAATCTTTTAAATCATTAGCCAAGCGGTCGCGCCAGCGTTTCAATTCCAAATGGGTTTTTAACCACTCTCTAAATTGCTCCCACTCCCGAATCAATGCCTCGTGAGAAATAGTCACTGTAGCTTGTTTTTGTGCATTGACATCACTGATTAATAAACGCTCTTTTTGCACTAACTTTTCTAACAACGCTTCAATTGCCATGGCTTCATCTGGCTGCTGTTGCAATAAATCCGCAATTACCAAAGTTTTGCGCGTAGTCTCTTCCAACCAATCGCCGACTTGGGTTAATTCCAATAATAACCAGCGCAATAAATTTTGCTCTTGCGGCGTTAATTTTTCATAAAAAGCTTCTGCTTTTTGATTTAAAAACAAACGCAAACTACTTTGCTGCGTCTCCGTGCCGCATAAACGTTGATAATCCTGCAAACGAATACAGTCTTGCTGCTCAGTTGTTTCCCACAATTTTTCTAACGCATATTGCAACAACGGCAAACTGCCTTTTTCCTGAAACGCATCAGAGGCTAAATGCTCAACTAATTCAGGTTCTATTTTGCGAGTGGTAAACTGCAAAGGTTTTTCAATAACCGCCTGCAAAGCTTCATAACTCAACGGTTTAAGCAATATCTGATTTTTTTCAATTTCAGTAATCAGTTCCAAATATTCCGCACATTTCCCCAAAAAATCAACGCGCAAAGTAATCACCACAAACAACGCCGTATTTAACTCAAGCGTTTTCAATAAACACTCAAAAAACGCCACGCGCAACTTTTCATCTTTACACTCGGTAAAAAACTCTTCAAATTGGTCAATGACTAACAAAAAATGCTTTGCTTTTAGCGACTTTAGAAGCTCATCAAATTCAGCGGCATTATTAATTTTCACTTTGTCGTTAAAAACACCCCGCCATTCCGCCGCCAAACTTTTAAGCGGTTCTTCGCTCGGGAACATCGTCACCACATCCCAACGCTTACCTTGCAAAGAGGCTTGCTGCAATTTCGCAATCAATCCCGCCCGCACCAGCGACGATTTACCACTGCCTGACGCACCCAAAACGGCAATAAAACGTTGTTGATTCGCTATTTTCTCAAGCAATTGTTCAATATAACTTTCGCGTCCAAAAAATATTTTTGCATCTTTTTCAGTAAACGCTTTCAAACCTTTATACGGCTCAGCAACTAAATTCTGTTCGGATTTAGCGGCTATCGCTTCTTCAGGCGCGTTATTGACAAGTTTTTCTAAAGCTTGCAATTCTTTTTCACACTCAAGCTTTTGCTGCTTTTTTTCGGCAATGTCTTTCTCATAACCCATTTTTATCGTGGGATGAGTTTCTAAAATGAGTTCTTTTTCAAGCTCTAATAAAACCGTGCAAATAGTAGAATATCTGTCGCGGATACTTTCCAAATCTTGAATGCGTTGTTGCTGAAGCGTAGGCATGAGAATACACTTATAAAAAAGAGAATAAATTTTTTGTAAAGTTTAACAAAATCAAATTACTTTTGAAATAATCACCTCGCAAGTTAAAAATGTTTGTAGGATGGAATAGCGCAGCGTATTCCACCACACGGTTTATCATCCGTTTTGCCCAGCTTTAGCGGCGTTTCATGGTGGAATACGCTATGCTATTCCACCCTACAACGAAAAAAACGTAATAACAGTACGTCTCTACAACTAAAATAAGTCTTATCTTGCCGCACTGCACAATCTCTCCATTTGATACTCTGGGAAAACAGAATGTTTGGATTTATAGATGTCGCTATTCATAACTCGCGAACGGTATTACTCGCCATTGGGTTTATTCTGGTCGCTGGCACTATCGCCTTTATTGAAATGCCTAAAGAAGCCGACCCCGATGTCGCGATTCCCATTATCTATGTCTCCATGTCCCATGAGGGTATCTCGCCCGAAGATGGTGAGCGGCTACTCGTCCGCCCGATGGAAAAAGAACTGCGCGCCATTGAGGGCGTAAAAGAAATGACCGCCGTGGCGGGTGAAAGCTATGCTTCTGTTACCTTAGAATTTGATGCAGGTTTTAATAGCAATAAAGCCCTGCAAGATGTGTTGCAAAAGGTCAATATCGCCAAAGCGAAATTGCCTTCTGAAACTGAAGAGCCTGTCGTGAATGAGGTCAATGTCGCACTGTTCCCGATTATGGTCGTGACCTTGGCGGGCGATGTACCCGAACGCACTTTGCTGAAAATGGCGCAGCAAATGAAAGATGCGATTGAAACTATTCCCGAAGTGTTAGAAGTCACTATTTCAGGTAAACGGGAAGAAGTGGTGGAAATCATTCTTGACCCATTACATATTGAAAGTTACCAGTTGAATTACAATGAAATATTTGGCTTATTTCAACGCAATAATCAGTTAGTCGCGGCGGGTGCATTAGACACGGGACAAGGACGCTTTAACATTAAAGTACCCGGTGTTTTTGAATCTACCACCGAAATTTTAAAACTCCCCGTCAAAGTCATGGGCGAGCAAGTCATTACTTTAGGCGACATTGCCCAAGTGCGCCGTACTTTTAAAGATGTAACAACTTTCGCCCGCGTAAACGGCAAACCTGCCTTAGCGTTGGAAATTAAAAAACGGGTCGGCACAAATATTATTAACACCATCGGACAAACCCGCGCCATCGTCGCCGCCGTGCAAGAGCAGTGGGGCAATACCAATGTGAACATTGGCTTTATTCAAGACAAATCCCGCGACATTAAAAATATGTTGGTGGATTTAAACAATAATGTGCTGAGTGCGATTGTATTAGTAACGATTATTATCGTTGCAACCATGAGTATTTATAATGCGATGTTGGTAACGCTCGCTACGCCGATTTCCTTTTTAGGCGGGATTTTGATTATGTCGTATATGGGCTATACGATGAATATCGTGGTGTTATTCAGCTTAATTCTGGTGTCGGGAATGCTGGTGGATGCGGCAATTATCGTAACGGAATTTGCTGACCGTCGCATGGCGGAGGGTATGAATCGTGTGCAAGCGTATTCTTTAGCTGCAAAGCGGATGTTTGGCCCTGTGGTGGGCGCGACGTTGGTCACGATGATTGTATTTTTTCCCTTGTTAACGTGGCCCGGCATCGTTGGCGAATTTATGAAATATTTGCCCATTACGGTGATTATCACGCTCGCCGCTTCTCTGCTCGTGGCTTTGATTTTCACGCCCACGCTCGGCGCGTTATTTGGGCGTGCACCTGCAAAAAGCATGATAGAAGATGATGACAATATTCCCTTAGCACAATTAACAGGCATTACGGGGGCGTATGTCAAACTGTTAGCAAAATTAATTCGCCATCCTTTAAAAGTATTATTTCTGGCATTATTAGTGATGTTTGGCGTGTATTGGTTATATGGTGAATATGGCAAAGGCGTAGAGTTTTTCCCCGACATTGAGCCTGAACAAGCGGTTGTGTATGTGCGCACGCGGGGCGATTTATCTGTGATTGAGCGCGATAAATTAGTGAAACAAGTGGAAGCTGAAGTTTTACAAATGCGTGAATTTTCCAGCGTTTATACCAGCAGTGGCATAGTTTCCAGTTCTAACGGTGCATCTATCCCACCCGATACAATTGGCATTATTCAATTGGAATTAGTAGATTGGCAAAAACGTCGCAAAGCCAAAGAAATTTTTGCTGAAATCCGTTCACGCACACAAAAAATTGCGGGCGTAATCATAGAAGTGCAAAAACCAGATGCGGGTCCCTCACAAGGCAAGCCTGTTAAAGTAGAAATTGGTAGTGTTGACTCCGCCCTTTTATTGTCCGCTACTGCAAAATTCGTCAGCCTAATGCAAGAAACCACAGGTTTAATTGATATTGAAGACAATCGCCCATTACCGGGTATTGATTGGAAAATTAAAGTTGACCGTGAGCAAGCCAGCCGTTTTGGTGCAGACATCGCAACCGTCGGCAGTTCAGTACAATTAGTCACAAACGGCATTAAATTGGGCGAATATCGCACGCCTGATGCCGATGAAGAAATGGATATTCGCGCCCGTTTTCCTGAAGAATATCGCCATCTTGAACAACTTGATTTACTTAGAATTCAAACTGATAACGGTTTAGTGCCTACCAGTTTATTTGTCACGCGGCGCGCAGAGCAACAAACGGGTACAATTTTACGCAGCAATGAAAAACGGGTTTTTACCGTGCAAGCGAATGTGCAAGAAGGTGTGCTAGTCGATGATATGGTCACTGCCCTTAAAGCAAAATTAAAAGAACAGCCTTTTGACCAACGGATAAGCATTACTTTTAAAGGCGAAGATAAAGAACAACGCGAAGCTAGCGAATTTTTACAACGGGCTTTCTTAGTTTCTATTTTCTTAGTTACTATTGTATTAGTGGCACAATTTAATAGTTTTTATCAAACTTTGCTGATTTTAAGTGCGGTGATTTTTTCCACAGTTGGGGTATTACTTGGTTTACTGTTAACCAGTCAACCTTTTGGTATCGTGATGAATGGTATCAGTTTAATTGCCTTAGTTGGGGTGGTCGTCAGCAATAATATTGTGCTAATTGATACTTACAACTTATTGCGCACCGAAGGCAAGGATAAATATGAAGCGGTGTTGCGTACCTGCGCCCAACGCCTGCGCCCTGTGTTCTTAACCGTGATTACTACCGTTTTGGGATTAGTGCCAATGGCGATTGGTATGAATATCGATTTAATTAATCGCGAAATTAGCATGGGCGCGCCTTCAACCCAATGGTGGACACAATTATCTACCGCCATTGCAGGTGGCTTGAGTTTTGCAACTTTATTGACACTAATATTAACCCCCTGTTTGTTAATGTTAGGAAAAGACGGTAGGATTAAATAACATAAAAAATACCTTCGTATAAAAATCAATAGCCTGCTGAAGGAGGTATTTAATTCGATATCAAAAATAGCGCATTATTTTGGGAACAACAATGAGCGCAGCCCTGCGAGTAAAATATTTTTTTATAAAATATGTGGATAGACAAACTATTTTATATATGTTCATTTTTTTGAGCATACAAGGTCTATTGTTAATTCCAACCAGTTATTCTATAAAAGAAAAACGAGACGCATTAGCCCATCACGAAATAGAAACCTTACAAGATGCTTATAGTATTTCTGTAGAATCTTATAGAAAAGTAGCATTACTACTTTATACTGAAATTATTTGTCGTCCTGAACTGCTTTATTTAATGTCACAGGCAAATACCACAGATGAAGAACAACAAAATCAAGTTAGACAACATTTGTTTTCTGCTTTACAAAATACTTATCAATCATTGATAAATTTTGATTTACGTCAACTTCATTTTCATTTGCCAGATGGTACAAGCTTTTTACGCTTTCATCGCCCCGAAAAATTTGGCGATAATTTATTTAGTTCTCGCTATTCTATTATGCTTGCTAATACTCAAAAAAAACCAATTTACGGTTTTGAAGAGGGAAGGATTTTTAATGGTTTCCGTTATGTATTTCCTTTATTTTATGAAGGCAAACATATTGGCAGTGTAGAAACAAGTGTAGGCTTTCCAGCAATTGAAACATTGATGAGCCAAGTTGTGCCAAGCGAACTTGCTTTTTTTCTTAAAAAAAAGGTTATTTTTGATTCCACTTTTAAAGATGAACAAAATAATTATCACTCAGTAGAATTGAGCGATGATTATTTAGAAGAAAATACAACACAACATTCAAAAATTTCTGCGGCGTGGTTAAGCAAAATTAATTTACAATTACGCAGTAAAATAAAAGAACAACTTGAAAAAGAAGAAAGTTTTTTTGTAAATGCAACAGTGCATGGACGTAATCATACAGTCGTTTTTATTCCTATCCAAAATACGCAACAACAAAAAGTTGCTTATCTAGCCGCTTATACTCAAAGTGATGAAATTGCAAAGCTAGAAAATAATTTCTATCAACAATATGCTGAATATAGTTTAATTAATATTTTTATTTGTGCTTTCTTTATTTTACTTAATAGCAGTAGAAATCGGATTGCAAGAAAAAATAACAGTTTATTTTTATTAAACCAAGAAAAAAATGAATTAATGGGGATTGTTGCGCATGATTTAAAAAATCCTTTATCTGCTATTCGCGGTTATGCAGAAGAATTAAAGCATGAAGCATCACAAATGACTTTAGAAGAAATTCAACTTTTTGCAACAAAAATTGAATCAACTTCTAATCGTATGTTTGCATTAATTACCAATTTGTTGGATGTTAAAGCCATTGAATCGGGTAAAATAAAAACCATTATTCAAACAATAGCGTTAAATAAAACACTTGCTGAATGTGTTTCACGTTATCGCGAATATGCGCAGCAAAAAAATATCAATTTAACATTCTTAGAAGTGGATTGTTTTGTAGAAACAGATAGCCAACTATTTCAACAGGTGATGGATAATTTAATTTCAAACGCAATTAAATATTCACAGCCACAAACCACTGTTCAAGTTAAAATGTGTTTCTTTGAAAATAAAATTCGCTGCATTGTAGAAGACCAAGGCCCTGGATTGAGCGCAGAAGACCAAGCCCGTTTATTTGATAAATTTTCTCGTTTAACGCCCATTCCTACGGCGGGCGAGCATTCTACAGGTTTAGGTTTATTTATCGTCAAAAAGTTAGTAGAAATTTTACAAGGACACATTTGGTGTGAAAGTGAATTAGGACAAGGTTCACGATTTATTGTAGAGTTTAAAGGATTGTAAGTATAGATTTTAAGTAAAAAGATTGTTGTTTTTACAGAATTATTGTAAGGTAATTCATCTTCCCTGTTTATCATGTGATCTTTGCTATGAGTGTACCGCTTAACTATTATGAAGTATTAGGCATTACATCGAATGCCAACATAGAAGAAATTAAACAAGCTGCTAAATCTCGAGCACAAGAAATAAATGCCGCCTTTGGTGCTTTAGGAGATGTTGAAAAACAGCAACAATATTTACAAATGCAAGCACAAGCTGATGCAATCAAGCAAGCTGTGCATATCTTATGTGATCCCATTCAACGTGAACGTTATGATGCAGAATTATCCCGTCCTACCGTTAGTCCTGCTTATCAAGAAGCCCTTGAAAAAGAAGATGAACAACCTTTTGTAACGATAACTGGCGTTGTGGCAATGATTTTTGCTTTAACCTTGTTATATTTTATTTTTATCGGCGATGAATATTTATCTGCATTAATTGCTTTATTTTTATAGACATAAAAAAACCCCGCTGGGCGGGGTTTTGATTTTGCACATTGCAGGATTTAAAATCGTTATATCAGGTTCTGTATCCATTTCATCAATTTCTATCCATTCTGCTAATTGTTGACGGGTCACTTTTTTGGCTTGTTGGCGTTGTCCACTTTTAGAAACCACATGCGCCCCGCCGCGTTTTTGCGCCAATATCCGAATAACTGGATTGCGTAATGTTGGTTTTTTCATTATTTTTCCCTTTTATTTTACAGTTGTAAATCATCAGTGTAGCAGCTTTTTTGAAAAAGTTAAGCAACTTGTAATTTGTTTTACATTGCCTTTTTGATAAAACTAGTTATATTAAAATTATTATTTACTAAATCGCTCAATCTTTTTATTCATGAAACACATTCACATTATTCGCAAACGCCGCTGGTTTGTTGTGCTGAAAAGCATGGCAGGGGTGTTTGTGCGACCGTGAAAATAAGCGATGATTAAATAAAAAACGTATCATCAATATAAAAAAAGCCACAAATGCCCGACATTTGTGGCTTTTTTGTTTTTGGGAGATTAGAAAAATGTCTGTCCCAGCAGCTTATATAGGGGTTATTTTAATTTGGTCAACCACGCCGCTTGCAATTAAATGGAGTAATGGCGTAGGAAGTTATTTTGTTGGTGTGACGGGAAGAATGGCAATTGGCGCGTTGTTATGTGCAGTGTTAATGTTGTTGTGGAAAGTTCCCTTTCCACGTCATAAAAAAGCCTATTGCAGCTATTTTGCCGTAAGTTGCCCGATTTTTGCTTCAATGACTTTAACTTATTGGAGTGCACAATTTATTCCTTCAGGTTTAATTTCCGTGATTTTTGGCATGACTCCAATGGTCACCAGTTTATTAAGTGTACTTTGGTTAAGACAAATTCAGCTAGATGCGGGCAAATGGTTTGGTATGCTTTTAGGTATATTGGGATTAGTCATTATTTTTAATGATAAATTGCTGTTAAACACGCATAGCACATACGGGATTTTAGCGGTTTTATTAGCAACGACAATTTACGGTGCAAGCTCTGTTTGGGTTAAACAATTAAATGCCACTGATATTTCGCCGTTAGCGTTAACTTGTGGCGGTTTATGGTTTTCCTTGCCTTGGTTTGCCATTGGCTGGTGGTTAACAGGGCAAACTTTGCCCGTAACCCTCCCCTTAAAAGCAACTTTAGCCTTGTTATATCTCGCAGTATTCGGTTCGGTGATTGGTTTTGTTTTATATTACTATGTGCTCAAACACTTAGATGTGAACAGAGCAGCATTGATTACCTTGATAACTCCCGTTTTAGCTTTATTTGCAGGGCAATATCTCAATAATGAAGTGATTTCTGCTCATGTAGGTTGGGGCGCGGCGGTTGTAATTGCAGGATTAGCCAGTTATCAATGGGGCGAGAAAGTATTTAAATCATTGGTGTGTTGTGGTAAGCCGCAAACGGCGGATTTACGTCCTTAGTTTAAATTCAAGTAACCGTATTCTAAAATAAATAGCATTATCTGAACCACAATTCACATAATTTTCTTAATTTCCACAAAAAATGATTGTTAAATTGCGTAAATTAAGTCAACTGTGCAAATATAGCAACCATGCTATAAATTGGTTAGAAGTGCAATATAGCAAACGCACTTTAAGTGGAGTGCAATAGCTTCAGCTATTGCCTGTGTCGCAACAGGTAAAACACCGTTTAATCAAATGGTTAAAAAAGCAATAGCTAAAGCTATTGCACTCCAATTTACGCAATTTAAGATGCGTTTACTATAGCTTCAGCGATTGCAAGGCTCGTTTAAGCTAAAAAAGGTAGGATGGGCTGGCGTAAGGAAGTTCATCAAGACTTTTTATGGGCATTAACCCGCATAATTAATCGCTTTTTTGTAAATTAATTAGCGTGCTCAAATCTCATTGATTGATGGATTTCCTTACGTCAACCTCATCCTACTTTTATCTAAATGGTATAACGTCTTAGTATTAGCAAAAAAGCAATTGCGGAAGCGATTGCACTTCAATTTAGTCAATTTAAAGTATGTTTTCTATACCCTATACATAAATTAGCGTAAAATAGTTGTCGCTTTTCTTCAGGAAAATCAAAGCTATGAAAAAGATTTTATTACTCAGTGTAGGACTTTGTTGTAGTTCTACTGTATTCGCTGCGCCTGAAAATGATAATTTAGCCGCCGCAATTTCCATTGCTCAATTAAGTTTTACTCATCAGCAAACCAGCTCGAGCGCAACAGATGAAGCTAGTGAAGCCTCTTTTAGTTGTGTGGGTGAACGTTATCGCGGCAAAGTTTGGTATCGTTATACAGCAACTGACACTAAACCCGTGGTAATAGATACTTTTGGTTCAAATTATGACACTGTGCTAGGAGTATGGGCGGGCGCGCAACATCCGTTAACTGAAGTCGCTTGTAATGATGCGGCGGGTTTAGCCAGTCCACAGTCACAAGTTAATTTTGTAGGCGAAACAGGACAAACGTATTATATCGGCGTGGGCAGTTTGGAAGGCGCGGGCGGTAGTTTAATGCTCAATGCGTATGCTGCGGAAACGATGACCAATGATAACCTCAGCAGTGCGATAACCATTAACGGCGCAAGTGTTTTTAGTTATTTGCAATTAGTGGATGATGCCAGTTTAGAAAGCGATGAAACACAACCCAGTTGCGGCACGCAAGAGCGCAGTGTGTGGTACAAATACACCGCTAGCAGTGCGCAAACAGTCAGTTTTGAAAGCACAGGTTCTGATTTTGATACAGTATTATCTGTATGGACAGGCTCAACTTTTCCGTTAACTGAGCAAGTTTGTAATGATAACAATGGTTCGCTGACCACCTCGCAAGCAAAATTAACCACTACCGCTAATACCACTTATTGGATTAACGTAGGACGTAAAACATCAGACAATGCGCAATTAACCAGCAATATTTTGAATTTTACCTTCCGCCCTGCGCCGACCAATGATACACGCGCCACAGCGATAAAAATCACTGACCCCTTGCCCTATTCTACCCAGCAAAACACGGGCGGCGCGTCCACCGATGCACAACCCAGTTGCTCTAGCACGGCGGGTGCAGATGTTTGGTATCAATACACGCCTTCGCAAAATTTAGATAACGTTTTAGTTTCAACTAAAAGCTCTACTTACAACACCGTTTTATCTCTGTGGACAGTGACAGGCAATAATTTACAAGAAGTTGCTTGTAATGATAATTCCTTTACTTTCACAGATATAACCGAAACTTCACAAATTACTGTCCCACTAAAAGCAGGCACGACTTACTATTTAAATATTGCAGGGGTAGATAATTCTACGGGAACGTTAAATTTAACCGCAGGCATAGGTACAGTTGATTTTGTTTTAAATCAAACTTTAAAAAATCAAACGATTAGCCCAAACACCACTGCGACTTTAACCATGAGCGTGGACGCATTAGACAGCAGCACCTTTGGCGGTTATTTGCGCCCCTTGCAATTTGATTGGTATGAAGGCGAAAGTGGCGACACCAGCACACCGGTTGCCATAAACGGCAAAACCCAATTTACAACGCCCGCCTTAGCGGCTAGCAAAAAATATTGGGTTCGGGTTAGCAATCCCACAGGCTCTATCAACAGCAATACTGCCGTTATTACTGTTTCTGACGTTGCAAAAGTCTTAAACAGCGCAGCCATTGATTCCTCAATCACAGCCATCAGCACCAATGCCGATTTTGAAGGCTCAGTGGTACGGCAAAGCGATAACGTGGTTGTTTCCACTTTAAGCACCAGCGACAGCAGCACAATTGCTTTTAAAATAACCGCTGATACTGAACATGTAGGGAAAGCGGTAGAATTACTCACTGTTGCTGTATTCCAAGGCACAAATGGCAGCACATTTATTTTCACCAAAAATGGCGAAACTTGGCAAGTTTGGAATGGTTTATTTGATGAATTAGGCGTTATGCAATCCGTAGGAAGTTTAACGGCAACGCTCAATGTACCTATTTACAGCGGTGTTTTACCATTAGCGGGCAAATTCACCTTGTTTATGGGTTATCGAGTCGTTAGCAATCGTACTATTGTATTCAGTCCAACCCCCTTAGTATTTGATATACAATAGAATTTAAGCTATTCTACCCACAACAGCCTTTAAGTATACGGACGGGATTTATCTCGTCCGTTTCCCACAAACCATTGCTTTGCAATGACCGTTTCTTTTTAGTTTGTAAACCCTGCCTTGTTACGATTATGCGTGCCACTCTTCCATTATTACAAAATACTGATTTTCCAGTTATTTATCGTACCCAATTAACCACTTTACAAGTCAATTTAGGTTACATTTGCAACCAACAATGTTTACATTGCCACGTTAACGCCGGTCCCAATCGCACTGAAAGCATGGCGCGAGAAACGATAGAACACATTTTAAATTATCTTAAAAACAACAAGAATATCAAAATTTTAGATATTACTGGCGGCGCGCCAGAATTACATCCTGATTTTCGTTATCTGGTCACAGAAGCCCGTCGTTTAGGAATTACTGTACAAGACCGTTGCAACTTAACCATTTTAACGGAAGACGGACAACACGATTTAGCCGCCTTTTTAGCCGCGCAGCAAGTACAAATTATTGCCTCACTTCCCTGTTATTTAGCAGAAAATGTCGACAAACAACGCGGAAAAGGTACATTTAACGCCAGTTTAAACGGCTTAAAACAACTTAATGCGCTGGGTTATGGCATAAATGGCAGTCATTTAACGCTAAATTTGGTTTATAACCCCATTACAGCCCATTTACCCCCTGCTCAAGCTGCATTAGAGCACGATTATAAACAGTATTTACAACAAAATTATGGTATCGTGTTTAATCAACTTCTCACATTAGCCAACATGCCCATTCAACGTTTTGGCAGTTGGTTAATTTCCACAGGACAATTTCAAGATTACATGAATTTATTGCGCCAAGCCTACAGCGCAAGCAATCTTGAAAAAGTCATGTGTAGAACATTAATTAGCATTGATTGGCAAGGCTATATTTACGACTGCGATTTTAACCAAATGCTCAAATTAGCCGCCAATATTCCCCAATTAGGCACAAAGCGAGCGCATATTAGCGAACTTGCAACCTTAGATTTAACAGGAAACCCTGTCACCATCGCAGACCATTGTTACGGCTGCACCGCAGGACAGGGCAGTAGTTGTGGTGGAGCATTAACTTGAAAGATTTAATTTCTATTATTATTCCCACGCTGAATGAACAACCTTTTATTGTCAATACCTTATTGCATTTACAACCTTTACGAGCGGCGGGAACAGAAATCATTGTTGTAGATGGTGGCAGTCAAGACAACACGCGCCAATTAGCCGAACCGCTGGTTGACCACTTTATCGAAGTGTCCAAAGGGCGAGCGCAACAAATGAATGAGGGAGCGCGTCACGCTAAAGGGAAAGTGCTACTCTTTTTACATGCGGATACCGTACTTCCCAATCAAGCCGACATGCGCATTTTGATTGGACTGGTCAGCACGGGGCGTATGTGGGGACGGTTTAACGTGCAATTAAGCGGGCATCATCGCATGTTTAGAGTAATTGAGCGCATGATGAATTTACGTTCTTGTTTAACAGGCATTGCGACTGGCGACCAAGCAATTTTTATTCGCCGTGATTTATTTGAAAAAATTCAAGGATTTCCAGAAATTCCATTGATGGAAGACATCGCCATTAGTAAACAGTTAAAACGTTTAAGCCGTCCTTTATGCTTACGCGACCCCGTCATTACTTCGAGTCGCCGCTGGGAGCAAAATGGTATTTGGAAAACGATTTTTTTAATGTGGCGATTACGTTTTGCTTACTCAGTGGGTATAAAACCTGAGAAACTGAAAAAACGTTATACTGAGCATTCACAAAAGGATTGAAACCATGCAGAGGATTGAGGAAATTTATAAACTTACTTGAATTAAAAGGCAATAGGCGATGAATTATGTTTAACGAATACAAAGTTGCACAAATGGCAGCTTTTTTTCTCAATCAAACAGAGAAAAAGAGAATGCCTCATTTAAAACTTATGAAACTTTTATATTTGGCTGATAGAGAAGCTGTACGACAATTTGGCTTTTCTATTTCAGAAGATATGATGGTTGCAATGCCACATGGGCCTGTATTATCCAGAACATTGGATTTAATGAATGGCTATACTAATCCTAATCGTTGGGAAGAATGGATTTCTGATAAAGAAAATCATGAAGTTTCTTTAAATAAATTTTTTAAAGAAAATACTGAGCTAGATGAGTTAAGTCAAGCTGAATTAACTATTTTAAATTTAGTTTGGGCGCAATTTGGAACAATGAATCAATGGGAAATTCGCGACTGGACACATGATAATTGTCAAGAATGGCAAGACCCACAAGGTTCATCTTATCCCATTTCTTTTGAAAAATTAGCCTGTGCGGTTGGTTTTCAGCCTGAAATTGCTAAAGAATTAGCGCGCTCAGTAGAAACAGAAGCACAGTTAGACCAATTTTTTGCTCACTTATGAGTTTATTTATTCCTTTACAAAGAACGACTTTTCTTG